>NZ_QKTE01000002.1:0-387239 GCF_003234735.1 Curtobacterium sp. MCLR17_040 | reverse complement strand
CGCGCCAGCTGCCCGGCCGACGGCCCGCCCCGCCGGTGCTTCGCCGCCGCACTCGCCAGCGTCGACGCGATCTCCTCCAGGTACGTGCCGAGCAACTCGTCGGGGATCCCGAGCACCTCGTGCAGTTCGAGCACGAGCTCCTGCGCGCTGAGCGGCGCCGGCGCCCCCGCACGGGTCCGCGTCAGCGAGGCCTCGTCCATCGACCAGTGCTCGAGCACGTGCTGCCGGGCGCTGAACCGGTAGGTCGACTCCCCCGCGTCGAGCCGCCAGCCGTCCCTGTCCGGCACAGGGGCGATCAGCCGTTCGTGGGTGAACTCCGCGATCGTCTTCGCGACGAGGTGCCGTTCGGCGGGCTCCAGGTGCTCGGGCCGCAGGTGCGCGGCCGGCCCGTCGTCATCGGGGACGCCGATGCGATCGGTGTCGAGCACCGACAACAGGGCCCGCTTGCCGTCGACGTCCACCTGTCGCAGCGCGCGGAACCCGACCTCGGCGTTCTTCGCCTGCACGGCGGTGTTCCGCACGTCCGGTTCGACGACGACCCGACGGGCGCCGAGGGCGTCCCGGCAGTACTCGACGACGGTACGCATCACCGCGCTGGTCAGGCCGTGGACACGACGGTCAGCGGGCACCGGCGCGACGAGCAGGTGCATGCCGACGTCGCCGGGTTCGGCCGCCCACACGTCGGTGAGCAGGACGGCGGAGGGGTCGTAGGTCTCCGCCAGGAAGCATGGCTCGCCGTTCCGGCGGCCGAGCCACGCTGCCTGCGCGGGGTCCGCCTGGACGCCGACCAGGTAGGCGCGCACCCCTTCCACGTCGAGGTCGCCCATCTCCCACCACGACGACGCCGGGTGGGCGAGCCACGACTGCACGACGGCGGCGTCGCGTTCCGGGTCCACGGGTTCGACGGTCAGGAGGCCCGGCTCGGCTCCCCCAGGCGCGGTCGCGTCCGGCGCCGTGGTGGTCACGGTCGCGCTCATGCGGAGACCTCCGCGCGCTCGGTCGCGAGGCGGGCCGGCGCGCGCTCCGCGGCGCCGGGGCGGGCGGTGGACGGCGCTGCTGTTGACTGCCCCGAGGCGGGCAGGCCGAACTCCTGGAAGGCGATCCGGGCCTCCAGGCCGTACAC
This sequence comes from Curtobacterium sp. MCLR17_040, assembly GCF_003234735.1. Classification (NCBI taxonomy): domain Bacteria; kingdom Bacillati; phylum Actinomycetota; class Actinomycetes; order Micrococcales; family Microbacteriaceae; genus Curtobacterium; species Curtobacterium sp. MCLR17_040. The sequence goes on along the minus strand of NZ_QKTE01000002.1, from coordinate 386,116 downwards.
GGGGCGACCCGTGACGGACCGGATGATCGACGCGTTCCGCCACGCACCCATGCCGAGGTCGGGCGCGGTCAGGCCGTGCGTGTGCTCCTCGGCGTTCTGCACCCAGATGCGTCCGCCCAGGGTGTCGACGTGGTGGTCGCGGGCGACGGCCAGGCGACCGCGGGAGTCGCGGGCGACGAGGTGCTCGACCGGGTCGAGGAACCGCGGGACCCGCGGGGTGTACCCGGTGGCCAGCACCAGCTGCTCGACCTCGTGCTCGTACGTCTGGTCGAGCTGCTCGTGGCGGAGCGTCAGCCGGTAGGTGCCACGGTCGCCGAGCCAGGCGGCGTCGACGACGCTCGTCTCGGTCCGGAGCGTCGTCGGGACGGGGCCGCGCGCACTGATCCGGTAGAGCTGGTCGTACAGGTCGTCGACCAGGTCGGCGCTGATGCCCTTGTACAGGCCGCGCTGCTCCCGCCCCAGGCGATCGCGGACGGCTTCGGGCAGCCCGTGGAAGTGGTCCGTGTACTCCGGGCTCGTCATCTCGAGGGTGAGCTTGGTGTCCTCCATCGGGAAGAACCGGGGCGACCGCGTGATCCAGTCGAGGCGGTAGCCGTCCTGCCGGATGTCCTCGAGCAGTTCGCGGTAGACCTCGGCGGCGGACTGCCCGCTGCCGACGACGGCGATCGACCCGGCGTCGCGCAGGGCATCGCGGTTCGGCAGGAACTCGGCGGAGTGGACCGCCGGTCCGCCGATCCCGCGCAGCGGGGCGGGGACGGACGGCTCGGTGCCGATGCCCACGACGACGTGGTGCGCGCGGTACGTCTCGGGACCCTGATCGGTCTCGGCGTGCACCGTGAACGTGTCGGTGACCGGGTCGTGCTCGACAGCCGTCACCCGGCGGCCCCACCGCAGGGTGTCGAGCCGGTCGGCGGCCCAGCGGCAGTAGGCGTCGTACTCGCTGCGCAGGGGGTGGAAGTCCTCGCGGATGTAGAACGGGTACAGGCGCCCGGTCTCCTTGAGCCACGCGAGGAACGAGAACGGCGAGGTCGGGTCGGCCATCGTCACCAGGTCGGCGAGGAACGGTACCTGGATCGTGGCGTCGTCGAGCATCATGCCGTGGTGCCAGGCGAAGCCGTCGGCGGCGTCGAGGAACACCGCGTCGAGGTCGGCGATCGGGTCCGTCAGGCAGGCGAGGCCGAGGTTGAACGGGCCGATGCCGATGCCGACGACGTCGTGCACGGCGGGGTCGGCGGTGGCGCGGGTGCGGTCGGCGGCGGTGCGGTCGGCGGTCATCGGTTCGCTCCCTCGGTCTCGGTGGTGGCGGCGCGCACCCGGGCTGCTGTCGCGACGACGTGCTCGAGCGACGCGTGCATCTGCTCAGGCGTCGTCTCGGGGTTGAGCAGCGTGAGCTTGTTGCACGGTCGGCCGTCGATGACCGTCTTGGCGATGAGCACCCGGCCCTCGGCGAGCAGGGCCGAGCGGATCGGGGCGACCAGCGCGTCGGCGGCCTCGTCGGTCATGCCGGCGGGCTGCCAGCGGAACAGCACCGTGCTGAGCTGCGTCGGCGCGACGAGCACCAGGTCGGGATGCTCCTCGACGATCCGGTGGGTGGCCGCGGCGAGGTCGATGACGGCGTCGAACGCGGCACCGATCGCGTCGGCACCGGTCGCCCGCAGCGTGGCCCAGAGCTTCAGGGCGTCGAACCGGCGGGTGGTCTGCAACGACTTGTCGACCTGGTTCGGCTCGGCGGCGTCCTCCGGGTTCAGATAGTCGGCGTACCAGGCGGTGCGGCGCAGGTCCTCCGGGCGCTGGACGATCAGGGCGCTCGACGACACCGGCTGGAAGAACGACTTGTGCAGGTCGGCGGTCACGCTCCGGGCCCGTTCGACGCCGTCGAGCAGGTGCCGGCGGGTCGGGGACACGAGCAGCCCGCAGCCGTACGCGGCGTCGACGTGCAGCCACACTCCCTCGAGGTCACAGACGTCCGCGATCGGCTCGAGCGGGTCGATGACCCCGCGGTCGGTGGTGCCGGCGGTGGCGACGACGGCCATCGGCGTCTGCCCGGCTGCGCGGGCGGCGGCGATCGCCTCGGCGAGGGCGGCGGGCACCATCCGGCCGGCGTGGTCGGTGGCGACGGCGACCACGGCCTCGAGCCCGAGCAGTCGCGCCGACTTCGCGATGCTGAAGTGGGTCTCCGCGGTCGTGAACACGGTGCCGCTGCTGCCGAGGGCCTCGCGCGCCAGTAGCAGGGCCTGCAGGTTCGACTGCGAGCCGCCCGAGGTGAAGATGCCGTCCCCCGCGGCGAACCCGATCCGACCGGCGAGCCAGGCGACGACGTGCCGCTCGATCTCGGTGCCGATGCGGGACTGGTCCCAGGTGTCGACCGAGGGGTTCACGGCGGCCAGGACCGATTCGGCGGCGACCGCGGGCAGCGCGACCGGGCAGTTCAGGTGCGCGAGGTACGCCGGGTCGTGGAACCAGACGGCCTCGCGGACGAACAGCTCGTCGAGTTCGGCGAGTGCACGGTCCGTCCCGAGGGGTTCGGCGTCGAGGTCGACGTCCTGCACCCGGGCCCGGAGGACCTCGGGAGCGGTGTCGGTCGTCGGACGGTCGACGGCGGCGAAGCGGTCGGCCAGACGGTCCACCGTGGACGTCACGGCGGAGCGGTAGCGCTCGGCGGTGGCGGTGGTCAGGAGTTCGATGGGAGGTGTCACGTTAGGTAAGGCTAACCTCACAAAGCGTGATCGTGCCACCCGAACGAGGGGCGCGCCGAACGGCCGGGCGTGTCAGACGCCCGTCCGCCGCCGGACGTCAGGCGTTCATGAACTCGCTCGGCTGCAGGGCCCGGCCGACGACGCGCACGTCGCCGATCGACCCGACGAACACGTTGTCGAGCTTGTCGCCGTAGCGGTACCCACCGAGCAGCCACGGCTTGCCGATCGTGCTGAGACCGCGGTTCGGGGTGGACGGGTTGCGCACGACCGGGCACCCGTCGACGTAGAGCACGGTGTGCGTCCCGTCGTTCACCACGGCCACGTGCCACCAGGCGCCGAGCGGCAACTCGTGCCCCCAGTTCGTCAGTGATCCGTCCTGGCTCGCCGGGTACACGCACCACTGCAGTTCGCGGTCCCCCGACAGGCTCAGCGTCACCGCGGGCTCGTCCCGGTCGCCGTCGGCGCCGGTCGCCTTCCCCACCTGGCCGGCGCTCGAGTACTGCGACAGCAGGGCGCTGAACCCGTTCGCAGTCGGGTCGAACGTGGTCGGCAGCACGAAGAACGCCTCGACCGTGTAGCCCCGGGGGAAGTGGGTCCGGTTGAGCGGTGCCGTGTCGACGGTCTGCAGGTGGTCGCCGCCGGTCTTGCCGCCCTGCAGTGCGAGGCTGCCGGCGCCCGGCTGGTCGGGGTGGTGCGCCGCCGTCCAGCGCAGCGCCCCTGCGACGGCACCGGTCCGCCGGGCGACCACCAGGTCGTTGCCCTTGCCGCTCTGGTCGCGCACCCGCGTCGTCGGCGCGAGCGCCGCCCCGTCCGGGTTGCCGTCGAACCGCCAGTACGCCAGCGTCCCCGGCACCAGCATGCGTGCCGCCGGCCGGGAGGCCCGTGGTGCGACCGGCGCGAACCCCGCGAAGCGCGCGTCGAAGTCCACCGCCATGGTGAAGCGGTCGACGTCGCCACTGAGGTTGACCTCCTGGGCTGCGAGCTCGTTCGCGTCGCCGAGTCCGCCGGCGAGCAGGAAGGGCGACAGCGTCTCGACGTCGATGACGTTCCGCTCGAGGTCGACGTGGTACAGCCGGATCATGGCCGCCCCGCCGTAGTAGCGGTTCTGGTAGTTGGTCAGGTGGAGTGCGACGTCGTGCCCCACGGCGTTCTTCGCCGTCGTGCGTCCCGGCCCCCAGTAGTGCCCGTTGAGCGTCAGGAAGACCTGGTCGTGCTTCGTGATGAAGGAGTCCCAGAGCTGCTGCCCGTAGGGGTCGAACGCCGCCCCGCCGCTGGCGTCCGAGTCGACGAGGGCGTGCGTCGTGAGGATGACCGGAGCGTGCGGCCGGGCGGCGAGCACGGAGCTGGCCCAGGCGAGCCCGCTCGCGCTCGTCCGCCAGTCGAGTGCCAGGACGACCCACTCGCGGCCGGCCGCGGTGAACCGGTGGGCGGTGTTGTAGCCGTCGGGGCTCGAACCGATCCAGCCCGGGGCCTTCCGGAACCGCTGCGGACCGAACACGTCGAGGTACGGGGTGCGGCCGCGCTGGTCGTCGGTCGAGGAGTCGACGTCGTGGTTGCCGGCGAGCACGCTGTAGGGCGCCCCGGCTCGGTCGAGCACGTCGAAGACCGCACCGGATGCGCGCATCTCGGACGCCGCACCGTTCTGCGTCAGGTCGCCGAGGTGGACGAGGAACACCGTGTTGTGCCGGGCCTGCTCGCGGACGACGTACTCGAGCGAGGCGCGCATCGGTGCCTGGTCGACCGCGGCGCCGTCGAACATGTACTGCGTGTCCGGCATCACCGCGACCGTGAAGCGCGGCGAGGTCGTGTCCGGGTGCCACCGTCCGGTGTGTCCGCGCGCCACCGCTGCCTGCGCGGCCGCGGCCGATCCGCCGAGCACTGCCGGGGCCACGACGGGTGCCGCGGTCAGCACATCGGCGACGGCCGGGGCGCTGCCGAAGCCGTTCGACGCCACGAGTCCGGCGGCACCGGCGAGCCCGGATCCGACCAGGAAGCCCCGGCGAGAGACCGGGATGCGCTTGCTGCGGTCTCCGGCGTGGTCGTGGGCGTCGTCGCGGTCGTCAGGGCTGTTCTGCACAGCACCGCACCGTACGGATCGCGGGGGAACGCCCCGGGTCCGTTCCGTGAACTCCAGACCGGCTGCGGCTGCCGGTTCGGTGTGGACCGGTGAGGGCTCCTACAGCTTCTCGATCGGGGCGATCTTGATGAGGAGCTTCTTGCGGCCCGCGGAGTCGAACGCGATCTCGGCGATGCGCTTGGCACCCTGCCCCGTCACCGCGGACACCGTGCCCTCGCCGAAGTCGACGTGCTTGATGCGGTCGCCGGCGACGAGTTCCATGTCGCCGTTGTCGCGCACCTGCCCGGACACCCGGTTCGCCCACTCGGTCTTCGGACGGGTCTTCGAGGCAGCCGCTGCGCGGTCGTACGAGCCGCCGCCCCAGCCACCACCACCGCGGTAGCCACCGCCGCCGCCGCCACCGCCGCCGAAGCCGCCGTCGCGCTTGGCGTTCAGGGCACGGGGCTGCGTGCCACCGCGGCTGTTCGCCATGCCCGGGGACTGCTTCCACTCGATGAGCCCCTCGGGGATCTCCTGCAGGAAGCGCGAGGGCATCGCCACGTTGACGTCACCGAACTGGGCGCGGGTCATCGCGAGGGACAGGAACAGGACCTTCTTGGCGCGGGTGATGCCCACGTAGAACAGCCGGCGCTCTTCCGACGGACCGCCGGGTTCGTTGGCGGACATCCGGTGCGGGAGCAGGTCCTCCTCGACGCCGGTCAGGAACACCGCGTCGTACTCCAGGCCCTTCGCGGTGTGCAGGGTCATCAGTGAGACCGTGCCCGAGGAGTCGTCGAGCTCGTCCGCCGCGGCGACCAGCGAGACCTCGGTCAGGAAGTCCGACAGCGTGCCCTCGGGGTTGTTCTTCTGGAACTCACGCGTCACGGCCACGAGCTCGTCGATGTTGTCGGCGCGGGCGGCGTCCTGCGCGTCGGGCGACTTCCGCAGGTTGTCGAGCAGTCCGGAGCCGTCGAGCAGCTGCGTCAGGGTGTCGACCACCGGCTGCGTCGGGGCCTTCTCGGACACGGCGTCGAGCAGCGCCGCGAACTCGGTGATGGCGTTCCGCACCTTCGGCCCGAACCCGAGCTCGCCCGCGTGCCGCAGGGCGTCGCGCATCGTGGTCTCGTGCTCGTCGGCGTAGCGCTGCAGCGTGGTCTCGGTGACCGAGCCGATGCCGCGCTTGGGCACGTTGAGGATGCGGCGCAGGGCCATCGGGTCGGCCGGGTTGGCGACCGTGATCAGGTACGCCATGGCGTCCTTGATCTCGGCACGCTCGTAGAACTTCGTGCCGCCGAGCACCCGGTACGGGATCGCCGCACGGATGAAGATCTCCTCCAGCGCACGGGTCTGCGAGTTGGTCCGGTAGAACACCGCCATGTCGCGGTAGTCCATGCCGTCTTCACGCAGGCGCTGGATCTCGTCGGCGACGAACTGCGCCTCGTCGTGGCCGGTGTACCCGGTGAAGCCGACGATCTTCTCGCCGGCGCCGACGTCGGTGAACAGGCTCTTCGCCTGGCGGTCGAAGTTGTTCGCGATGACGGCGTTCGCCGCGTCGAGGATGTTCTGCGTCGAGCGGTAGTTCTGCTCGAGCAGGATCGTCTTGGAGTTCGGGAAGTCCCGCTCGAACTCGACGATGTTGCGGATGTCCGCCCCGCGGAAGGCGTAGATGGACTGGTCGGAGTCGCCGACCACCGTCAGGGACGCGGGGGCGATCGACCCGTCGGTCTCCCGCATCCGGGCGACGTGCTGGCCGGAGTCCTCGAGCTTGTCGACCTGTTCGACCGGAACCGGGCGGGTGAGCTCACGGATCAGGGCGTACTGGGCGTGGTTCGTGTCCTGGTACTCGTCGACCAGGATGTACCGGAAGCGGCGCTGGTACAGGGCGGCGACGTCCGGGAAGGCTCGGAACAGGAACACCGTCTGCCCGATGAGGTCGTCGAAGTCGAACGCGTTCGCCCGGCGGAGTTCGTTCGTGTAGCGCCGGAACACCTCGGTGAACATGACCTCTTGCGGGTCGTTCACGTTGATGTTGCGCGCGTAGGTGTCGATGTCCTGCAGCTCGTTCTTGAGCTTCGAGATCTTCGACGCCGCGGCGCCGACGGTCAGCCCGAGGGAGTCGGCCTCGAGCTCCTTGATGATCCGCTTCAGCAGCGCCTTGGAGTCGGCGGAGTCGTAGATCGTGAACGACTGCGGGAACCCGAACCGCTCGGCTTCGCGCCGCAGGATGCGCACGCACGCCGAGTGGAACGTGGAGATCCACATCCCCTCGGCCTCGCCACCGACCAGGGCCCGGACGCGCTCGCGCATCTCGGCGGCGGCCTTGTTGGTGAACGTGATCGCCAGGATCTGCGACGGCCACGCTTCGCGGTTGGCGAGCAGCAGCGCGATGCGGCGGGTGAGCACGCTCGTCTTGCCGGAACCGGCGCCGGCAACGATCAGCAGGGACTCGCCGCGGTACTCGACGGCTTCCTTCTGCTGGGGGTTCAGACCCGCGGTGAACGGGTCTTCGTACGCGCGGGCACCGGCGCCCGGCTCGGGCGTCGATTCGAAGGGGTCGAGCACGATCGTCATGTTCGGGACATTCTAGGCGAGACCCCCGACAGCGACCTCGTGCGGCAGGATGGCGCCGTGGCGATCACACCGGACCGACCTGACGTCTTCGCGCTCCCTGCGATGTCGGCCGCGGTCCCCACCACCCAGGACGTCCTCTGCATCCTGCCTCCGGACGGGCGCGACGACCCCGCCGCGATCGTCGCGAGCCACCGTCGGGCCCGTGCTCAGCGGTCTCGACAGGACACGGCGGGGTGCCTGGTCCCACTGTCGGTCGGCCTGGTCACCGCTGGGCTGTGCCTGGCCGTACTCGGGGCCCTCGCTGTGTCGACGTTCCCGAGGAGTGCCCGGCTCCTCGTCGCCGTCGTGGTGTTCCTCGTCGTCTCGTCCGCCGTCGCGGTCCTCGTCGATCGACGGCGGCGCCGACAGCCACCGGTGCAGGCCCTCCCGGTGACACCGATCGACCCTCGGGTCGCCCGTCTCGCGCCCGGGGACCTGCCCGCGGCCGAGGTCATCCGTGCCTCGGCAGTCCTGCAGGTGCTCGACCGTGCGCGTGCCGACCTCCGGAAGGGCGAACACGACGCCGACCTGACGGACGCGCAACGGACCGTCCAACCCGGCGACCGGAGCTCGTGGTTCTACCGGCCCGAGGACCTGGCCGGGCTCCGCGCCGCTGCCACGTCCGCACGCGAGGAGGCCACCGAGGTCCTCCGGTCAACCGGCATCCCGCTCGAGGCGCTCGAGGACTGACCGGGCACGCACCGCCAGGTCGGGGTGGTCGGCGAACACCCCGTCGAGTCCGGTGCGGATCACGGACGTGAACCACCGCTCCCAGTCACCGAAGGCCGCGACGTCGCCGCCACGACGCAACGGCGACGGCAGGAACCGGTTCTCCGGCCGGAGGGTCCACGTGTACACCGCGAGTCCGGCGGCGTGGGCGCGGTCGACGATCGCACTGCGCACCGGCGTCGGGTCGCCGAGTGCGACGCTGTCGACACCGGCCATCAGGGTGCCGATGTCGACGCTGATGCCGTGGAACTCGGTCGCGAACGACGCGAGCGCGTCCTCGGAACGCTCGGCGGCGTAGGTGGGGGCGAGCGATCCGTGGGACGCGACCTCGTCCGCGGCGCTGCCACGGGCCTCCTGGAGGTACACGAGCCGACCACCGGTCCCCCGCTCGCGCAGGTCCCGCAGCACGCCCTTCTCGAAGCTCTCCACCGTGAGCCGCTCGTCCTGCCGCCACCCGGCCTCGCCGAGCGCGGCGTCGACGAGTGCACCCATCGTGAACCCGGCGCGGTCGAAGTACGCGGCGTGCTTCACCTCGGCGACGAGCCCGACCGGGCGGGGCGCCGCGTCGAGGATCGCGAGCAGGTCGACGAGCCGCAGGATCGGCTGCGCACCGTCGTGCTCGGCGGATCCCGGGCGCAGCACCGGCAGGCGCTCGCGGGTGCGGAGCGTCTGCAGCTCGGCCCACGTGAAGTCCTCGGTGAACCAGCCCGTCAGGGTCTGGCCGTCGACGGTCTTCGTCGTGCGCAGGTGCCGGAACTCGGGGTGGTCGGCGACGTCCGTGGTGCCCGAGACCTCGTTCTCGTGCCGGAGCACCAGCACGCCGTCCTTCGTGGGCACCAGGTCCGGTTCGATCGCGTCGGCGCCGAGTTCGATCGCGAGCTCGTACGCGCTCCGCGAGTGCTCGGGACGGTAGCCGGACGCACCGCGGTGGGCGATCACGAGGGTCATGGCGCGACCCTACTTGCCGCGAGTGACCAGCGGGGCACCTGTGTCGCGGGACACACCCGGCGCTCCGAGGCCCGTCGTTCCCAGCGACGACGCCGACCATCGCCGCATGACCGTCCGTTCGCTCTCCACCGCCGTCGAGGCCCGGATCGACCGGGCCGCACGCCGTCTGCTCGACGCCGGGCACCAGCCGCACCGACCCGTCCGGGTGTTCGTCACCGAGTTCCTGGTGTTCGGCGCGAAGCAGGCCTGGGCGTGCGCGTTCGGGGCGCTGCTGCTCGCGACCATGGCGGTGGTGCACCTGACGGTGCCCGCGGCGATGCGGAACGACGTCCTGACGATCGCGGCCGTGCTGCTGCAGGTCGGGATGCTCGTGTTCGGGCTCGAGACCGTGCGGGAGCTCCGGGTCGTCCTGCTGTTCCACGTCGTCGGCACGGTGATGGAGGTGTTCAAGACCCACATGGGCTCGTGGACCTACGAGCCGGGTGGGCTGTTCGTCGTCGCCGGGGTGCCGCTGTTCTCGGGGTTCATGTACGGCGCCGTCGGGTCGTACATGGTGCGGGTCTACCGGCTGTTCGACCTGCGGTTCGACCGGTACCCGCGGCAGTGGCTGCTGGCGGTCGTGGCGGGCGGGATCTACCTGAACTTCTTCGGCCACCACTTCGTCGCCGACGCCCGGTACGTGCTGCTCGCGCTCGTGCTGCTGCTCTTCGCCCGCACGACCATGCACGTGCGGATCCACCGGGCGACGCTGCGGATGCCCGTGCTCGTCGCGATGGGACTCGTCGCGGTGTTCATCTGGGCGGCGGAGAACGTCGCGACCTGGGCCGGGGCGTGGAGCTACCCGGCGCAGCTCGCGGTGTGGCAGCCGGTGGCACCGACGAAGATCGTGGCGTGGTTCCTGCTCATGACGATCTCGGTCGCGCTCGTCACCTGGCTCTACCCGGCGCTGCCGTCGGGACGGGCGCGCTCGACGGGCTCGACGGGCTTGACGGGCTCGGCTGGCTCGACGGCGGACTCTCGACGTCCTCGGGGCGCGCGTGCAGCGGGCGACCCTAGGCTTCCCTCGACGGGGCCCGCTGGGCCCGCGTCCGCTCGCCGCGAATCCTCAGCCTTCCGCGACCGAGCGCCCCTAGGCTGAGAGGACTCGAATCTCCTAGGAAGAGGACACCATGGCCTTCAAGCCCGGTTTCGACCAGTCCCCCGCCTTCAACGCACAGGGGGCAAACACCTGGGGTGGGCGCGGTGCTGGTCAGCAGCAGGCCGGCTGGGGACAGACCCCGCAGCAGGCCCAGGGCGGCATGACCCCCGAGCAGCTGCAGTACATGTACGACCGTCCGACTGCGTCCCCGGTGGACACCGACCGCATGTCGTACGAAGACACCATCGTCAAGACGCTGCTCGCGTTCGGCGTGCTCGTCGTCGGCGCGGTGGCCGGTTGGAACCTGCCCCCGGCCGTCTGGGTCGTCGGCGCGCTCGTCGGGTTCGTCCTGGCGCTCGTCAACACCTTCAAGAAGAAGCCTTCGCCGGGTCTGATCCTGACGTACGCGTTGTTCGAGGGGCTGTTCGTCGGCGGTATCTCGAACTACTTCCAGACCGCGTTCCCCCAGGCCGACGGCATCGTCGCGCAGGCGGTGTTCGGCACGCTCGGTGTGTTCTTCGTCACCCTGCTCCTGTTCCGCTCGGGCAAGGTCCGCGCGACCCCGAAGGCCACGCGCTTCTTCCTGATCGCGATGGTCGGGTACATGGCGTTCTCCCTGGTGAACCTGGTCCTGATGTGGACCGGCGTGACGCAGAGCGCGTTCGGCCTGATGGGCGTGACGCTCTTCGGCATCCCGCTCGGCGTCCTCATCGGCGTGTTCGTCGTGCTGATGGCCGCGTACTCGCTGATCCTCGACTTCGACCAGATCAAGACGGGTGTCGAGCGCGGGGCACCCCGCATCTACGCCTGGACCGCGGCGTTCGGCTTGATCGTGACGCTCGTCTGGCTGTACCTCGAGATCCTGCGCATCCTCGCCATCATCGCGAGCAGCTCGCGCAACTAGTACCACCGCACACACGAAGGGCCCCGGCGCTGCCGGGGCCCTTCGTCGTTCCCGGGCCGGTGGAAGCGAGAGCGGCAGCGGTCCCAGTGGTCACAACACCCCGCCGGTCGCCCGCCGAGTGGTCACGAAGTGTCGCCCGGGCCGGGGCCAGCCGACAGTTCGTGACCCCTCGGCACCGGGCCCGCGGGGTGTCGTGACCACTCGACGGCCCCGGCAGCACCCACGCCCACAACTCCAGCCGCCCGAGGTCGCACAACACGCCGCACGTGCAGCGCCCGGGTCGCGCGAACTGCCGTCCGACGTCCCGGCAGACGGCAGTTCGTGCGACTCCGGCACCGACCCCGGCACCGACTCGCGCGCCGCCCCCGGACGCACGAAGGCCCGGCACGCGTGACGCGTACCGGGCCTTCGTGACTCAGGGGAGCCCTACTCCCACTCGATCGTCCCCGGCGGCTTCGACGTGACGTCGAGCACGACCCGGTTGACGTCGGGCACCTCGTTCGTGATGCGGTTCGAGATCTTCGCGAGGGTGTCGTACGGCAGACGCGTCCAGTCGGCGGTCATGGCGTCCTCGGACGAGACCGGACGGAGCACGATCGGGTGCCCGTAGGTCCGGCCGTCGCCCTGCACGCCCACGGAGCGGACGTCGGCGAGCAGCACGACCGGGCACTGCCAGATCTCCTGGTCGAGGCCCGCCGCGGTGAGCTCTTCGCGGGCGATCTTGTCGGCCGCGCGGAGCAGTTCGAGCCGCTCCTTCGTGACCTCGCCGACGATGCGGATACCCAGGCCCGGGCCGGGGAACGGCTGGCGACCGACGATGACCTCGGGCAGCCCGAGCTCGCGGCCGACCGCACGGACCTCGTCCTTGAACAGGGTGCGCAGCGGCTCGACGAGCTCGAACGTCATGTCCTCGGGCAGGCCGCCGACGTTGTGGTGCGACTTGATGTTGGCGGTGCCTGCTCCTCCGCCGGACTCGACGACGTCGGGGTAGAGCGTGCCCTGCACGAGGAACTTGACCTCGGCATCGGAGTCGGAAGCCTGGGCCTCGAGCACGAGTGCCTCGGCTGCGCCCTCGAACGTGCGGATGAACTCCCGCCCGATGATCTTGCGCTTCTGCTCGGGGTCGCTCACGCCGGCGAGGGCGTCGAGGAACTGCTGCTCGGCGTCGATCGTGATGAGCCGGACACCGGTGGAGGCGACGTAGTCCTCTTCCACCTGCTTCCGCTCGTCGGCACGCAGGAGCCCGTGGTCGACGAAGACGCAGGTCAGCTGGTCGCCGACGGCCTTGTGCACCAGGGCTGCGGCGACGGCGGAGTCCACACCACCGGAGAGCCCGGCGATGACCCGGGCGGAACCGACCTGCTCGCGGATGCGGGCGACCTGCTCCTCGATGACGTTGCTGGAGTTCCAGTCGCCGGGCAGGCCCGCGGCACGGTGCAGGAAGTTCTCGAGCACGGCCTGGCCGTACACGGAGTGCTTGACCTCGGGGTGCCACTGCACGCCGTAGAGCTTGCGCTCGTCGGACGCGAAGGCCGCGACGGGCGTCGACGCGCTCGAGGCGAGCACCTCGAAGCCGGCCGGTGCCTTGGCCACGGAGTCGCCGTGCGACATCCACGTCACCTGGTCCGCCGGCTGGTCGCCGAGCAGCGTGCTGGTGCCGGGGGCGAGCGTCACGTCCGTGGCGCCGTACTCGCGCAGCCCGGTGTTCGCGACCTCGCCACCGAGGGCGGTCGCCATGGCCTGGAAGCCGTAGCAGATGCCGAGCACGGGGACGCCGAGGTCGAGGATGTCACCGTCGAGGGACGGCGCGCCTTCTTCGTACACGGACGACGGACCACCGGACAGCACGATGGCTGCCGGGTCCTTGGCGCGGACCTCGTCCGCGGTGATGGAGTGCGGCACGATCTCGCTGTAGACGTTCGCTTCACGGACCCGACGCGCGATGAGCTGCGCGTACTGGGCCCCGAAGTCGACGACGAGGACGGGACGCTGTTCGGTCTCGCTCACCGAGCGGCCTCCTTCTCACGCTGCTGGGCAGCGATCAGCTCGTGGTAGGTGTCCATGGCCCGCTGCTGCATGCGGTGTTCGACCACGAAGGACATGAACGGGATGATGCCCCCGAGGGCGATGAGCAGGAAGCGCGACGGCCTCCAGCGCATGATGCTCCACAGACGGAAGTCCGTGAAGAGGTAGAGCACGTACAGCCAGCCGTGGGCGATGAGGATCGCGATCGACAGGTTGAACGTGCCCGGGGTCTCGCCCGCCGTGCCGTTGGGCACGAAGAACGGACCGTTGCCGAGCTGCATCTCGAGCTGCAGCGGCGTGTACTTGATGATGACCTCGACCACCAGGGCGAGCAGCAGCACACCGGTGATGTACGCCGAGACGCGGTACCACTTCACCGCCCCCGGGATCTTGGGGATGTCACGGGTTCGGACGGTCAGGGCCATGCCGGCAATCCTACCGTCGGAGCGCGTCGGCTTCGGTGGCGAGGGCTGCCTCGCGCTCCTCTTCCTGCTCGCGCTCCCAGGCGTCCTTCACGAACCGGTACCAGAGGAACACGGCGAAGCCGGCGAAGACGACCCACTCGATCGCGTAGAACAGGTTGAGCCAGTCGAACTGGACCTCGCGCGACGGTGCCCGGTCGGCGATGGTGCCGAGGTCGGCGGCCTTCGCGGTGGTGCCGTCGGCGACGACGTACCCGAGGTACATGCGGTCGTCGAAGGCCTGCCAGGTGTTCACGAACCGGGCGGGGGCGACGGCGGAGTACTGGCCCTTCTTGTAGGCGTCCTGGTCGGGCGACTCCGCCGGGTAGTAGCGGCCCTGGATCGTGAGCGTCTGGCCGTCTGCCAGGCGCTCGCCCCCGTCGACGGCGGCCGACCGCTGGTCGGACCACCCGATGACGACCGGGAGGCTCGCCCCACCATCCGAGTCCACGAGGTGACCGACGGTCTGGTACTTCCCACCCCCGGTGCGGCCGGTCAGGACGGTGGTGTCGTCGGCGACGAAGGTCCCGGTGACGGTGACCTTCTGCCCGGCGAGACTCTCGCTGACGGGGCGCTCGGGGGTCGTGACCGCCTCGAGCGTGCGGCGGGTCTCGGTGGTCGCCGGCAGGGGCTTGCCGTTGGCGATCGACCGCTCCAGCTGCCACTTGCCCAGCCCGGCGAACACCGCCGCCAGCACGAGCGCCAGCAACAGCAGCGCGATCCACCTCGGTCGTCGGGCAACGGCCCACATCTGTATCAGTACTCCGGATCGCGCTGTCGGACCGGGCGCTCGGGGCGCTCGGCGGGGATCTCGACCGGCGACGTCACGGGGGCGGACGTCGGGTCGGACCCCTCATTGTCTCGCTCGTCCCTGCCAGCCGCCTCGACGAGCGCGAACTCCTCGGCGAACTGGCGGTCCCGCTCGGCCTTCCGCGCCGCGGCGGTCGCGTCCGCCTCGGCCTCGGCCGCTTCGGCGCTCTCGGCAGCGGCTGCCGCGGCGACGGCGCGTCGGCCGCCCAGGCGTCCGCGCAGGCGGATGAGCCGGCCCGGGCGCACCACGAGGCGGCCGATCCGGTCCGAGTTCACCGCGAGCAGCGGCCCGAGGACGGCCATGCAGAGGACGTAGAGGCCCGCGAAGGCGGTGATCCGCGCCTCCAGCCCGGCGGCAGCCGACAGGGTCGCGAGGATCAGCGCGAACTCGCCACGGTTCACCAGGATGACGGCGGTGTTGATGCCCTGCTGGACGTTGAAGCCGTTCATCCGCGCGACGATCTGGCCGGCGACCGCGTTGAGCACGACCGTCATGCCGATGGCACCGAGGACGGGCCAGAGCACCTCGCCGAAGGTCGACAGGTCGAGGCCGAGCCCGAAGTTGACGAAGAAGAACGCGGCGAAGACGTCGCGCATCGGCAGGGCGAGCTGTTCGATGCGGTCGCGGTACCGGGTCGCTCCGCAGAGCAGGCCGATGACGAAGGCACCGATGGCGTCGGTCACGCCGAGCAGGTCGCCGATGCCGCCGAACATGACCGCGAGTCCGAAGAACAGCACCGTGAACAGCTCGTCGTCACGGGTGGCGAAGATCTTCGACACCCACTTGCCCGCGAAGCGCGCGAGCGTGAACATCACGATGAGGAACCCGAACGCGAGTGCCAACTTGCCGACGACGGCCCAGACGTTGGTGTCGCCGGACAGCACGACGGAGACGATCGCCAGGTAGACGGCGATGAAGACGTCCTCGATCACGGTGACGCCGAGGATCATCGGGGTCTCGTCGTTCGCCAGGCGCCGGAGCTCGATGAGGAGCTTCGTCACGATGGCGCTCGAGGACGTCGCCGTCATGCCGGCGATGATCAGGGCTTCGCGGGTGCCCCAGCCGAGCGAGAACCCGAAGGCGAACCCGACGCCCATGTTGATGACGACGTAGGTGCCGCCGGACACCAGGAGCTTGCCGGCGTTGCCGTAGAACTCCTCTTGGTCGAACTCGAGCCCGAGGTTGAACAGCAGCAGGATGAGCCCGAACGTCGCGATGAGCTCGATCGTGTGGGACTCGACGCTCAGCCCGAACCACGGCGTGTTCGGACTCGCGACGAGTCCGACCACCATGTAGATCGGGATGGCCGGCAGACCGATGGTCTTGCCGAGCCGTCCCAGGACGTAGGCGATGACGAAGAGCACACCGATGGTGAGCAGCTCACCACCCAGGTGCATGCGCTAGCTCTTCCGCGGGGCCTCGGCCGAGGCGGCCGCAAGCTCTCCGCTGCGGTAGAAGGAGAACGCCTTGGCGACCTTCTCGGGGGATCCGGCGACGACGATCGTGTCTCCGGGGAAGACGACGAAGTCCGACGAGGGCGCCGGGTTGGCGCTGTCGCCACGGACCACGGCGACGACGGTCAGGCCGATGAACCCCGAGTCGTGCAGGTCACCGAGGGGCTTGCCCGCGATGGCGTCGTCGTAGTCGACGGAGAACCAGTCGATGGACAGCCCGGGGATCTCGTCGAGCTTGTCGAGGCCCTCGGTGATCCGGGTGCCGCCGAGGAGTTCGGCGAGCGTGTGCGCTTCGTCTTCGCTGAGACGCAGCGAGACCTTCTCGGACTTGTCCGCGCCGTCGGAGACGTCGGCGAACGAGATGAGGTCGGAGTGCCCCGACCGGTGCGTGATGACACCGCACTTGCCACCGTCGTCGGTGTAGAAGCTGTGCAGCACGCCGACTCCGGGGAGTTTGACGCGATGGACGTCGACCATGATGGCTCCCTCTTCGAGTACCCCCATGCTAACCACCCGGTGGTCCCGCGCATTCCTCCCACTACTGTTCTGTGGATGGGGAGAACACGGATCGTCGTGGCCGTCGTCGGGGTGCTGGTCGTCGCGCTGTACGCGGCCTTGCTCGCGGTGCAGCAACTCGTGCTGGATCCGCTCGCGGCGGTGCCGGGCACCTCGCTGGAAGCGATCCACGCGCACCTCGAGGGGCAGGGGTTCGACGTCCGCGGTGACGTCGTCGCCGTCCTCGTCACCGCGGCGATCGGTGTCGCGCTGGCGCTCGTGGTCGCGACGGTGACGCTCTGGCGGCGCGTGGAACCGCACTTCGTCGTCGCCTGGATGCTCGGGATCATCGCGGCGGGTGCGGTCCCGTTCTTCGTCGCCGGCTTCCAACTCGGCATGGACATCGCCGACGGCTACGGGGTCAGCGGCGGCGCCCACACCACCTGTGCCGGTGTGCTGTACGTCACGAGCCTGATCGCGCTGGTCGCGATCCCGGTGGTGATCGTGTTCGGCGAGCGGCGACGCGCCCTCCGGGCCACGTCGGGACCGCAGGTCGCCTGACGGACGCACCACGGGCCTCCAGTCCGGTCTGCTGGCCTGGAGGCCCGTGGTGCGTCCGCGACGCTGCCCGCTACTCCGGCTCGCTCGTCTTCTCGCCGACGACCTGCTCGTCGGACGCCTTCGCGCCCTCGGCGCCGTCCGAACGGCCGCCGCCCACGACCACGTCGTCCTCGTCGAAGCCGAACGCGATGTCCGGGGCCTCGAGCCGCACGCGGTCCGCGCTCTCGTCGTCGGGCTGCAGCTGCGACTCCCGTTCGGCGGCGACGCGCTTCAGGTAGTTCGCGACCTCGTGCTCGGTCGTCTCCTGGTCCCAGCCGAGCACGTCCGCCATGAGCTTCGCGGCGACGGGCGCTGCTGACTCGCCGCGGTCCCACGCCTCGATGGAGATGCGGGTGCGGCGGGCGAGGACGTCCTCCAGGTGCAGGGCGCCCTCGTGCGAGGCGGCGTAGACGACCTCGGCGCCGATGTAGTCGTCGGCCCCCGGCAGCGGCTCGGCGAGTGCCGGGTCCTGCTCCACGAGCTGCAGCACCTCGGTCGCGAGGGTCCCGTAGCGGTTGAGCAGGTGCTCGATGCGGACCTTGTGCACGTTGAAGCTCCGTGCGGTGCGGGCGCGTCGGTTCCACGCGGCGGGGTAGCCCTCGGCGCCGAGGAGCGGGATGTCCTCGGTCGTCGACTCCGGGATCCTGCCGTCCATGGCCGCGACGGCCTCGTCGATGGCGTCCTTGCCCATCACGCGGTACGTCGTCCACTTGCCGCCGGCGACCACGACGAGCCCGGGCACGGTGTGCGCGACGACGTGCTCGCGGCTGAGCTGCGAGGTCTGGTCGGACTCCCCCGCCAGCAGCGGGCGGAGGCCGGCGTAGACGCCCTCGACGTCCTCGCGGGTGAGCGGGACGGCGAGCACCTTGTTGACGTGCTCGAGGATGTAGTCGATGTCCGCCGCGGTCGCTGCCGGGTGCGCCTTGTCGAGGTACCAGTCGGTGTCGGTCGTGCCGACGAGCCAGTGGCGGCCCCACGGGATGACGAAGAGCACGCTCTTCTCGGTGCGCAAGATCATGCCCGTGTTCGACTGGAACCGGTCACGGGGGATGACGAGGTGGACGCCCTTCGACGCCCGCACCTTGAACTGGCCGCGGGTGCCGATCATCGCCTGGGTGTCGTCGGTCCAGACACCGGTGGCGTTGACGACCTGCTTCGCGCGGATCTCGAACCGTTCGCCGGTCTGGATGTCGTGGGCCTGCGCGCCGACCACGCGCTCCCCGACCTTGATGAACCCCTCGATGCGGACGCGACTGGCTGCCTCAGCGCCGTACGAGGCCGCGGTGCGCACGAGCGACGCGACGTAGCGCGCGTCGTCGACCTGGGCGTCGTAGTACGTCATGCCGCCGACGAAGGCGTCCTTCTTGAGCCCGGGCATGTTCCTGAGCACCTGCTTCCGGCTGAGGTGCCGGTGGTGCGGGACGCCGGGCGGACGGCCGCCGGACCAGCTGAACACGTCGTACATCGCCATGCCGATCCCGATGTAGAAGCGCTCCCAGACCCGGTGGTTGAGCGGGTAGAGGAAGCGCACGGGCTTCACCAGGTGCGGGGCGATGCGCTGCAGCAGCAGGCCGCGTTCGATGAGCGCCTCGCGGACGAGCGCGAAGTTGAGCTGCTCGAGGTAGCGGATGCCGCCGTGCACGAGCTTGGACGAGCGGCTCGACGTCCCCGAGCCCCAGTCGCGGGCCTCGACGATGCCGACGCTCAGGCCGCGGGTCACGGCGTCGAGCGCGCTGCCCGCACCGACGATCCCGCCGCCCACGACCAGGACGTCGAGCTCCTTGGTCTTCAGCGTCTCGATCGCGGCCGCACGTTCGTCCGGCCCGAGCTTCGCCGCGGGGTCGAACCCCACGCCGGGCGTGACGTCACGCGGACGTCCGGCCGTGCTGGTCTGCTTCGTCGTGCTGGACTTGGCCATCGTCGCCTCCGGGTCACGGTCGGCGCCGTGGCGTCACCCGGGTTCGTGCCCGGGTGCCACCGTCACTGGTGGTACGGCGCCACGACCACTTCTACTCGCTGGAACTCCTTGGCGTCGGAGTATCCCGTCGTCGCCATCGAGCGGCGCAGGGCACCGACCAGGTTGGCGCGGCCGTCGTGGGTCGGCGTCGGACCGTTCAGGACGTTCTCGAGCGGGGCGATCGTGCCCACCTCGACCCGGCGGCCGCGGGGCAGCTCGGGGTGGTGCGCCTCGGCACCCCAGTGGTAGCCGCCACCCGGGGCCTCGGTCGCGCGGGCGAGCGCGGTGCCGAGCATGACGGCGTCGGCACCAACGGCGATGGCCTTGACGATGTCGCCCGCGGTGTCGAGCCCGCCGTCGGCGATGACGTGCACGTACCGGCCGCCCGACTCGTCGAGGTAGTCGCGACGGGCACCGGCGACGTCCGCGACGGCGGTCGCCATCGGGGCGTGGATGCCGAGCGCGGCGCGGGTGGTCGACGCTGCGCCGCCACCGAAGCCGACGAGCACACCGGCGGCACCGGTGCGCATGAGGTGCAGCGCCGACGTGTACGTCGAGGCACCGCCCACGATCACCGGGACGTCGAGCTCGTAGATGAACTTCTTGAGGTTGAGGGGTTCCTCGGTCTGGGAGACGTGCTCGGCCGAGACCGTGGTACCGCGGATGACGAACAGGTCGACACCGGCGTCGACGACCGTCTTCGAGAACTCCTGGGTGCGCTGCGGGCTGAGCGAACCGGCGACCGGCACCCCGGCTGCGCGGATCTCGGCCAGGCGTGCGGTGATCAGCTCGGCCTTGATCGGCTCGGAGTAGATCTCCTGCATGCGCTTCGTGACGTTGCCGTCGGTGAGCGACTTGATCTCGTCGTAGTACGGGGTCGGGTCCTCGTAGCGGGTCCACAGACCTTCGAGGTCGAGCACACCGAGGATGCCGAGCTTGCCCATCTGGATGACCGTCGCCGGCGAGGACACGGAGTCCATCGGCGCCGACAGGATCGGCGACGCGAACGTGAACGCGTCGATCGACCACTGCACGCTGACGTCGCGCGGGTCACGCGTCCGCCTGGAGGGGACCACCGCGATGTCGTCGAACGCGTACGCCCGACGTCCGCGCTTGCCTGCACCGATCTCGACTTCGCTCACTCGGACAGCCTACCGGGCGGGCTCTGCGGCGTGCACGGGCCGGACGGTGCGGGCGGTGGCAACCTCGCACGGTGCGAGGCCTGCCGCTTACGGTGCGAGGTTCCGCGTTCGGTGCGAGGTCGCGAGGTTCGCACGACGTGCGGAACCTCGCACCACGCAGCCATCACCACGCAGCCGTCAGCGCGGACGCCGCGGGGGCCGTCGGCGCTTCCGGAGCGCCCGCAGCACGAAGCCGAGCAGGAGCGCGAGCACCACGAGGACGACGAGCAGCACGGCCGCGACCTTGACGAGCAGCGCCGCCCCGACGAAGAGCGCGATGAACACGAGCCAGACGAGGGCGTCGAGCACGAGGGGTCCGGAGGTGCGCACCCGCGGAACGATACCGACCCGCGCGGGGCGAGCCGCGCCTCCTGGCCGGGTGCGACGGGCGACGCCGTCGTCAGCCGAAGACGCCGTCGTCAGCGCAGGACACCGCCACGCCGTCGAGACGCCGCCGAATTCCGAGGCGTCTCGACGGGACCGCGGCGTCGACGGAACACGACGGCGTCATGCGACCACAGCCATGCAACCAGGGGCGAGCCGCGCCTCCAGGCCGGGTACAGGAGCGGGGCCGTGCGGCGCGAAGCGACCACGCACGGCCCCACCCGTCACGGATACCACCCCCACAGCGGTACCCGTAGCCGACGACAGCGCTAGCGCTGTGCGTCGACGTCCTTGGCGAGCGTCCCCAGGTAGAGCTCGATGACCTTGGGGTCGTCAGCGAGTTCCTTCCCGGTGCCCGAGTACGCGTTCTTCCCCTGGTCGAGCACGTACCCACGATCGCAGATCTGCAGACAGCGTCGCGCGTTCTGCTCCACCATGATGATCGACACACCGGCCTTGTTGATCCGGCGGGTGCGCAGGAAGGTCTCGTCCTGACGCACGGGGGACAGTCCGGCGCTCGGCTCGTCGAGCAGCAGCACCTTCGGGTCCATCATCAGCGCACGGGCCATCGCGACGGACTGCCGCTCACCACCCGAGAGCGATCCGGCCCGCTGGTTGCGTCGCTGCGCGAGGACCGGGAACAGGTCGTAGATGACCTCGAGCCGCTCGGCGAACTTCCGGGGCCGCAGGTACAGCCCCATCTGCAGGTTCTCCTCGATGGACAGCGAGGGGAACACGTTGTTCGTCTGCGGCACGAAGCCGACACCGGCCTGCACGAGCTTGTTCGCCTTGAGGTTCGTGATGTCGTCCCCCTGCAGGGTCACCGAACCCTCGCGGATGGACACGAGCCCGAACAGCGCCTTGAGGAGCGTCGACTTCCCCGCACCGTTCGGCCCGATGATGCCGATGAGCTCGCCCGGGTAGCAGTCCAGGTCGCAGCCGTTCAGGATGTTCACGCCCGGCAGGTAGCCGGCGACGAGGTTCTTGGCGCTGAGCACCGGCTCGCGTTCCAGCGTGGCCGCCGGGGACGGACTGGAGGCACTGCTCGCGTTCGTGGGGTCCGTTGCGTCCGTCATCGGGTCGTCTCCTCTGCTGCGTCCTCTTCGGCGACTTCCTCCGCCAGTTCCTCGAAGGTCTCCTCGGTGAGGAGCGAGTCGTCACCCAGGTCGGTGTCGTGGTGCGCACCGAGGTAGGCGTCGATCACGGCCTGGTCGTCCATCACCGTGTCCGCCGGGCCCTCGGCGACGACCTTGCCCTCGGCCATCACGACCACCCAGTCCGAGATGTGCCGGACCATGTGCATGTCGTGCTCGACGAAGAGCACGGTCATGCCGTCGTCGCGCAGGGACTGGATGTGCCCGAGGAGCGACTGGGTGAGCGCGGGGTTCACGCCGGCCATCGGCTCGTCGAGCATGATCATCGTCGGGTCGGACATCAGCGCCCGGGCCATCTCGAGCAGCTTGCGCTGCCCGCCGGACAGCGAGCCGGCGTAGTCGTCGGCCTTGGTGTCGAGCTTGAACCGGGCGAGGAGGTCCTCGGCCTTGGCCGTGATCTCGCGCTCCCGCTTCGCCCACACCGGCTTGACCAGGGCGGCGAAGAAGTTCTCGCCGGGCTGGTCGCGGGCGCCGAGGAGCATGTTCTGCATCACGGTGAGCCGGGACAGCGCTTTGGTCAGCTGGAAGGTGCGGACCATGCCCTTGTTCGCGATGTGCGTCGCGCTCGTCTTCTGCAGCGTGGCGCCGTTGAACTGCGTCTTCGCTCCGGGGCTCGGCTTGTCGAACCCGGTGAGCAGGTTGAAGAACGTGGTCTTGCCGGCGCCGTTCGGGCCGATGAGAGCCGTGATGGAGCCGCGCTGGACCTCGAGGTGGTCGACGTCCACGGCGGTCATGCCCCCGAAGCGGCGGGTGACGTCGTCGACGGTGAGGATCGGGTCGGCCTTGGGGTGGCCGTAGGTCTCAGACACTGAACGTCAGCTCCTTCTTGTTGCCGAGCAACCCCTGTGGACGGAACACGATGAGCAGCATGAGCGCGACGCCGACGAGCACGTACGAGAACTGCTCGGCCTGCTGCGCGTTCATGATCGAGTCGGGGATGAAGTCGCCGGCCAGCGTGCGGATGAAGAGCCGGACGACGAAGAAGAGCACGGCTCCGAGCACCGGTCCGAACACCGTCGCCGCACCACCGAGGATGAGCGCCGTCCAGATGAAGAACGTCATCGAGCGGCCCATGGCGTCCGGTTGCACCGAACTCGGCAGCACGTAGATGATGCCCGCGATCGCACCGAGCGCCCCACCGAACACGAGCGCCTGCATCTTGTACGAGTAGACGTTCTTGCCGAGCGAGCGGACGGCGTCCTCGTCCTCGCGGATGGCCTTCACCACGCGGCCCCACGGGCTGCGCATGAGCAGGAAGAGCACCAGGGTGAACAGGGCGACCATGGCCCACGCCGCGATGCGGATCCACCAGCCGTTGACGCCGTTGTTCGCGTACGTGAACCACAGGATCGTGGTGGTGCCGTCGGGCAGCGGGCTGAGGGCGGTGAACGGGTCGCGGTAGCTCGACCCGGTGATGCCGTTCGAGCCACCCGTGGTCGAGGTGAGCAGGCTCGAGCGGCCCACCATGCGGATGATCTCGGCGCCGGAGATCGTGACGATCGCCAGGTAGTCGCCGCGCAACCGCAGGGTCGGGATGCCGAGGATGATCGCGAACACGATCGCGACGAGCAGGGCGATGAGGACCGCCATCACGAACGGCAGTCCGTTGGTGATCGAGATCGCGAAGCCGTAGGCGCCGAGCAGCAGGAACGCCGCCTGGCCCATGTTCACGAGGCCGGTGAGCCCGAAGTGCACGTTCAGGCCGATCGCGGCCAGCGCGAACGCCGCCGTGGTCGGGGCGAGTGCCTCCTGGGTGAGCGAGGACAGCAGGTTGAGGATGTAGTCCATGCGCGTGCTCCCTTAGCCGATCCGCTCGGCGCGGCCGAAGATGCCCTGCGGCCGGAACAGCAGGATGAGGATGAGGATGATGAGGGCGGTGGCGTACTTGAAGTCACCGGGGAGCACCAGGTTCGTGAGCTCCACGACGACGCCGATGATCATCGAGCCGACCAGGGCGCCGTACGCGGTGCCGAGGCCACCGAGCGTGACCGAGGCGAACATGAGCAGGAGCAGCTGGAGCCCGGTCTGCCAGTTCACGCCGTTCAGGACGAGTCCGAGCATCACACCGGAGAGCCCCGCGAGGCCGGCGGCGAGCGTCCACACGAAGCGGATCACCCGGTCGACGTCGATGCCGGAGGCCGCGGCGAGCGCCGGGTTGTCCGACACGGCGCGGGTCGCCCGGCCGAAGCGCGTCTTCGCCAGGAAGAGCCCGGTCGCGACGAGGACCACGAGCGCGATCCCCATGGCGACGTAGGACTGCACCGTCAGGGTGACTCCGGCGAACCGCACGGTCTCCGGGTTGCCCTGCTGGATGCGGACCGTCGAGGCTCCGAAGAAGTACTGGAACGCGTACTGGGCGGCGATCGACAGACCGATCGTCACGATCATGAGCTGCGTCAGGCTGATGCGCCGTCGCCGGAGCGGCCGCCAGATCGCGGCGTCCTGCAGGTACCCGGTCGCGGCGCACAACAGCGTGACGACGATGCCGGTGACCCAGATGTTCCAGCCGAGCTGGTTGGCGAACACGTACGCCAGCAGACCGCCGAGGGTGACCTGCTCACCGTGCGAGAAGCTCGACAGCCCGGTCGTGCCGTAGATGAGCGAGAGCCCGATCGACGCCAGGGCGATGAGCAGCCCGAGCCGGAGACCCGAGGCGAACTGCTGCCAGGCCCGCTGGATGCTCACGCCCGACGAGTCCGTCGAGGTCGTGGCGCCCTTCTGGTCGGACAGCTGGAAGATCTGCCCGACGTTGGCGTTCAGGGTGGCCTGCACCTTGCGGTCGGCGTCGGCGGCGTTCGTCAGGTACTGGCCCTTCGGCAGGGCGCCCTGGTCGACGCTCACCGTGTACTCGCCGGCCGTGTCGACGCTGACGGACCAGCGGCCGTCGCCGTTGGTCGTGGCCGTCTGGTCGAAGCCGCTCGGGCCGGTCACGTCGACGTCGACGCCCTCGGCCGGTTCACGCTCGGAGTCGGTGATCGTGCCCTGGATGCACCCGTTGTCGGGGCTGACGGTGCACGCCTGGCTGGTGGCCGGTGCCGAGGTGGCGCTGAAGGCCGGCAGGGTGACCGCCCAGTCGATCAGGAAGGTCGCCAGGAACGCGGCGACGAGCACGGCCGCGAGGACCGGTCGTCGTCGTGCGTGGCGGAGGCGGAACAGGCGCGGCTGCGCCCGTCCCGGAGGAGTGATGGATCCCACGGAAGAGCCTCTCGTTCGGATGACGAGGAACCTATGGGGATTTTGTGACACCCGTGTTTCCAACACGTTCCCTGTGTGATTCGTACCCGAACTGTGACGTTGTGGAGGAACGCTCCGAGGCGGGCGCGATCCGTGCCTCCAGGCGGAATGCGGCGACAGCCGCTCGCGTTACCATGTCCTATCCGGAACCCGTCGTCGTGTTCCCGGTGTCTCGACACTTCACTCGCCCACGAAGGGGACCCATGGACCAGCCGGATCCGTTCGGATTCATCGGACTCACGTACGACGACGTCATGCTGCTGCCCGGGCACACCGACGTCATCCCGAGCGAGGCGTCCACGGCGTCCCGGCTCACCAAGCGGATCTCCGTCAACGTCCCGCTGCTCTCCGCCGCGATGGACACCGTCACCGAAGCCCGCATGGCCATCGCCATGGCGCGCCAGGGCGGCATCGGGATCCTGCACCGCAACCTGTCCATCGAGGACCAGGCTGCCTACGTCGACAAGGTCAAGCGCTCGGAGTCGGGCATGATCACCAACCCGGTGACCACCACCCCGGACGCCACCGTGGCCGAGGTCGACGCGCTCTGTGGCCAGTTCCGCGTCTCCGGTCTGCCGGTCGTCGAGCAGGACGGCACCCTCGTGGGCATCATCACGAACCGCGACATGCGCTTCGTGGCCACGTTCGAGCAGGCCACCACGTACGTGCGCGACGTCATGACGAAGGCCCCGCTGATCACCGCGATGGAGGGCATCGACCCCGAAGAGGCGATCGCGATCTTCGCGCAGCACAAGATCGAGAAGCTGCCGCTGGTCGACGCCGACGGCAAGCTCCGCGGCCTCATCACCGTCAAGGACTTCGACAAGAGCGAGCAGTACCCGGACGCCACGAAGGACGACGAGGGCCGGCTCCGCGTCGGTGCCGCGATCGGGTTCTTCGGCGACGCCTGGCAGCGTGCCGAGGCCCTGCGTGACGCCGGCGTCGACGTGCTCGTCGTCGACACCGCCAACGGTGAGAGCGAAGGCGTGCTCGACATGGTCCGCCGTCTCAAGGCCGACCCGACGTTCGACGCGATCGACGTCATCGGCGGCAACGTCGCCACCCGCGCGGGCGCCCAGGCGCTCATCGACGCCGGTGTGGACGCCGTCAAGGTCGGCGTCGGGCCGGGCTCCATCTGCACCACGCGCGTCGTCGCCGGTGTCGGTGTGCCGCAGGTGACCGCCGTGTACGAGGCCTCCCTCGCCGCACGTGAAGCCGGTGTGCCGATCATCGCCGACGGTGGCCTGCAGTACTCGGGCGACATCGCGAAGGCCCTGGTGGCCGGTGCCGACACCGTCATGCTCGGCTCGCTGCTCGCCGGCACCGACGAGTCCCCCGGTGACCTGGTGTTCGTGGGCGGCAAGCAGTTCAAGGCCTACCGCGGCATGGGGTCCCTCGGGGCCCTGCAGACCCGTGGCAAGAAGACCTCGTACTCGAAGGACCGCTACTTCCAGGCGGACGTGCCGAACGACGACAAGCTCATCCCCGAGGGTATCGAGGGCCAGGTGCCCTACCGCGGCTCGGTCGGCAACGTCGTCTACCAGCTCACCGGTGGGCTGCGGCAGTCGATGTTCTACGTCGGCGGTCGCACGATCCCCGAGCTGAAGGCCCGTGGCAAGTTCGTCCGCATCACGGCGGCGGGGCTCAAGGAGTCCCACCCGCACGACGTCCAGATGGTCGTCGAGGCGCCGAACTACCGCAGCTAGCAGCACTGCTCGACCAGACGCCCCCGCTCCGGACGGAGCGGGGGCGTCTGGCGTTCGTACGCGGACGCGTCAGGCCGAACGCCAGTCGTTCGACGTGATGTGCGAGCCACCGTGCGGGCCCATCTGCAGCATCCCGCCGTCCACCGGCAGGGACACCCCGGTGATGTACGACGACGCACGCGAGGCCAGGAACGCCACGGCGGCCGCGATCTCCCACGCGTTGCCCGGACGGCCGAGCGGCACACCGGGGCGGTCGATGGTGTGCGGGTCCTCGTCCTCGGCACCGGTCATCCGGGTGGCGATCTCGCCGGGGGCGACGGCGTTCACGGTGATGCCGTGTTCGGCGAGCTCGATCGCCATGGTCTTCAGCAGGCCGCCGAGCCCGTGCTTCGCGGCGTCGTAGGCGCTCGAGCCGGAGCGGGGCTGGTGCTCGTGCACGCTCGTGATGCCGATGATCCGGCCGCCGGTACCGGCCTGCACCATGTGCTTCGCGGCGGCCTGCATCGTGACGAAGGCCCCGTCGAGGTCGGTCGACACCGTGTGGCGCCACTGGTCGAGGGTCATCTCGAGGAACGGGGCGTTGTCGCCGGTGCCGGCGTCGGCCACGAAGACGTCGACGCCACCCAGCTGCGAGACGAGGCGGTCGACGACGGCGGCCGCCCCGGCGAGGTCGGAGACGTCGATCTGCTCGACGAAGGCACGACGGCCGGTCTTCCGGACCTCCTCCGCGGTCTCCTCGGCACGGTCGGGTTCGGACAGGTAGGTGATGCCGACGTCCATGCCGGCTTCGGCGAGTGCGACGGCGGTCGCACGGCCGATCCCGGATTCGGAGCCGGTGACGATGGCTGTGGTGGGCTGGAAGTCGCTCATGCGGCGGAACGTACGCCGGGCCTCCCGGGCGCCCTGCCGGACCATCCGCCTGGCGCAGGTCGGGTCGTCACGCCAGCACCGTCGCTCCTGCGCCGATCCCTGTCCCTGCGCACAGGAACGTCACGGCTCGGTAACGAAACACCTTTGCGTACCGCCCCGTCACACGGGCGAAACACATGGACCCTACGTTTCTCGACATCCAGTGGAGGCGTCGCATTCACCCGAAGCGGCACAGCCTCCGCGCAGAGAAAGGGCTCCACGGATGATCAGAACCACCCGTGCCACCGCGGCACTGGCGTTGGCGGGCGCAGCAGCCGTCCTCCTCGCCGCGTGTTCCACCACCGGCAGTGCTTCCCCCTCGAGCTCGGCGTCGAGCGATGCGAAGAAGGATCCCGCCGCCAGCTGCAAGGCCCCGGACACCCCCGGTACGGACGCGCTGAAGATCGGCACGATCCTGCCCCTGACCGGTTCGCTGGCCTACCTCAACCCGCCGGCCGAGTCCGGTGTCGGCCTGGCCGTCAAGGACATCAACGCCGCGGGCGGCGTCCTCGACAAGGACGTCACGATCGACCCGGCGACCGACTCCGGCGACAGCAACGACATGACCGTGTCGAGCTCGGCCGCGACGAAGCTCGTCAACGCGAAGGTGCCGGTCGCGATCGGCGCCGAGTCCTCGTCGGTCACGCTGAACGTCATCGACCAGCTGACCAGCAACTGCATCGTCGAGATCTCGCCCGCGAACACCGCGACCGACCTCTCCGGCTACTCGTCGTACTACTACCGGACCGCACCGCCGGACTCGGTGCAGGGTTCCGCGCTCGGCCAGCTCGTGACCGGTGACGGCAACGCGAAGGTCGCCTTCCTGGTCTTCAACGACACGTACGGCACCGGCCTGCGCAACTCGGTGCAGGCTGCGGTCGAGGCGTCGGGTGGCCAGGTCGTCTACGGCGGCAAGGGTGAGGGCCAGGAGTTCCCGCCCGGCCAGACCACGTTCTCGTCCGAGGTGACCGCGGCCCTGGCCGCGAAGCCCGACGCGATCGTCGTCCTCGCCTTCGACGAGACGAAGTCGATCATCCCGGAGCTCGTGTCGCAGGGCAACGAGGCGAAGATCTACATGTCCGACGGCAACACGGCGGACTACTCGAAGGACTTCGACAAGGGCACCCTGACCGGTGCCCAGGGCACCATCCCCGGTGCCTCGCCGAAGGACGACTTCAAGAAGCAGCTCGCTGCGTTCTACAAGGACTCGTCGGGCAAGACGCTCGCCGACTACTCGTACGCGGCGGAGTCCTACGACGCCACCGTCCTCGCCGCCCTGGCCGCGGTGAAGGGCAAGGGCACCGACTCCGGCACGATCCAGGCCAACATGGCTGCGGTGTCGGGTGCCGACGGCGGCACCGAGTGCGCCACGTTCAAGGAGTGCAAGACGCTCCTGGACGACGGCAAGGACATCCACTACACCGGCCCGTCCGGCATCGGTCCGTTCGACGAGAACAACGACCCGTCGGCCGCCTACATCGGCATCTACAAGTTCGACGGCGACAACAAGCCCGTCTACCAGAGCGCCATCCAGGGTGCGGTGAAGAAGTAGGGCGCAGCCCAGCACCGCTCGCGAAAGCGACAGGCCCCCACGGAAGTTCCGTGGGGGCCTGTCGCTTTCGCGTCGGTGACCGGGATGCGCGGCAGGGCAGGGTCCGTCGCCGCAGCAGGACGGACCGACGGGCGGCCTGGAGGCCCGTGGTGCGTCCGTCAGACCGGCTCGGCCTGGGTGGGTGCGAGCGCCCGGCGACGGGACGCCCGCGCGGCGGCGAACGAGTCCGCCGTCAGCACCACGAGCGCGAGCCACACGATGCCGAAGCCGAACCAGCGTCCGGCCGACATCTCCTCGTGCTGCACGAGCACCCCGACGAGCAGCTGCATCACGGGCGCCAGGTACTGGGTCAGCCCGAGCGTCGACAGGCTCACCCGGCGCGCCGACGACGCGAAGAGCAGCAGCGGCACGGCGGTCGCCGGCCCGGTCAGCACCGTGATGACCGCGTGCCCCCAGCCCTCGCTCGTGAACGTCACGCCGCCACCGAGCCCGGTCACACCGAGCACGATGAGTGCCACGACCGCGATCGGCAGCAGCCACACGGTCTCGATCGTCAGGCCGCTCAGGGCATCCACGGTGCCGCCGACCCGCTTCTTCACCAGGCCGTACAGTCCGAACGAGAACGCCAGGGCCAGCGAGATCCACGGCATCTGCCCGTAGCCGATCGCGATGACGACGACCGCCACGACGCTCAGCCCGACGGCTGCCCACTGCGCCGGACGCAGGCGTTCGCGCAGGACCACGACGCCGAGCGCGATCGTGACGAGCGGGTTGATGAAGTAGCCGAGCGCGGCCTCGACGGTGTGGCCGGTGGTCGTCGCGAGGACGTAGACGGTCCAGTTGACCAGGATCAGGACGGCGGCGAGCCCCATGACGAGCATCACGCGGCGCTGGGCCATCAGGGTCCGGGTGCGGAGCCACGACCGGGTCACCGCGATCGCCACCGCGCAGAACACCAGGCCGAAGACGATCCGCCACGACACGATCTCGAACGCCGCCGCGGGGGCCATGGCCGCGAAGAGCAGGGGCATCAGTCCCCAGAGCCCGTACGCCACGATCGCCTGCACCACGCCGACGGATGCCTCGCTGCGGACGGGTCGCGCCGGACTCGGTTCACTCACGGAACCATCCTAGGAACGACCGCCGACGCGTGGGACGCGCACCGGGCCTCCAGGCGGGGTGCGCGGGCTGATCAGGACCGGCGCACCCGGGTGACCGGCCCCGGACGCACGAACGCCCCGTCGGCCCGAAGGCCGGACGGGGCGTCCGCGGTGAGTACTCGACTCAGTGAACGATGACCGCGAGGACATCGCGGGCCGACAGGACCAGCAGGTCCTCGCCCGAGTACTTGACCTCGGTTCCGCCGTACTTGGAGTAGATGACCTTGTCACCCACGGCGACGTCGAGCGGGACGCGGTTGCCGTTGTCGTCGATCCGACCCGGACCCACGGCGACGACCTCGCCCTCCTGGGGCTTCTCCTTCGCGGTGTCGGGGATGACCAGACCGGAAGCGGTGGTCTGCTCCGCCTCGACCTGGCGGATGACGATGCGATCCTCGAGCGGCTTGATGCTGACGGCCACGGTGACCTCTTCTTTCTCGGTACGGACTCGGTACAGATGAAAACCGGGTTGGCACTTCGCACAGGAGAGTGCCAACGCCAACTCTAGGGGGCCTCTGGCACTCGGTCAATCCGAGTGCCAGCACATCCGGAGAACACGCAGCACCTGCGAGGATCGACGCATGGACGCCGCCGAACTCACCGCACTGCTGACCCCCGACGGGATGGCCCTGCTCGACCGTACCCCGGGCGTCTCCGACGGCGGCGAGATCGTCCGCGTGGTGTCCCGGCTGCGCGCCGAGGGCCACGATCCCCGACTGGTCGCCGCGGTGCTGACCCAGGCGAAACTGCGGCTGAAGGCCCGCGGCAAGTTCGGCGACTTCGCCTCCCGCATGCTCTTCACCGAGGCCGGGCTCGAGCAGGCCACCCGGCTGCAGGTCGCGGCCCAGCACGCCGGACGCTTCGCGGCGGCCGGCCTCACCCGGGTCGCCGACCTCGGCTGCGGCATCGGCGGGGACGCCATGGCGATGGCGGCGCTCGACCTCGACGTCACCGCCGTCGACCGTGATGAGGTGACGGCGGCCGTCGCGACCCACAACCTCGCGGTGTGGCCGAACGCGCGGGTGGAGCTCGGTGATGCCGCGTCCTTCGACCTGTCCGCGGTGGACGGCGTGTGGATGGACCCCGCACGACGCACCTCCGGCCATTCGGACACCCGTCGCCTCGCCGACCCCGACGACTGGTCCCCCTCGCTCGACACCGTGTTCGCCGCGGCGACGACGACGCCGACCGGCGTGAAGCTCGGACCGGGCATCGACCGCGACCTGATCCCGGACACCGCCGAGGCGCAGTGGACCTCCGTCGACCGCGAGGTCGTGGAGCTCGCCCTGTGGTTCGGCCCCCTCGCCCGCCCCGGGATCCGCCGCGCTGCGACCGTCATCGGTGCACACGGCATCGCCGAGATGACCGGAGCGGCCGACGCCGACGACGCCGAGGTCGGACCGCTCGGTGCCTACCTGTACGAGCCCGACGGCGCCGTGATCCGCGCACGGCTGATCGGCGACCTGGCACGAGGCCTCGACGGGCACATGCTGTCCGAGGGCATCGCCTACGTCACGTCCGACCGCGCCGTCACGACCCCCTTCGCGCAGGGTTTCCGGGTGCTCGACACGATGCCGCTCGACGTCAAGCGACTGGCCGCACGGCTCGCCGCCGACGGCATCGGCACCGTCGAGATCAAGAAGCGCGGCGTCGACGTCGACCCGGCGCAGTTCCGCAAGCGGCTGCGGTTGCGCGGATCGGGTCGCGTCACGCTCGTGCTCACCCGCCTGGAGGGACGCCACACGGCGATCCTGTGCGAGCGGCTCACCGACACGGTCGGCTGACGGCCGGGGGCCGCGTGCGGTG
This sequence comes from Curtobacterium sp. MCLR17_040, assembly GCF_003234735.1. NCBI lineage: Bacteria > Bacillati > Actinomycetota > Actinomycetes > Micrococcales > Microbacteriaceae > Curtobacterium > Curtobacterium sp. MCLR17_040. The sequence continues at coordinate 354,146 of NZ_QKTE01000002.1, read as the reverse complement.
CTGCGTGCGCGCCGGCCTCGGCGCCGGCGTCAGTTGACGAAGGCGCCGGAGTTCGAGCTGTAGTCGGAGTAGTCCGACGCGTTCGCGATCGAGATCCACACCAGGGCGACGATCAGGATGAACAGGCCCGTCAGGATCCAGCCACCGATGATGCCGGCGAGCGCCAGGCCGCGGCCACCCTCACCGGTCTGCTTGATCTTGCCGAGGGCGATGTGGCCCATGATCGCGCCGGCCGGGCTCGTCAGGATGATGATCGGCCAGATGATGATGCCACCGAACGCGAAGACGATCGACAGGATCGACAGGACGTTCGTCTTCGGGCGCTGCGCGTAGGGCTGGTACGTGTACGGGTTCGACGCGTAGGGCTGCTGCTGCGGCTGCGCGTACGGGTTCTGCTGCTGGCCGTACGGGTTCTGCGGGGCGCCGTAGGCATGCTGCTGCTGCGGAGCCGCGTACGGGTTCTGCTGCTGCGGAGCCGCGTACGGGTTCTGCTGCTGCGGGGCCGCGTACGGGTTCGACGAGGCCTGCGGTGCCGCGTACGGATTCTGCTGCTGCCCGTACGGGTTCGACTGCTGCTGCTGCTGCTGGCCGTACGGGTTCTGGGGCGCTTCCGGGGCCGACGGCGCCTGCGGTGCGTCAGGAGCCTGCGGGGCGTCCGGGGCGGGCGTGCCGTCGGGCTGTCCGTTCGCCGGGCCGTTCGGCGTCTCGCCCGGCTTCGGCCACTCGTTCTGATCGGACACCGTCCACCCCTCTCGGGCGTCCGGTCTCTCCGACGCCCGTGTGAATCCTCCCACAGGCTCCCGAAGAAGGACCGGGGCCGAACTGGTCAGACCTGGACGGTCGTCACCGGCAGGGTCGAGTCCGCCGCGATGCCGAGGTCGCTCGGCGCGTGCCCCTCGGCCACGAGTCGGGCGCCGACGGCGGCGATCATCGCGCCGTTGTCCGTGCACAGCTCGAACGGCGGGATCCGGAGCCGCACGCTCGCGGCCGCGCAGCGCTCCTCGGCGACCTGTCGCAGTCGGGCGTTCGCGACGACCCCACCACCGAGCAGCAGCCGGTCGACGCCGGTGTCGCGGCACGCGTTCAGGGCCTTGGTCAGCAGGACGTCGACGACGGCCTCGCGGAAGCTCGCGGCGACGTCGGCCACCGGCACCTCGCGGCCCTCGTCGCGGCAGCGCTCGACCCACCGTGCGACGGCAGTTTTCAGCCCCGAGAACGAGAAGTCGTACCGGTGCGCGGCCATGTCCTTCGGCAGCGTCAGTCCCCGGGGGAACCGGACCGCCCTCGGGTCGCCGTCGGCCGCCGCACGGTCGATCTGCGGGCCGCCGGGGTAGGGCAGTCCGAGCAGCCGCGCGACCTTGTCGAACGCCTCGCCCGCCGCGTCGTCGATCGTCTCGCCGAGCAGTTCGACGTCGCCGACCAAGTCCCGCACCAGCAGCAGCGACGTGTGGCCACCGGAGACCAGCAGCGCGATCGTCGGCAGCTCGATCTCACTGCCGTCCTCGCGCAGCACGTCGGCGCCGACGTGCCCGACCAGGTGGTTCACGCCGTACAGGGGCTTGCCGGTGGCCACGGCGAGCGCCTTCGCCGCGCCCACCCCGACCATGAGCGCCCCCGCCAGGCCCGGCCCGGCGGTCACTGCGACGGCGTCGAGTTCGTCGAGGGTGACGCCGGCACGCTCGAGCGCCTCGTGCAGCGTCGGGGTCATCGCCTCGAGGTGGGCCCGTGCGGCGACCTCGGGCACGACCCCGCCGTAACGCGCGTGCTCGTCCATGCTCGAGGCGATCACGTTCGCCAGCAGGGTGCTCCCCCGCACGATGCCGACGCCCGTCTCGTCGCAGCTGGTCTCGATGCCGAGCACCAGTGGTTCAGTCGCGCTCACCGAGGGCCTCCTGTCCGATGGGTCCGACGCCGGACGACCGCTCGGCGTCCGGGCCGGGCAGTTCCGCCCGCATCACCCACGCGTCGACGCCGTCCGGTTGGTAGTAACGCGGCCGGGTCGCGATGTGCTCGAACCCGAACGCCGTGTACATCGCCTGCGCGACGGGGTTGTCCGCGCGCACCTCGAGGAACACCTCGCGCACACCGCGGCGCCGGGCCTCGTCGAGCAGCTCCGTGAACAGGACCCTCCCGAGCCCCTTGCCGCGCTGGTCCGCGGCGACGGCGATGGTCTGCACGTCGGCCACCGGGTTGGCCGCGAGCGACGAGAGCCCGGCGTACCCGACGACCAGCGGCGCGGACGTGTCGTCGGCCGTCTCGATCACGACGTAGTACCCGTGCGGTGAGTACAGCTCGCCGGACATCTGCGACGCCGACCAGGCGTCCGTCGGGAACGAGACGTGCTCGAGCCACATGATGTCGTCGAGGTCCTGCGGGTGTGCCCGCCGCAGGCGGAGCCCGTCCGGCAGGGTCACTGCTTCACCCGCTTGGGCGCACCCGGCACCGTGACGTCGGGCTCGCGCAGGTACAGGGGCGTGTTCTGGTCGAACGCCGCACCGGACGCGAGCCGGTCCGCGGCGAGCGAGCCGAGCCTCCAGGCCGGGATGGACGCGACCGTCACGCGGTCCCAGCCCACCGCTGCGGGCCGGGAGGCGCGGATCGCGTCGTCGAGATCGGCGGGCTTGGCGAGTCCGGGGCCGGCCACGCGGACGCCGTCGGCGTCGTAGGCGCTCCAGTAGACCTCGCGGCGGCGGGCGTCCGTGAGGACGACGAACGGACCGGCGGCGCCCGAATCGCGCTGGTCGAGGGCGACGGCGTCGTGGCTGACGAGGGGCAGGACGGGGACGCCGCGGGCTGCGGCGAAGGTGCGGGCGGCAGCGATGCCGACGCGCAGGCCGGTGAAGGGGCCGGGGCCCATGCCGGCGACGACGCCGGTGACGTCGGCTCCGGTGATGCCGGCCTCGGCGAGGGTCTCGGCGAGGAACGGGCCGATCACCTCGGCATGCCGGCGGCTGTCCTCGGTGTCGCGGGTCGCGAGGGCCTGGCCGGTGGCCGGGTCGACGACGGCGACGGAGGTCCCGGCGGAGGTGTCGATCGCGAGCAGCACCCGTCCATCGTAGGCGGGGCGGGGCAAGGGGTCAGTCCTCGTCGAGGCTGCCGGCGACCGCGTTCCAGATCTCGTCGGCACGCCAGCGCTCGCGACCGCCTCTGCCCGCTCGCCCGAGCGACCGGAGCCAGCCGTACTCCTCGGCTCGACGGAGCAACGCGGATGCCGTCGGCTGTGACACGCCGAGCGCCCTCCGGACCGACGCCACCGTGAGGACGGGGTTCTTGAAGATCACGTCGACGAGCCCGGGGAGCGCCGAACGCTCCGTCCGCGCAGCGAGGCGGTATCGCTCGCGGATCTCCACGAGCTTCCGGATCCGCTCGGCGCTGTCATTCGCTCGGACGGTCACCGCCTCGGCGAAGAACTGGATCCACTCGTTGACCTCTCCGCGCTCCCGAACGGCCTGCAACCGCTCGTAGTACTCGGTTCGGTGTTGTTCGAAGTACCCCGAGATGTGCAAGATCGGCGCGGGCAGGATGCCGTCTGCGATCAGCGAGAACCCGATCAGGAGGCGCCCGATCCGACCATTGCCGTCGAGGAACGGGTGGATCGTCTCGAACTGGTAGTGCATCAGGGCGCACTTCACCGTGACCGACATCGAGTCCAGTGGTGCGTTGACGAAACGCTCCCAGTCGTCAAGGGCCTCGGGAAGGTGGTCCTGGTGCGGCGGGATGAACCGGGCAGTCTCCGGTCGAGCGTTCGGAGATCCGCTCCACACTGGTGAGCGACGAAGCTCACCGGGCGACTTCTCGTCTCCACGGACCTCCCGCATCAGGGTCTCGTGGAGCGAACAGATGAACCGCTGGGTGATGGGGAGATCTGCGAGGAGCGCCACTCCCTCGCGGGCGGCCCGGACGTAGTTGTCCACCTCGCGGAGATCCTCGTCGAGGATCTCGTCGTCGTTCTCGACGCTGAGCACATCGCTCAGTGACGCCTGGGTCCCCTCGATGCGCGAACTCGCCAGCGCCTCCTGCGCCATGGACGGGCCGAGCAGGAGTTGTGGTTCCTGGATGAGCTGCCCGAGCCCGGCGAGCCGACCGATCGCGATGTCCGCGCGTGACACCGCAGCGTTCGTCACGGGCTCGAGGACGAGTTCGCGTGGGAGGGGCGCGGGGAGGAAGTAGGCGTGCGGCCACTCCGACAACGGACGCGTGGCGAGTGTGCCGAAGCGTTCTGATCGGAAGTCTTCTCGACGCATCTCCTCATCATAAGCAAAGTGCCCTCTGCCCTATAACTTCAGATCGAACTTCCAAGCACCTGCACGTCGGGACGCGGGGACGTTCGATCCGTCATGCAAGTCAGGGGGCCGCGGCTAGTCGAAACGGACCGTGCTGGTGGGCGACGTCGCGCCCGTACCCGTCGCGGCCTCGTCCGCTGCTCCTCGAAGGTGCCGCAGCCGGGACCGCACACCGCCGTCCTGGCGACGCAGGACGATCGCAACGTCCGCCACGGACATCCCCGCGGCCGTCATTGCCTCGAGCCCGGTGTCCTCCTGCTGCGTCCACGGCGCGTAGGCGGCGGGCCGGTCGAGCCGAGCAGCGTCGACCTGCGGGTTGCCGGTCGGTGCAGCCCGGACCACCAGCGGGGACGACGGGTCGTCCGCTCCGGACGTCGTGGCGACGGCCGGCACCGGCGCCGACGCTGACCGCGGGCCGGTCGCCCGGACCTCCAGGCAGACGACGGCGGTCACCGGATGGCGTGCCACGACCGCTCCTGCGGGCGACCGGAACACCAACTCGGTGTCGTCACGGTCCACCGTGCCGACCTCCACGTCGCTGAAGCCGCCGGTGTCGAGGACGATGCGCATGGTTCCCCCGTTCGCGCTGACCAGATCTGCTGCGAGGCTACCGGTCGCCGGCCGGGGCACGGTCGACGACCGCCCGACGGACACCCTCCACCGCCGCGGCGACCGCGCGCTCGCGGGCCTCGGCGTCCTCGGTCTCGGAGTCGTGCACGAACACGGTGGCGCCCCGCCGGGCACCGCAGAAGTCGACAATGCCGTGCTCGACCTGCGTCCGGAGCGCCTCGGCGTACCCGTGCCGTTCGTACACGCCGGCGTCGTCGCCCGCGATCGGCACCAGATGGACAGTGAGCCGTTCGAGCGCCCGACGGATGCCGCCGTCCGGGTCGACGTCGAACGCCCAGCCGTTCACGAACACGCGGTCGATCCACCCCTTGAGCACCGCGGGCACGGACCACCACCAGACCGGGAACACGAGGACGAGGTCGGTGGCGCGGTCGATGCGCTGCTGCTCGGCGACGACGTCGGCCAGCGCGTCCGTGCCGGTCCGGTAGGTCTGCCGGTCGGCGAGGGTGAAGCGCGGGTCGAACCCCTCGGCCGCCAGGTCGGCGGTCTCCACCGTCCCCGCGGGCAGGGCGTCCCGCAGGCGAGCCGCGAGGTGGTGGGTGAGGGAGTCGGGGTCCGGGTGGGCGGTCACGATGAGCGTCGGCACACCGCATCCTCCCGGAGCCGGCTGGGTGGTACCGGGACACCCGCTGTCGCCCGGCCGCGCCGGCTCACACCGCGGTCAGGTCGAGGGACCAGGCGACCTCGCGCGCGAGCTGCCCGGTCCGCCGGAACGACCGAACCTGGTGGGTGGCGGCCAGGGCGGCCGCCAGGTCGTCGCGGTCGGCGAGGGTGAACCCGAGCGACTGCCAGAACGGACCGGAGCGCCGCGAGAACAGCCACGCCCGTCGCGCGCCCGTGACCGCGGCGTGGTCGACGGCGAAGCGCGCGAGCCGGGTGCCGTGGCCGAGCCCCCGGAGCTGCGGCGCGACCGCCACGCTGCGGACGAGCACGTGGACGCCGTCGGCGCTCGTCTCGTACCCGGTGCTGCCGACCACGCGGCCGTCCTCGGCACGGTCGACCCACAGCCGGACGGTCGGCTCGAGACCGGCACGGTCGTGGCCAGCACGGTCGAGCCCGGCGACGGTCAGGTCGGCACCGACGAGGAAGGTGCGGAGGTCGTCGACCGCACCGGTGTCCACGCGCTGCAGGGTCAGAGGTCGACGCCCGTCCAGCGCGGCCCCGTCGCGGTGACGACGACCCGGCGCGGCTCGTCGGGCACGTCGTCCGGATCGAGGTCGTCGTCGACACCGTGGTCGGCCGCGTCGGCGCCGGTGGCCCGGGTGATCTCGACGTCGAGCACGCTGTCGCTGATGCCGTCGACCATGCCGCGACCCCACTCGACGACGACGATGGCGGCGTCCCAGTCGAGGTCGAGGTCGTCCAGCTCGACCGGGTCGGACAGACGGTAGGCGTCGACGTGCACCAGGTCGGGGCCGGCGGTCGTCGGGTGCGTCCGGGCGAGGACGAAGGTCGGGCTGGACACCTGGCCGCGCGCGCCGAGTGCGGTGCCGAGCCCGCGCGTCAGGGTCGTCTTGCCGGCACCGAGCGGCCCGGTCAGCACGACGAGGTCCCCCGCGCGCAGCACCGCGGCCAACCGGGCCCCGAGCTCCCCCATCGCCTCGGTGCCGTCGACGGTGGTGTCGAGCAGGACGTGCGGCAACTCGGTCACGGCCGCTCGCCCCGCAGGTACTCCCCGACCCGTCCCTCGATGTCGTGGCCCTCGTAGAACCGGGGCACACGGCTGCCGATCCGGCAGACGATCTCCTCGCCGATGGTCTCGAGCGCCGCGCCCCACTCGAGCACGGTCATCTCGTCGTGCTCGCCGGTGCCGAAGAGCACGACGGTGTCGCCGGTCTGCACGTCGTCCTCGCCGACGTCCACCAGGAACTGGTCCATCGCGACGCGGCCGGCGATCGGGTAGCGCTTGCCGCGGATCGCGACCTCGATGCGGCCCTGCGCCAGACGCGGGACCCCGTCGGCGTACCCGACGGGCACGAGCGCCAGGGTCGTCTCGGTCGCCGTGCGGTACGTGTAGTCGTAGGAGACGCCGGTGTCGACGGGGACGCGCTTCGTCTTCGCGACCGACGCGGTCAGGGTCATCACCGGCTCGAGTCCGAGGTCGGCCGCCGAGACGCCGTCGGCTCCGGGGATGCCGAACAGGTTCGCGCCCATCCGGACCATGTCCTTGCGGAACTCCTTGCGCTCCAGCCCCGCGAGCGACGCGGCGACGTGCTCCATCGGGACGTCGAGCCCCAGGTCCTCGGCGATCTCGATCGCGGCGTCGAACACGGCGACCGCGGCGCTGTCCTCGTGGTCGGACGCCTCGGCCAGGTGCGTGTACGCGGCGACGACCTCGATGCGGCCGTTCCGCTGGGCGTCCCGGGCGAGCTCGACGAGCGCCGGCCAGTCCGCCGGGGTCGCGCCGTCGCGGTGCAGGCCGGAGTCGACGCCGAGGTGCACCCGGGCCGGTCGCTGGTCGACGGCGTCGACGATGCGCTGCAGCTCGGCGACGTTCGAGACGCCGAGGTCGACGGCCGAGTCGATGGCGTCACGGAAGTCCAGGTCGGGGTCGTGCTGCCAGGTGAACAGGTGGACGTCCTCGCCGACGCCGATCGAGCGCAGGCGCAGGGCCGCGGGCACCGTCAGCACACCGATCCAGCGGATGCCGGCGTCGACGGCGGCGAGCGCGATCGGCTCGAGGCCGTGCCCGTACGCGTCGGCCTTCATGATCGCCATCACGGCGACCGGGTCCATCCACTCGCGGACACGGTCGAGGTTGGCCCGGTAGGCGTCGAGGTCGATGCGCGCCTGACGCAGCGGTGCGGAGCTCACGTCGTCCTCCGTTCCACGCTGCGGCCGATCCGGGCGACCACCTCGTAGTTGATCGTGCCGATGGCGTCGGCCCAGTCCTCGACGGCGGGGTCGCCGTTCGCGGGGTCGCCCCACAGCACGGCCTCGTCACCGACCTGCACGTCGGCATCGCCGATGTCGACGTGCATGGCGTTCATCGCGACACGTCCGACCACCGGGAACGTCCGGTCGCCGATCCGCACCGAGACCCGGTTGCCGAAGTCCCGGTCGAAGCCGTCCGCGTAGCCGAGGCCGATCACGGCGAGACGGGTGTCCGTCTCGGCGCGCCAGGTGTAGCCGTAGGACACACCGTCGCCCACGGCGACCGGCACGGTGCGGAGCACGGCGGCGGTGACCCGCATCGCGGGGCGCAGCCCCAGGTCAGCAGAGGTGCGACCGTCGAAGGGGCTCAGCCCGTACAGGGCGAGCCCGACGCGGGACAGGTCGTGGCGGGTCTCCGGCACGGCGATGCTCGCGGCACTCGCGGCGAGGTGCACCACGTCCGGCACTATGCCGTTCGCGGCGAGGCCGTCCAGCGCCCGCTGCAGTGCGGCGTCCTGGTCGAGGTCGTCGGTGCGCGACGCGTTCGACAGGTGGGACATGAGCCCCTCGACCCGGGTGCGGTTGCCGCCGCGGGCCAGGGCGCCGGCGGTCGCGAAGAGCTCGGCCCACTCGGACTCGACCGCTCCGTTGCGGCTCAGGCCGGTGTCGACGCACAGGTGCACGGCGCGGACGTCGGAGTCGGCTGCTGCGGAGAGCTGCTCGACGCTCGACACCGCGGGCGTGACGTCGAACTGCGCGGCGCGACGGAAGTCCTCGTCGGGGGCGTGCAGCCACGCGAGGATCCGGACCCCCTCGTCGATGCCGCCCTGACGGAGCGCGACGGCCTCGTCGATGTCGGCGACCCCGAGCCACTCGGCTCCGGCGTCCACGAAGGCCTGCGCGGCGTCGAGGGCCCCGTGGCCGTAGGCGTTCGCCTTGACGACGGCGATGACCCCGGCCGGTGCGACCCGGTCGGCGATCGTCGCGTAGTTCTCGATCAGGGCTCCGCGATCGACGGTGATGCCGGTGAACGCACTCACCGGACCGTTCCTTCCAGGACCACGTCTGTTCCTTCCAGGACCACGAACGCGGTCGCGATCCCTCCATCATGCGAGAGCGACAGGTGCACGGACGTCACGCCACGCGCGTCCGCCACGTGCCGGGCGCCCTGGTGCAGGGTGAGCGACGGGTTCCGCTGGTCGTCGGACACGACCTCGAGGTCCTGCCAGCTGAGCCCGGCACTCGACCCGAAGGCCTTGATCAGGGCTTCCTTGGCAGCGAACCGTGCAGCGAGGGATGCGATCGGCCGGGGTTCGCCGTCACGGACCTGCTCGGACGGCGTGAACAGCCGCGCCCGCATCGCCGGTGTGCGCTCCAGCACCCGTTCGAACCGCTCCAGGTCGACCACGTCGACCCCGATCCCGATGATCACCGTCGCGACTACTCGACGGTGACCGACTTCGCGAGGTTGCGTGGCTGGTCGACGTCGAGGCCCTTGGCGGCGGCGAGCTCCATGCCGAACATGTGCAGCGGTGCCACGGCGAGCAGCGGCTCGAACAGCGGGGTCGCCAGCGGGATCCGCAGGACCTCGTCGGCGAACGGCAGCACCGCGGCGTCGCCCTCTTCGGCGATCGCGATCACCCGGGCACCGCGTGCGCGGATCTCCTGGATGTTCGAGACGACCTTCGGGTGCAGCGATCGGGGGTCGCGCGGCGAGGGCACGATGACGAAGACGATCTGGCCGGGCTCGATCAGGGCGATCGGGCCGTGCTTGAGCTCACCGGCGGCGAAGCCCTCGGCGTGGATGTACGCGAGCTCCTTGAGCTTGAGGGCGCCCTCGAGCGCGATCGGGTAGCCGACGTGGCGACCGAGGAACAGCACGCTCCGGGTGTCCGCCATCCAGCGCGCCAGGTCCTTGATGCCGGCGGCGTCCTCGATGGTCTGCTGCAGCTTCGGCGCGAGGCCCTCGAGCTCGGCGACCTGCTCGGCGATCTGCTCGGCGGTGAGCGTGCCGCGCAGCGTCGCCAGGTGCAGCCCGAGCAGGTAGAGCGCGACGCCCTGGGCGATGAAGGCCTTGGTCGACGCGACGGCGACCTCGGGCCCGGCGTGCGTGTAGATCACGGCGTCGGACTCACGCGGGATCGTGGCGCCCTGGGTGTTGCAGATCGACAGGACCTGCGCGCCCTGCTCGCGGGCGTACTTGACGGCCATGAGCGTGTCCATGGTCTCGCCGGACTGGCTGATCGAGACGACCAGGGTGCGCTCGTTCAGCACCGGGTCGCGGTAGCGGAACTCGTGCGCGAGCTCGACCTCGACCGGGATGCGGGCCCACTGCTCGATGGCGTACTTGCCGAGGATGCCGGCGTAGGCGGCGGTACCGCAGGCGATCACGATGACGCGGTCGACGGTCGCCAGGCGCTCGGCGATCGGGTCGAGGTCGGTCAGCGTGACGGCGCCGTCGTGGACGCGACCGAGGATCGTCTTCGCGACGGCCTCGGGCTCCTCGCTGATCTCCTTCGCCATGAACGAGCTCCAGCCGCCCTTGTCGGCGGCGGAGGCGTCCCAGTTGACCTCGAACTCGCTCGGCGTGGCCGGGGTGCCGTCGAAGTGGATGACGTCCACGCCGTCGGGGCGGATCGTGGCGATCTCGTCCTGCCCGATCGACAGCGCGCGCTGCGTGTAGGCGACGAAGGCGGCGACGTCCGAGCCCATGAAGTTCTCACCGTCGCCGAGCCCGACCACCAGGGGCGAGTTGCGACGGGCACCGACGACGACGCCGGGCTGGTCGGCGTGCACCACGAGGAGCGTGAAGGCCCCTTCGAGCCGCTGCACGGCCTGCTGCATGGCGGCGGTCAGGTCACCGGTGTCGCGGAAGGCCCGTCCGACCAGGTGCGCGGCGACCTCGGAATCGGTCTCGCTGCGGAACTCGATGCCCTCGGCCTGCAGCTCGGCGCGGAGCTCGGAGAAGTTCTCGATGATGCCGTTGTGGATGAGGGCGAGCTTGTCGCCGTCGGCCAGGTGCGGGTGGGCGTTGCCGTCGGTCGGGCCGCCGTGGGTCGCCCAGCGGGTGTGCCCGATGCCCGTCGTGCCGTCCGGGATCGGCGACGACTCGAGCTCGTCGACCAGGGCCTGGAGCTTGCCCGCCTTCTTGGCCGACACGAGGTCTCCGGCTGGGTCGACGACGGCGATGCCCGCCGAGTCGTAGCCGCGGTACTCGAGGCGACGGAGGCCACCGAGGAGGACGTCCTGGCTGCTGTTGCTGCCGACGTAGCCGACGATTCCACACATGGAACCGATCCTACGGTCTGCCTGGACGCCGACCCTGCGAAGTCCCGGGGGTGGGGATAACGTTTCGGCCATGGGACGCTTCGACGACATCGCCATCACCACGCTGCACGGCGAGGACACCACGTTCGGCGCCTACGCCGACAAGGCCGTACTGGTCGTGAACGTCGCCTCCCGGTGCGGCCTCGCCCCGCAGTACGAGCAGCTCGAGGCCCTGCAGAAGCAGTACGGCCCCCGCGGGTTCACGGTGCTGGGCTTCCCGAGCAACCAGTTCCTGCAGGAGCTCGGCTCGTCCGAGGCGATCGACGAGTACTGCTCCACCACCTGGGGTGTCACGTTCCCGATGTCCGAGAAGGTCAAGGTCAACGGCAAGAGCGCCCACCCGCTCTACCAGGCCCTCAAGGAGACCCCGGACGCCGACGGCAAGGCCGGCCGGGTCGCCTGGAACTTCGAGAAGTTCCTCGTCGCCCCCGACGGCACCGTCACGCGCTTCCGCCCCACCACGAAGCCGGACGCCCCGGAGGTCGTCGCCGCCATCGAGGCGGCCCTCCCCGCCTGACGCGTCGCGTCCTGCGGACGCGCACCGAGCACTGGACGGGAGGCCCGGGGCGCGTGAGCCGGTCGGCTCACGTGCCCCGGGCCTCCCGTCTGTACGCTCGATCCCATGCCCTTCTCGGAGACCGCCGTCGCGCACCCGACCCCGTTCGTGGAGATCCCGCGTGACGAGTGGTCCCAGCTCGCCCCGAAGGAACACCTGTCGCTCACCGAGACCGAGATCGTGCAGCTGCGCGGTCTCGGCGACCGGTTGGACATGCAGGAGGTGCAGGAGGTCTACCTGCCGCTGTCCCGCCTGCTCACGCTCTACGCCGCCGGCGCGCGGAACCTGCACGCCGAGACGAGCCGGTTCCTCGGGGAGCGCGCCGGACGCACGCCGTTCGTCATCGGCGTCGCGGGTTCCGTCGCGGTCGGCAAGTCCACCGTCGCCCGTCTGCTGCGCGAGCTGACGAAGCGCTGGCCGGACACCCCTCGGGTCGAGCTCGTGACGACTGACGGCTTCCTGTACCCGAACGCCGAGCTCGAGCGCCGCGGGATCATGGACCGCAAGGGCTTCCCGGAGTCGTACGACCGCCGCTCCCTGCTGCGCTTCGTGAGCCAGGTGAAGAGCGGGGCCACCGAGGTCCGCGCGCCGTACTACTCGCACCTCGTCTACGACATCGTGCCCGATGCCGAGATCGTCGTCCGGCAGCCCGACGTGCTCATCGTCGAGGGCCTCAACGTGTTGGCGCCCCCGGTGCACGGGCGGCTCGCGCTGTCCGACCTGTTCGACTTCACGATCTACGTGGACGCGAAGACGAAGGACATCGAGTCCTGGTACGTCGACCGGTTCCTCGCCCTGCAGGAAGAGGCGTTCTCGAGCCCCGACTCGTTCTTCCACCGGTTCGCCTCGCTCTCGCGTGAGGACGCGGTCCGGACGGCGACCGAGGTCTGGCGGGCGATCAACGAGCCGAACCTGCTCGAGAACGTGCTGCCCACGCGCTCCCGCGCCACCCTGGTGCTGAAGAAGGGCGCGAACCACAAGGTGAACTCGGTCCTGCTCCGCAAGATCTGAGCTGGGGGGCAGCGCAGCCAGCAGGGCAGCGCGAAACACCGGTTTTCGCGAGCTGAACCGCGTTCTGCGCGTGTTCAACCGGCGAACACCGGTGTCTTGCGGAGGGGACCCTACGCGGCGTCGAGCGCCAGGCGGTCCTGCACGACGGCGGCGAGCTCCTCGGCGATGCGCTGGGCATCGTCCTGCGAGGCGGCCTCGACCATGACGCGCACGACCGGCTCGGTGCCCGACGGACGGAGCAGCACACGACCGCTGTCCCCGAGCGCCTCGCTGGCGGCGGCGATGGCGTCCTGCACGCCCTGGTCGGCCAGCCCGTGACGATCGACGCCCCGGACGTTGAGCAGCACCTGCGGGAACACCGTCATGCACGAGGCGAGCTCCTGCAGGGTCTTGCCCGTACGCGCCATCTCGGCGACCAGGTGCAGCCCGGTCAGGATGCCGTCACCCGTGGTGGCGAACTCGTTGAAGATGATGTGACCGGACTGCTCGCCACCGATGGAGTAGTCGCCCTCGGTCATCTTCTCGAGCACGTAGCGGTCGCCCACGCCGGCCTCGATCACGGTGATGCCCGCGTCGGCCATGGCGCGCTTCAGCCCGAGGTTCGACATGACCGTCGCGACGAGGGTGTCGTCCTTCAGCCGTCCGCGCTCCTGCAGGGACAGCGCGAGGATCGCCATGATCTGGTCGCCGTCGATCGCGTTGCCCGCGGCGTCGACCGCCAGGCAGCGGTCCGCGTCGCCGTCGTGCGCGATGCCGACGTCGGCACCGTGCTCGAGCACCGCGCGGGCGAGGTTGTCGATGTGGGTCGAACCGACGCCGTCGTTGATGTTCCAGCCGTCGGGGTCGGCGCCGATGAGCGTCACGCGGGCACCCGCGTTGACGAAGACCTCGGGCGAGACGCCGGCGGCGGCACCGTTCGCGCAGTCGAGCACGACGTGGATGCCGTCGAGCCGGTGCGGGAGCGTGCCGAGCAGGTGCACCACGTAGCGGTCCTCGGCGTCGGCGAACCGCGAGATGCGCCCGACGTCGATGCCGGTGGGGGTGGGTGCGGAGTGGTCGTGCATGGCCGCTTCGATGCGGTCCTCGACCTCGTCCGGCAGCTTGCGGCCACCCGTGGCGAAGAACTTGATCCCGTTGTCGGGAGCGGGGTTGTGCGATGCGGAGATCATCACGCCGAAGTCGGCGTCGATGTCCGCGACGAGGAACGCCGCGGCGGGGGTGGGGATGACCCCGGCGTCGAGCACGTCGACGCCGGCCGAGGCGAGCCCGGCCGCGACGGCGGCACCGAGGAACTCGCCGGAGACGCGCGGGTCACGCGCGAGGACCGCGCGCGGGCGCGGTCGGCCCGACGCCCGGCGGGCGTCGGCATGGTGTCCGTGTGTGAGGACGGCCGCGCTCGCCTGGGCAAGACCCAGTGCGAGCGCGGCCGTCAGCTCGCCGTTGGCGAGACCACGAACCCCGTCGGTACCGAACAGACGCGGCATTGCGATCTTCAGCCGGTGACGACTAGCGCTTCGAGAACTGCGAAGCCTTGCGGGCCTTCTTGAGACCGGCCTTCTTGCGCTCGATGACGCGGGCGTCACGGGTGAGGAAGCCGGCCTTCTTGAGGGCCGCGCGGTTGTTCTCGCGGTCGATCTCGTTCAGGGTGCGGGCGATGGCGAGGCGGAGCGCGCCGGCCTGACCCGAGGGGCCGCCACCGGTGATGCGGGCGACGACGTCGTACGAGCCGAGGAGCTCGAGCACCTTGAAGGGGTCGTTGATGAGCTGCTGGTGCAGCTTGTTCGGGAAGTAGTCCTCGAGCGTGCGGCCGTTCACGACGAACGTGCCGGAGCCCGGGACGAGCCGGACGCGCGCGATGGCCTCCTTGCGGCGCCCGACGGCACCGCCGGAGACGTTGAGGATCTGACGGGGAGCGGCCTCGGCAGCGGCGGGTGCGCTCTCCGTGGTGAAGCTCTCCGGGGTCTGGTCGAGGGAATCAGCGATCTGAGCCATGAGTTTTCTGTGTCCTTGAAGTCGTCGTGGCCGGAACTACTGTGCGACCTGGTCGAAGATGTACGGCTTGGGCTGCTGCGCGGCGTGCGGGTGCTCCGCGCCGGCGTAGACCTTCAGCTTCTTGAGCTGCTCGCGGCCGAGGGTGTTCTTCGGCAGCATGCCGCGGATCGCCTTCTCGACGGCGCGGGTGGGGTGCTTCTCGAGCATCTCCGGGTAGGAGGTCGCCGTCAGGCCGCCCGGGTAACCCGAGTGACGGTAGTAGACCTTCTTCGCGAGCTTCGAACCGGTCAGGGCGACCTTGTCGGCGTTCACGATGATGACGAAGTCACCCATGTCCATGTGCTGGGCGAAGGTGGCCTTGTGCTTGCCGCGCAGGAGCGCCGCGGCGTGGGTGGCGAGACGGCCGAGGACGACGTCAGTGGCGTCGATGACGATCCAGTCGTGCTGGACGTCTGCCGGCTTCGGTGAGAACGTGCGAGTCACAGGAGTGCTGCTTTCGTGTCGAGGTGAGGAGTCCGTGAATCCCACTCCGGTCGGGAGTTCCACGGGCAGAAGCACGGGGAACACCTCGGTTGGAGGGCTCATCTGACTGTCCGCGCGCGGGGCGCACAGACCAAGGTGAGAGCCTAGCCGACGCGGGGTACGTCGGTCAAACGCGGCCGGCTGCCGGCCTGGAGGCGCGGGGCGGCACCGCACCGCGCCTCCCGTCCGTCGCGCGGTCGCGCCCACCGCGCACGGTGAGCAGAAATGGTCGGGTCCGCTGTGCGAACCCGACCATTCCTGCTCACGAAGTGCGCCCGTGGGGCGTGGGGACTACTCCGCAGCCGCAGCCCGACGTCGGCGGCGCACGATCAGCACACCCGCACCCGCCGCGAGCAGCAGGAACGCCGCCAACGCACCGGCACCCATCCCTGCGGCACCCGTGAACGCGAGCTGCCCGTCCACGGTGATCGTGATCGGGGTCCACCCGATCAGCCTCCCGTCCGCAGCCGTCACCGCCAGCCGGTGCGCACCAGCAGCCGTGGCCGCCGGGATCGTCACACGAACCGTCCCGTCAGCAGCGACCACAGCCGTGCCGATCAGCGTCGGCTCCGAGAACAACCACACGTTCACCGTGTCACCGGCAGACGCGGTGCCGACCGTCACCGTGATCGTCTCCCCCGCACGAGCGGTCGCCGGAGCCGACACGCCACCACGGTTCCCCTCCGTCAACAGCGACTCCGACGGCGCCACCGGAGCAACCGGCGGGGTGATCCCGTCGACCGGCGGCACCGGCGTCGGGGTCGGCGTCGGCGTCGGGTTCGGCACCGGGGTCGGCGTCGGGGTCGGGGTCGGCACCGGCGTCGGGTCCGTGCCCGGGTCGGTGCCCGCGGTGTCCAGGTCGAACCCGACCAGGATCGGGTCGTGGTCGCTCGCCCGGTACACGTCGTCGGTGTACAGGTTCGTCGCGTTGTAGTTGTAGCGGCTGTATTCCAGGCCCACCGACTCGACCGAGTTGATGTTCCAGATGTCCACGCCCGTGACCGTCTCGAGCGCGGCCGTCGACGCGAACACGTGGTCGAGCGAGCCGCTCAGGCCGGAGAACACGTACGAGTACTCGGTGCTGTCGAGCGCCGGGCCCAGGTCGGTGTAGCCGGCCTCGTCGAGGACCACCACCGGGTCCTCCTTGCTGTACGCGTTGAAGTCGCCGAGCATGAACACCTTGTCGGTGCCGTACTGCTCCTGCATGTCGGTGGAGAAGGTCACGAGGGCCTTCGCCTGCTCGACGCGGTCGGCGTTCGAGGCCCCCTGCCCGTCGCCCTGGTCGGCGTTCTCGCCGGTGCCGGAGCCCTTGGACTTGAAGTGGTTCGCGATCACCAGGAAGTCGTCGTCCGCGGTGCCGCCGACCGGGCGGAACGCGTCCGCGACGGGCTGGCGGGCGTTCGTGAACGCGTCGTCGAGCAGGATCGTCGACTCGCCGACGGGCTCGACGCGGTCCTTCTTGTAGATGAGGGCGAGGCGGATGACGTCCTCGCTCGCGGGCACGACGGCCGGGGACTTCGCGTAGGCCCAGGTGTCCTGGCCGGTGGCGGCGTTGAGCGCGTCGACCAGGGTGGCCACGGCGGCGTCGCGGTCCTGACCGAAGCGGACGGAGTTCTCGATCTCCTCGAGTGAGACGACGTCGGCGTCCAGCCCGTTGATGGCCTTCACGATCTTGACCTGCTGGCGCAGGAAGTCCTCCTGCTCGGCGGCGCCGCGGGCGTCGCAGCCGGAGTTCACCGTGACGGGGTCACCGGCGCGGTCCGTGTAGTACTTGCAGCCGGTGAGCTCGTCGCCCGTGGTCGGGAAGTAGTTGAGCACGTTGAAGCCGGCGAGCTTCAGGTCGCCACCGACGTCCTGCGGTGCCGGCTGGCGCACCTTCGAGAACGACGCCGGCAGGTCGGCGGCCGGGGTCGCACCCGTGATCGGCGCGGTCGGCTGGAACTTCCACCCGTTGTTGCGGTAGTCGAGGACGACCGGCTCGGTGAAGGTGGCGGCGGCCCCGACGGTGACCGGGCCCTGGGTGAGCCACGACACCGGGATGCCCTGGTTCGCCTGGGTCAGGAAGTTGGTGCTCGCACCATCGTCGAGCGTGACCTTGCGCGCGGCGTTGTCGGCCTCGACGGCCTTCGCCTCGGCGCTGCCCGGTCGGCCGACCTCGGTCGGCTGGACCAGGCGCTTCGTGCCGCTGGCGAGCACGACCTCGCCGTACTGGTTCGTCGTGTAGTTGTCGGCGACGGTGTACGCGCCCTGGGGAGCGACGAGCATGCTCTCGAGCGACTCGCGCTGGGCGTCGGACGACGGGAACGCGACCGCTGCGGGCTGTGGGGCCGCGACGGTGTCGTCCAGCTGCTGCAGCGAGGAGGCCCCGGACACCGTGAGCTCGGTCAGGCCGAAGTACTCGGACACGGCACCGGTGACCCGCACGTGGTCGCCCTCGTGCACCAGGCCGGCGGTGGCGGACGAGAAGACGAACACCGCGTCGGACGCGGTGTGGGCGCCGAGGTCGATCGCACCGCCGGTGCCGGGGGTCTGGATCGTGTAGCCGTTGAAGCCGCCGGTGCCGTAGACCGCGGTGACGACGCCGTCGGTCGTGACGTTCTTGCCGGCGTACGGCGAGGTGTCCGTGGTGCCCTGCAGCTGGGCGATGGTCACCGTCTCGGCGGGCGTGCCGGGCGTCGGGGTCCCGCCGTCACCCGGGTCGGTCGGTTCCGAGGGCTCGGTCGGTGCCGTCGTCTCGCCCGCGGCGTTCCGCGGGGTGAGCGTCGTCGTCACGGAGAAGTCCGCACCGTTGACGTCGGTGTCCGTGGTGCCCTGGCGGACCAGGCCGTTCGGGACGGAGTTGTCCCCGGTCACGGTGCGCACGGCCGACTCGAACGTGTTCGAGGCGCCGTAGCCGAGCAGGTCGACCACGCCGTCGGTGCCGGTGGCGACGGGTCCGGCGGCGAGCGCCAGGGGTGCCGTGGCGTCGGACAGCACGAGCGTGCCCGTGGTGCCCGACGGGTTGAGCGTTGCGGTGTCGTCGGCGGCGGGCAGGTCCTCGCCAGCCGCGGTGGCCCCGCCGTTGCCCGCCATCGACACCAGGAAGGTGCCCTTGGCCGGCACGGTGCCCTGGAGCGCACTGGCCGAGAACGTGCCGGTGCCCGTGGCGGACCGGTACTGGAGCGACCACCCGTCGAGCGACACGGCGACGTCGGTCGGGTTGCCGATCTCGACGAACTTCTCGTTGTAGAACGCGCCCTTGCTCCCCGCCTTCAGGTAGGCCTCCTCGATGACGAGGCCGGTCCCCTCGGGGTTCGCGGTCGCTGCGGTGACGGTGACGAGTGGGGCCGCGAGGAGCGTCGCGGCCGCCGTGGCGCACAGCAGAGTGCGCCCGAGGGTGTTGGCCATGCCCGCACGCTACCGACCTGCGGGGTCGTTCAGGTTGCGTCGAGGTAAATGATTGCGTTCGGCAACATCAGCGATGCGGCGGCATCAGCCGATCGCGTTCGGCGGCCCAGCCGATCGCGCGGCATCAGCCGATCGGCAGCCACGTCCCGCCCACGCGTCGGACGGCCGGTCCGTGTCCCGGCAGCACGAGCGCCGGGAACGGCAGCGCCCGTGCCGACTCGAGCGCGCGGTCCTGGTCGGCGGTGAAGAAGGGTGTGATCATCCGCGGCCGCGGGGCCCACGACCCGGGCTGGGTGTCGTGCCGGCTGACGACCGCGTCGCCCGTGACGATCGCGTCCGCCGCGGGCAGCAGGTACGCCGTCGAGCCGTCGGTGTGGCCGACGGCCGGGAAGGGCGCGATCGCCCGACCCGCGAAGTCCGCGCCGGTGAACGCGCGAGCGGACGGCACGGTCGTGGGTCGCAGGGCGTCGGAACGGATCGCCCGTGCCAGCCAGGCGAGCACGCGGGGGCTGGCGAGCCGGCCGCCGATCTCCGCCGGGGTGACCTGCTGCCGCTCCGGTCCGCGCACGTTGGCGAGCTCGTCGGCGTGGGCGAGCACCTCGACGTCGGGGTACCGCTCGAGGATCCCGGGGATGCCTCCGACGTGGTCGACGTGTCCGTGCGTCACGTAGACGCGACGCAGGTCAGCGGGGTCGTGTCCGGCTGCGCGCACGGTGTCGAGCACGAGGTCGGTGTCGGCCGGGTAGCCGGCATCGATCAGCGCGACGCCGTCCTCCTCCGCCAGCACCACCCAGTTGGACACGGGGCCCTCGACGAAGACGACTCCGGGGGCGACGGACACGACGGAACGGGGTTCGCGCGGGCTCATCCCTCGACGGTACCGTCCACCGACCGTCGGGCCCGGGTCTGCTCCGCCCGCTCCGCGAGCTCCGCGTCCGCCGGGTAGCCCACCTCGGTCAGGGTCAGTCCCTTCGCCGGCGCCGTCTTGAAGGCGCTCGTGCGTTCCTCGGCGACGCGCAGTTCCTCGAGGCGGTCGGGGCCGAAGCGGCCCTCGCCGACGGCGATGGTCGCACCGACCATGGCCCGCACCATCGAGTGGCAGAAGGCGTCGGCCTGGAGGCGCGCCACCAGCACGCCGTCCGGCTCGCGGTCCCAGCGGAACTGCTGCAACGTCCGGATGGTCGTCGCCCCCTCGCGCGGCTTGCAGAACGTCGCGAAGTCGTGCAGCCCGAGCAACGTCAGCGCACCGCGCTCCATCGCTGCCGGATCGAGCCGTGCCGCGTGCCAGACCGTGTGCCCACGCCGACGTGGATCGCGCGGGGCGTCGGCGTCCGCGATCCGGTACTCGTACCGGCGCCAGAGCGGGGAGAACCGGGCGTCGAACCCCGCGGGTGCCACCGAGGCACCGGTGACGACGACGTCCCCCTCGGGTGCCGCGATGCCGTTGACCCGCTTGAGCAACCCGTCGAGCGGTGACCGGCCCGTCCCGCGCTTGGCGGTGAGCGCTGCCCACTGTTCTGCCGACAGGTCCAGGTGCGCGACCTGCCCGGTGGCGTGCACCCCGGCGTCGGTGCGTCCGGCGACGGTGAGCAACGGCGGTTCGCCCCAGCGGGTGAACACGGTGCCGAGTGCGGCCTCGAGGGCGCCCTGGACAGTCCGGAGCCCGGGCTGCCGGGCCCACCCGGAGAACGCCGCCCCGTCGTAGGCGATGTCCAGCCGGAGCCGCACCTCACCCGTGCTGTCGGGGTTCTGGAAGCCGACCGTCTCGTCCACGTGACCACCGTAGCGGGGGTGATCCGTGCCTCCCGGCCCGCGCTCGGTCTGCCGGACGGCGGCCGCCCGTACCCGCTCAGCCGCGCGGACGGCCGAACGCCGACGGACCGGTCCGGGTGTCGAGGTCGTCGGTGGCGCGTCGCTCGGACTCGACGATCCCGCGCAGGGCGACGAGCGCGGCCGAGGTGACCGCGACGTGCGAGGGGTTCTCGCGCGACGCGTCGAGCGCGCTCTCGAGTCGTGCGATGGCCTCTTCGGCCTGGTCCTCCGGGGAGTCGCCGCGGATCGTGCTGGCGATCTTCCGCAGTGCCTCGGCGATGGGGGTGGCGAACGCGGGGTCCGGACGCCCGACGCCCTCGGACACCGGGCCGGAGCGTGCCACGAGCTCGGTGAGGTCGGTCGTGTACCAGGCGACCCGCTCCAGTGCGCGGAAGCGTCCGCCGTCCTTCTGGAGCCGTGCTCGCGACCCGCGCAGGGCACCGCGGGGGTTGAGCCGACGGCTCTCGTGCGCAATCGCCACCCGTGACCGGACGTCCGCGATCGCACGGTCCAGGCGGTCCTGCTGGTGGTCCCACGCCTTCTCGTCGCGCTTGCCCTCCTCGAGCACGGCTGCCAGCCCGTCGAGGTGGTCCGCCAGTACGCCGTTCACCGCGTCGATCCGGTGCTCGGCGTCCCAGAAGTGCAGCGGCGGGAACACCAGGAAGTTGACCAGCAGCCCGACCACGACGCCCACGGCCATCTGCACGAGGTACCCGAGCGAGTATCCCTCGGCGTGCGCACCGCCGACGAGCAGGACGAAGAGCGCCGCGGTGGACACCCACGAGCTGCCCTCGCCCAGCACGCGGAACCCGCCGACCAGCACCCCGACGCCGACCGCCAGCGCGATCGCGAGGAAGCCGGGATCGCCGACCCACATCGTGAACGCGGCGATGAGGATGCCGAGGGCGATCCCGACCAGGGTCTGCACGCCGCTCCGGATACCCGCGAACACCGTGGTCTGCATCGCGACGACGGCGCCGAGTGGTGCGTAGTACGGGTACTCGGCCGCGACGCCCGGGATGTGCTGCGCCACGAGCCAGGCGATGACTGCAGCAGCGGCGGCCTTGCCGGCGTGCAGCAGGCGCGGCTGTGTGCCCGAGGTCCGGCTCCACCGCCAGACCCTCGTCCCCAGACCCGCAACGTGCTGGAACGCCATGACTTCCTTCCGTCGCACCCGGCCCGTGACGGTACGCCGAGCAGTCGGTGTGCACGACCAGCCTCGGACGCGAGGAAGCCCCCGCGACCTGGGTCGCGGGGGCTTCCTCGTGGTGGTACAGCGCCCCGGAGGGCACCGGACTACTTGGTGTCGGCGTCGTCCGACTTCTCGGCGGCGTCGGCCTCGACCTCGGCAGCAGCCTCGGTCTCGGACTCGGTCTCGACCGGGGCGGACTCCTCGGTGGTCTCGGTCTCTTCGACCGGGGCCTCCTCGGTGGTCTCGTCGGCGGCGGGCTCGTCGACCGGCGCGGCAGCAGCGGCCGGAGCCGAGTTGCGCTTGACCGGAGCGGGCGTGCTCGAGACGGGCTCGAGGACGAGCTCGATCGACGCCAGCGGGGCGTTGTCGCCCTTGCGGAAGCCGAGCTTCGTGATGCGGGTGTAACCGCCCTGGCGGTCCTCGACCTGGGGAGCGATCTCGGTGAACAGCGTGTGCACGACGGACTTGTCGCGCAGGATGCTGATCACACGACGACGCGCGTGCAGGTCGCCGCGCTTCGCGAACGTGATGAGACGCTCGGCGACCGGACGGAGGCGCTTGGCCTTCGTCTCGGTGGTCGTGATGCGACCGTGCGTGAAGAGGGCGTTGGCGAGGTTGCTCAGGAGCAGGCGCTCGTGGGCGGGACCGCCACCGAGGCGGGGGCCCTTGGTGGGCTTCGGCATGTCAGTTCTCCAGTGGTGAAAGTGGTGCGCGCGGTGTCAGCGCGCTTGCGCGTGAGCGCGAGGTCAGTTGTTGGACTCGTCCTCGTCGTACCCGCTGTAGAAGTGGGCGCCGTCGAATCCGGGGACGGTGTCCTTGAGGGACAGGCCGAGCTCGGTGAGCTTGTCCTTGACCTCGTCCACCGACTTCTGACCGAAGTTGCGGATGTTCATGAGCTGCGTCTCCGACAGGGCGACGAGCTCGGACACCGTGTTGATGCCCTCCCGCTTCAGGCAGTTGTAGCTGCGGACCGACAGGTCGAGGTCCTCGATCGGGGTCTGCAGTTCGTTCGAGAGCACGGCGTCGACCGGCGCGGGGCCGATCTCGATGCCCTCTGCCGCCGTGTTGAGCTCGCGAGCGAGCCCGAACAGCTCGACCAGCGTGCGACCGGCCGACGCGATGGCGTCGCGCGGCGTGATGGCCGGCTTCGCTTCGACGTCGACGACCAGGCGGTCGAAGTCCGTGCGCTCACCGGCACGCGTCGCCTCGACGCGGTAGGTGACCTTCAGGACGGGCGAGTAGATCGAGTCGATCGGGATCTGACCGGCTTCGCTGAACTCGGAACGGTTCTGCGTCGCCGAGACGTAGCCACGGCCACGCTCGATCGTGAGCTCGAGCTCGAAGCGCGCGGTGTCGTTCAGGGTCGCGATGACGAGTTCCGGATTGTGGATCTCGACGCCGGCCGGAGCGGAGATGTCCGCTGCGGTGACCTGACCGGCACCCTGCTTGCGCAGGTACGCCGTGATGGGCTCGTCGTGCTCGCTGGAGACGACCAGGCTCTTGATGTTGAGGATGATCTCGGTGACGTCTTCCTTGACACCGGGAACGGTGCTGAACTCGTGGAGGACGCCGTCGATGCGGATGCTGGTGACAGCCGCGCCGGGGATCGAGGAGAGGAGCGTGCGGCGCAGCGAGTTGCCGAGGGTGTAACCGAAGCCCGGCTCGAGCGGCTCGATGACGAAGCGCGAGCGGTGCTCGGAGATCGGCTCCTCGGTCAGGGTGGGGCGCTGTGCAATGAGCACTGTGGGATTCCTTTCGGCGAAGTGTCCGCTATATGACACTTGGCGGTACGACGGGGCCGCATGGGCCCCGACGGGTCTGTTGAGTTGTGATCACGCGCACACACGTGCGCGATCGAACGACCAGGAATGGCCGCGGGCCCTGCCCGCCCTCGCCGGAACGGATCCGGTCAGGGGACGAGCAGGGCGCGGCCGGTTGCTCCTCGCGTCAGACGCGACGGCGCTTGGGCGGGCGGCACCCGTTGTGCGCCTGCGGCGTGACGTCGTTGATCGAGCCGACCTCGAGGCCAGCGGCCTGGAGGGAGCGGATCGCGGTCTCGCGACCCGAACCCGGGCCCTTCACGAAGACGTCGACCTTCTTGACGCCGTGCTCCTGCGCCTGACGCGCAGCGGACTCGGCAGCGAGCTGCGCCGCGAACGGCGTCGACTTGCGCGAACCCTTGAAGCCCACGGCACCCGAGGACGCCCAGCTGAGGACGGCACCCGACGGGTCGGTGATGCTGACGATCGTGTTGTTGAACGTGCTCTTGATGTGAGCCTGGCCCACAGCGACGTTCTTCTTCTCCTTGCGGCGCGGCTTGCGCGCGGCAGTCTTGGGGGTAGCCATCGGGGTCTCCTATCGAGCCTTCTTCTTGCCTGCCACGGTGCGCTTCGGTCCCTTGCGGGTACGAGCGTTGGTCTTGGTGCGCTGACCGCGCACCGGGAGACCACGACGGTGGCGAAGACCCTCGTAGCTGCCGATCTCGACCTTGCGGCGGATGTCGGCGGCGACCTCACGGCGGAGGTCACCCTCGACCTTGAAGTTGCCCTCGATGAAGTCACGGAGGGCGACGAGCTGGTCGTCGGTCAGGTCCTTGACGCGGATGTCACCGGAGATACCGGTCTCCGTCAGTGCCTGGACGGCGCGGGTACGGCCGACGCCGTAGATGTACGTGAGTGCGATCTCCACGCGCTTCTCGCGCGGGATGTCGACGCCTGCTAGACGTGCCATGTGATGGCTGCTCCTGTTGTCGATGGAGGTGTGGCGCAGTACCGGTGCTCGGGCCTCCGCCCCGAGGTGTCCCCCGGTCGTCGTGCGACCGGGTTCTGGTACTGCGTTGTCGATCTTCAGTTGTGGGTCGTGCTCGAGCAGCCTGGTGTCCGATGGACACCGTCGGCGCCGGTCACGCGCCCGGGACTAGCCCTGGCGCTGCTTGTGACGCGGGTTGCTCTTGCAGATCACCATGACGCGGCCCTTGCGGCGAATCACACGGCAGTGTTCGCAGATGGGCTTGACGCTGGGGTTGACCTTCATGGTTCTTTCCTCGTGCTCGCTGGCTTCGTGCTCGGCAGGATTGCCGTGCCGTTCCTTTCCAGCTCGCGGATCACTTGTAGCGGTAGACGATCCGGCCGCGGGTCAGGTCGTACGGGCTCAGCTCCACGATCACGCGGTCCTCGGGGAGGATGCGGATGTAGTGCTGGCGCATCTTCCCGGAGATGTGCGCGAGGACCTTGTGTCCGTTCGTCAGCTCAACGCGGAACATCGCGTTGGGCAGAGCTTCGAGCACCGAGCCTTCGATCTCGATGACGCCGTCTTTCTTGGCCATAGCCTCACTGTCGCTTGGTTGTGGAACAGGTGTGATCCCCGAACCGGTCTGCGGGTCGGTCGCCACACCCGAGAGGGCATGACACACCAAAGATCGATCTTATGTGGTAAACCCGCAATTGCCAAGTGGGGACGCGGAACACCCCACGTCTGGGGCTTCCGGGGCCGTGCCTGAGCGTTGCACAGTGGTTTGACGGCGCGCTCCGGGCGCACACATGCGCGCGAACCGTAGTTTTGCTCCGCAGCCACGTCCGTCGCACCCGCAGCTCGCGCCGGACCACCGAACGGAGAACACGTGCCCGACGCCATCCGACGCCCCTTCGCCAGCCACGGCAAGCAGGCCCGTCGCCGGGGTTGGGGCACGTTCGTCACCGTCGTCGCGTCCGCCGTCGCCGTCCTGCTCGTCAGCGGCACGAGCGTCGCCGCGATCGCCGGGGCACAGCTCGCCACCGCGCCGCAGACCGTCGCGCTGAGCACCGACGACCAGAGCACCGCGAAGACGGCGGACATCTCGGCGATCAAGGGCGGGGCGAACATCCTGCTCATCGGGAGCGACACCCGGGTCGGCCAGTTCGACTCCGACGAGGACGTCGAGGGCGCCCGCAACGACGTCACGATGCTCATCCACATCTCGGCGGACCACCAGCAGCTCACCGCGGTCAGCTTCCCCCGCGACCTGATGGTCCCCATCCCGGCCTGCACGAACCCCGCGACCGGCACGACCTACCCGGCTTCCACCTCGGCGATGTTCAACACCGCGCTCGGCAACGGCGGTGTCTCCTGCGTCGTGGACACGGTCGAGAACCTGACCGGCCTGAGCATCCCCTACGCCGGGCTCATCACGTTCGACGGCGTGATCGAGATGTCGAACGCCCTCGGCGGTGTGGACGTCTGCGTCGCCGAGCCGATCGACGACACGTTCACCGGCCTGCACCTCACGACGGGCTCGCACTCCCTCGAGGGCTCGGACGCCCTGGCCTTCCTGCGCACCCGCCACGGGGTCGGCGACGGCAGCGACCTCGCCCGCATCAGCTCGCAGCAGGTGTTCCTGTCGGCGCTCCTCCGCAAGGTCACCTCGGACGGCACGCTCTCGAACCCGATCACGCTCTACAAGCTGGCCGGCGCCGCCCTGTCCAACATGACGCTGTCCGACGGCCTGGCCCAGACCGGCACCCTCGTCAAGCTCGCGGCAGCCCTGCGCGGGATGAGCACGGCCAACATGCTCTTCGTGCAGTACCCGGTGGCCGACGACCCCGCCGACAGCGCCCGCGTGATCGTCGACCAGGAGACGGCCCACACCCTGAACGTGGCGCTGCAGAACGACGTCCGGTCGTCGCTGAGCGACTCGAGCACCGGTCGCGCCTCCGAGGAGTCGCCGTCGAGCGGCGGGACGTCGAGCAGCACCGGGTCGTCCGGCTCCTCAGGGTCGTCCGGCACCTCGGGTTCGTCCGGGACCTCGTCGTCCGCCGGCACACCGTCGGCGACGTCGAGCGCGACCGCCACGCGGACGCCGACCGCGTCGGCGACGCCGCTGCCCTCGTCGATCACCGGGCAGAGCGCCTCCGAGGAGACCTGCTCCGTCGGCAACTGACGCGACGCCACGGCGCGTGCGCCCGGCGGTGGTCGGGTGGGTCCACGCGACGTCTTCGACGCGGCGGACGCCAGCCGGGCCTCCCGGCCGTCGCATCGTACGGAGACACCCAGCGTGGGCACCGCGTGCGGACTGGAGGCCCGTCCTACGGGATCGGGACGGGCGTCACACCCAGCGGGGCCAGGCCCCGAGCGCCGCCGTCGGCGGCCGTGAGCACCCAGATGCCGGCCGCGTGCACCGCGACGCTGTGCTCCCAGTGCGCGGCGTCCGAGCCGTCGAGCGTCCGGACCGTCCACTCGTCGTCGTCCGTCGAGCTGTTGATGGCGCCGGCCGTGACCATCGGCTCGATGGCGACCACCAGCCCCGGCTTGACGGCAGGGCCGGCGCCACGGACGCGGTAGTTGAAGACCGGCGGTTCCTCGTGCATCGACCGGCCGATGCCGTGGCCGGTGTAGTCCTCGACGATGCCCCACGCACCGGTCTCGTCGATCGCGTCCTCCACGGCGGAGCCGACCTCGTGCAGGTTCTTCGCGTGGGCGAGCGCGGAGATGCCGTGCCAGAGCGACCGCTCGGTCGTGTCGCAGAGCGTCTGACGGGCTGCGGTGACCGCAGCGTCGCCGCCGGGCACGACGGTCGTGAACGCGCTGTCGCCGTTCCAGCCGTCGACCTCGGCGCCGGCGTCCACCGACACGATGTCGCCGGGCGCGAGCACGCGCTCACCGGGGATCCCGTGCACGATCTCGTCGTTCACCGACACGCACAGCGTGTGGCGGTAGCCGGGCACGAGCTGGAAGTTCGGGACTCCACCGCCGTCCCGGATGGTGCGCTCGGCGATCGCATCGAGTTCACCGGTGGTGATCCCGGGGCGGATCGCTGCACGGACGGCGTCGAGCGCCTCGGCGGTCAGCAGACCCGGCCGGACCATCGCCCGGAGCTCGTCCGGGGTCTTGTAGATCGAGGGCTTCTTGAACCGCACCACGCTGGTCAGACGGTCGCGGAGAGCCCGCGGCCCGCCAGTGCCGTCTGGATGCGGTCGCCGACCTCGTCGATGGCGCCGAGGCCGTCGACGTCGACGACGAGGCCACGCTCGCCGTACGCCGCCACGATGGGCGCCGTCTGCTCGGCGTAGACCTGCTGGCGACGACGGATCGTCTCCTCGTTGTCGTCGCTGCGGCCCTGGTCCTCGGCGCGCTTGAGCAGGCGACCGACGAGCTCGTCCTGGTCGGCGACGAGCTGCACGACGGCGTCGATCCCGGTGCCCTGCTCAGCGAGCAGTGCGTCGAGGTACTCGACCTGACCGACCGTGCGCGGGTAGCCGTCCAGCAGGAAGCCGTGCTCGGCATCGGGCTCCTGCAGGCGGGACTTCACGAGCTCGTTCGTCAGGGAGTCCGGCACGTAGTCGCCGGCGTCCATGATCGCCTTCGCCTGCACACCGAGGGGCGTGCCCTCTGCCACGTTCTTGCGGAAGATGTCCCCGGTCGAGATCGCGGGGATCCCGAAGGAGTCGGCGATGCGGCCGGCCTGGGTGCCCTTCCCGGCTCCGGGAGGTCCGACGATGATGAGACGTGCGCTCAACGGAGAAGCCCTTCGTAGTGACGCTGCTGCAGCTGCGAGTCGATCTGCTTCACGGTCTCGAGACCGACACCCACGATGATGAGGATGCTCGCGCCACCGAACGGGAAGTTCTGGTTCGCGCCGAACAGCGCCAGTGCTGCCAGCGGGATGAGCGCGATGAGACCGAGGTAGAGCGAGCCGGGCAGCGTCACCCGGGTGAGGACGTAGTCGAGGTACTCGGCGGTCGGACGACCGGCACGGATGCCGGGGATGAACCCGCCGTACTTCTTCATGTTGTCGGCGACCTCTTCGGGGTTGAAGGTGATCGCCACGTAGAAGTACGTGAACCCGACGATGAGCAGGAAGTACAGGACCATGTAGAACCAGTTGTCACCCGAGGTCAGGTTGTTCTGGATCCAGGTCACCCACGCGGCCGGCTCGGAACCGTCCGAGGGCTGGTTGAACTGCGCGATCAGGGCCGGCAGGTACAGCAGCGACGAGGCGAAGATGACGGGCACGACGCCGGCCATGTTCACCTTGATCGGGATGTAGGTGTTGTTGCCGCCGTACGTCCGCCGCCCGACCATGCGCTTGGCGTACTGCACAGGGATCCGCCGCTGTGACTGCTCGACGAACACGACGGCCATCATGATCACGAGTCCGACCAGGATCACGAACAGGAAGAGCTCGAACGACTGCGACTGCTCGATCGCCCAGAGCGCCGACGGGAACTGCGCCGCGATCGACGTGAAGATCAGGAGCGACATGCCGTTGCCGATGCCGCGCTCGGTGACGAGCTCGCCCATCCACATGATGAGGCCGGTACCGGCGGTCAGCGTGACGACCATCAGCATGATGGCGTACCAGCTGTCGTTCGAGATGATCGACGTGCAGGACGCGGAGGCGTTGGTGCCGAACAGGGCGCCGGAGCGGGCGACCGTGATCAGGGTCGTGGACTGCAGGACACCGAGCGCGATCGTGAGGTAGCGCGTGTACTGCGTCAGCTTGGCCTGGCCCGACTGGCCCTCCTTGTAGAGGGTGTCGAAGTGCGGGATGACCACACGCAGCAGCTGCACGATGATCGACGACGTGATGTACGGCATGATGCCGAGCGCGAAGACCGAGAGCTTCAGCAGCGCGCCGCCGGAGAAGAGGTTGATGAGGTCGTAGAGACCGCCGGAGGACGACGCGCTGGCGAGACAGCTCTGCACGGCGGCGTAGTCGACGAACGGTGCCGGGATGTACGACCCGAGACGGAACAGCGCGATGATCGCGAGGGTGAAGCCGATCTTCTTGCGAAGATCAGGGGTGCGCATGATGCGCGCGACCGCTCTGAACACGATGACTCCGAACTTGTGGGACCGGGGCCGTCGATCGCGGCCGGACCGGTTTCGGTCGGCAGGGCCGACCCGGCTGGCGGATGCCGGCCACTGTCAAGGAAACCGTAACGGCGGCCCGTGCGCAAACGCACGGGCCGCCGACGGGGGTTACTGGGAGACGGTGCCGCCAGCAGCCACGATCTTCTCGGCGGCGGACGCCGAGACCTTGTCGACCGTGACCGTGATCTTCACGGTGATGTCACCCTGACCGAGAACCTTGACCTTCTCGTTCTTGCGGACGGCGCCCTTGGCGACCAGGCCCGCAACGGTGACGTCGCCACCATCGGGGTAGAGCTCCGAGATCTTGTCCAGGTTCACGACCTGGTACTCGACCCGGAACGGGTTCTTGAACCCGCGGAGCTTCGGGGTGCGCATGTGCAGCGGCATCTGCCCACCCTCGAAGCCGACCCGGACCTGGTAACGGGCCTTCGTGCCCTTGGTACCACGCCCAGCGGTCTTGCCCTTCGAGCCCTCACCGCGACCAACACGGGTGCGGTCCTTCTTGGCGCCCTCTGCAGGACGGAGGTGGTGCAGCTTCAGCACCTGCACGCGCTCGTTCTTCTCGTCGCTCATGCGTCGACCTCCTCGACCTTCACGAGGTGCGCCACCGTCGCGATGTACCCGCGGTTCTGGGAGTTGTCCTCACGCTCGACCGAACGGCCGATGCGCTTGAGGCCCAGGCTGCGCAGGGTGTCGCGCTGGTACTGCTTCTCGCTGATAACGGACTTGATCTGCGTGATCTTCAGCATCGCCATCACGCACCTGCCTTCTCGGTCGCGGCACGCAGGGCTGCGGCCTCGGCCTGGAGCAGACGGGCCGGGACGACCCGCTCGACGTCGAGGCCACGACGGCTCGCGACGGCGCGGGGCTCCTCGAGCTGCTTCAGGGCCTCGACGGTCGCGTGCACGATGTTGATGGTGTTCGACGAGCCGAGCGACTTGCTCAGGACGTCGTGGATGCCGGCGCACTCGAGCACGGCGCGGACCGGACCACCGGCGATGACACCGGTACCGGGGCCGGCCGGACGCAGGAGGACGACGCCAGCGGCGGCTTCACCCTGCACCGGGTGCGGGATCGTGTTGCCGACGCGGGGGACGCGGAAGAAGTTCTTCTTCGCCTCTTCGACACCCTTGGAGATCGCCGTGGGGACCTCCTTGGCCTTGCCGTAGCCGACGCCCACGAGGCCGTTGCCGTCACCGACGACGACGAGCGCCGTGAAGCTGAAGCGACGACCACCCTTGACGACCTTCGAGACGCGGTTGATGGTCACCACGCGCTCGAGGAACTGGCTGTCGCCACCGCGGTTGTTGCGGTCGCGGCCCTGCTGACGGTCACGACCGCCACCACGACGGCCACGGTTGTCAGCGGAGTCGCGGTTGTTCGACGCGGAGCCCGCGGCGGTCTCGACCGGACGCTCGGCGACGGCAGGTGCCTCCGCCTCCTTGCCGGTCTTGGCGCCCTCGGTGGTCGCCTCGGCGGTTGCGTCGGTGGCCGTGGCCTCCGTGCTCGCCTCGGTGGTCTCCGTGGTCTCGACAGCCTCGGTCTCCGTGGCCTCGACGGCCTCGGTCTTGGCGTCTTCGTTGGTGTTCGCGTTGTCGCTCACAGGTTCAGCCCTCCTTCACGGGCACCATCGGCGATCGCGGCGACGCGACCGGCGTACTTGCTGCCACCGCGGTCGAAGACCACGGCCTCGACGCCAGCCGACTTCGCGCGCTCGGCGAGGAGCTCACCGACGCGACGGGCCTTGGCGGTCTTGTCGCCGTCGAACGAGCGGAGGTCTGCCTCCATCGTCGAGGCGCTTGCGAGGGTGTGACCCTTCGAGTCGTCGATGACCTGCACGAACACGTGACGCGACGAGCGGGTGACGGCGAGACGGGGACGAGCCTCGGTGCCGGTGATCTTCTTGCGGAGACGGTTGTGACGACGCGCCTTGGCGGCCGCCTTGCTCTTGCCTCGTGTCTTGAGGAGTCCCATGATCACTTACCTGACTTTCCGGCCTTGCGGCGCACGTTCTCGCCGGCGTAACGGACACCCTTGCCCTTGTAGGGCTCGGGCTTCCGGAGCTTCCGGATGTTCGCGGCGACCTCGCCGACAGCCTGCTTGTCGATACCGGCGACGGTGACCTTGTTGTTGCCCTCCACCGCGAAGCTGATGCCCGCCGGCGGCTCGACCGTGATCGAGTGGGAGTACCCGAGGGCGAACTCGAGGTTCGAGCCCTTGGCCGCGACACGGTAACCCGTACCGACGACCTCGAGGCCCTTGGTGTAGCCCTGGGTCACGCCGATGATGTTGTTGGCGATGAGGGTCCGGGTCAGTCCGTGGAGCGAACGCGACTCGCGCTCGTCGTCCGGACGGGTGACGAGGACCTGGTTCTCCTCGACCTTGGCCTGGATGGGCTCAGCGATGACGAGCGCGAGCTCGCCCTTCGGGCCCTTGACCGCCACGTTCTGACCGTCAACGGAGACGGTGACGCCGGCGGGGATGTCGATGGGGAGACGTCCGATTCGTGACATTGTCGATCACCACACGTAGGCGAGGACTTCCCCACCCACGCCCTTCTGCTCGGCTTCGCGGTCGGTCAGGAGGCCGGAGGAGGTCGAGAGGATCGCCACGCCGAGGCCACCGAGGACCTGGGGGATCTCCGTCGACTTCGCGTAGACCCGGAGGCCCGGCTTCGAGACGCGCTTGATGCCGGCGATCGAACGCTCGCGCTCGGGGCCGTACTTCAGGTCGATGGTGAGGGTCTGCCCGACTCGGGCGTCCTCCACCTTCCACTCGCTGATGTAGCCCTCACGCTTGAGGATGTCGGCGATGTTCTTCTTGAGCTTGGAGCTCGGGAGCGCGACTGCGTCGTGGTGCGCGGAGTTCGCGTTCCGCAATCTGGTCAGCATGTCTGCGACCGGATCGGTCATCGTCATGATGTTCGTCCATTTCTCGCCTGGTTTCGACACCCGTTCCACGAATGCCGACCTGAGCGATCGAGTGATCCCGGGGCGGTTCCCCGAGATCGGTGTGTTCGTGCGTGCGGGCCGGAGGACGTGAATCCTCCGGCCCGCACCGCCCGAAGTAGTTTAGACCGTCTGCTCGTTGGAGCGGAACGGGAAGCCGAGCTGGCGGAGCAGCGCGCGTCCCTCGTCGTCCGTCTTCGCGGTGGTGACGACAGTGATGTCGAAGCCGCGGACACGGTCGATGCGGTCCTGGTCGATCTCGTGGAACACGGACTGCTCCGTGAGACCGAACGTGTAGTTGCCGTTGCCGTCGAACTGCTTGTCGCTGAGACCGCGGAAGTCGCGGATGCGGGGCAGTGCGAGCGTCACCAGGCGGTCCAGGAACTCCCACGCGCGGTCACCACGGAGGGTGACGTGCGCGCCGATGGCCTGACCCTCGCGCAGCTTGAACTGTGCGATGGACTTGCGGGCGATGTTGACCTGGGGCTTCTGACCCGTGATCGCCGTGAGGTCCTTGATGGCCCCCTCGATGATCTTGGAGTCACGAGCGGCCTCGCCGACACCGGTGTTCACGACGACCTTGACCAGGCCGGGGACCTGGTTGACGTTCGCGTAACCGAACTGCTCGGTGAGGGCCGTCTTGATCTCGGCCAGGTACTTCTGCTTGAGGCGCGGCTGGATCTTGCCAGCGGGCGCAGCAGTCGTGTCAGTCATCAGAGCTTCTCACCAGACTTCTTCGCGTAGCGGACACGGACGGTCTTCTTGACGCCGTCCTTCTCCACCTCTTCGGTGCGGAAGCCGACACGCGTCGGCTTCTTCGTCTTCGGGTCGACGAGTGCGACGTTCGAGACGTGGATCGAGGCTTCGTGCTGCTCGATGCCACCGGTCTTCGAACCACGCTGCGTCTGACCGACGCGGACGTGCTTCGTGACGAAGTTCACGCCCTCGACGACGACGCGGTTCTTGTCCTTGAGGACCTCGATGACCTTGCCCTGCTTGCCACGGTCGCCGCCACGCTCCTGCGTCGCGCCCGTGATGACCTGGACGAGGTCACCCTTCTTGATGTTCGCCATGGCTTACAGCACCTCCGGCGCGAGCGAGATGATCTTCATGAACTTCTTGTCACGGAGCTCGCGACCGACCGGACCGAAGATGCGCGTACCGCGCGGGTCGCCGTCGGCCTTGAGGATCACTGCCGCGTTCTCGTCGAACTTGATGTAGGAGCCGTCCTGACGACGGGTCTCCTTCTTGGTGCGAACGATGACTGCCTTGACGACGTCACCCTTCTTCACGTTGCCGCCGGGGATGGCGTCCTTCACCGTGGCGACGATGACGTCACCGAGGCCGGCGTAGCGACGACCCGAGCCACCGAGCACGCGGATGGTCAAGATCTCCTTGGCACCCGTGTTGTCGGCGACCTTCAGGCGGGATTCCTGCTGAATCACTGCTGTCTCCTATTCCGAAGCAGGCCGAGGCCTACTTGGCCTTCTCGAGGATCTCGACCAGGCGCCAGCGCTTGGAGGCGCTGAGGGGACGGGTCTCGCTGATCACGACGAGGTCGCCGACACCAGCGGTGCCGAGCTCGTCGTGGGCCTTCACCTTGGACGTACGACGGATGATCTTGCCGTAGAGCGCGTGCTTCACGCGGTCCTCGACCTCGACCACGATGGTCTTGTCCATCTTGTCGCTCGTCACGTAGCCGCGACGCGTCTTGCGGTAGCCGCGAGTGAGGGCGGCGGAGTTCTTCTCTTCGTTCGCCATTACTTCTCCTCGGCGGTCTCGGCCTCGGTCGACTCGGCCGGCTTGTCAGCCTTCTTCGTCGTCTTCTTGGCCTTGGGGGCGGTCTCGACGGGCGCGGGAGTGGCACGGATGCCGAGCTCGCGCTCGCGGAGGACGGTGTAGATGCGGGCGATGTCGCGCTTGACGGCACGGAGACGACCGTGGCTCTCCAGCTGGCCGGTGGCCGACTGGAAGCGGAGGTTGAAGAGTTCCTCCTTGGCCTTCTTCAGCTCGTCAGCGAGACGCTCGTTCTCGAACGTGTCGAGCTCCGTCGGACGGAGCTCCTTGGAACCGATCGCCATTATGCGTCGCCCTCCTCGCGCTTGATGATGCGTGCCTTGAGGGGCAGCTTGTGGATTGCACGAGTCAACGCCTCACGGGCGATCTCCTCGCTGACGCCGGAGAGCTCGAAGAGCACCCGGCCCGGCTTCACGTTCGCGACCCACCACTCGGGCGAACCCTTACCGGAACCCATGCGGGTCTCGGCGGGCTTCTTGGTCAGCGGACGGTCCGGGTAGATGTTGATCCAGACCTTGCCACCACGCTTGATGTGACGCGTCATGGCGATACGAGCGGACTCGATCTGACGGTTGGTCACGTACGCCGGGGTGAGGGCCTGGATGCCGTAGTCGCCGAAGCTGACCTTGGTACCACCGGTGGCCTGACCCGAACGCTTCGGGTGGTGCTGCTTGCGGTGCTTGACTCGACGGGGAATAAGCATGGTTACGCCTCAACTCCTGCGCCGGCCGGCGCGTCCTGCGGGGCCTGCTGCGGACGACGGTCACCGCGGTCGCCGCCACGACGGTCGCCGCCACGGTCGCCACGCTCACCGCGCGGGCCGCCACGACGCTCCGGGCGCGACGAACGCTGGTTCGCCTGCTCGCGAGCGAGCTCCTTGTTCGTGATGTCGCCCTTGTAGATCCAGACCTTCACGCCGATGCGGCCGAACGTGGTCCGGGCCTCGTAGAAGCCGTAGTCGATGTTCGCGCGGAGGGTGTGCAGCGGCACACGGCCTTCGCGGTAGAACTCCGAACGCGACATCTCGGCGCCGCCGAGACGACCCGACACCTGGATGCGGACACCCTTGGCGCCGGCGCGCTGTGCACCCTGCAGGCCCTTGCGCATGGCGCGACGGAACGCGACACGAGCGGAGAGCTGCTCGGCGATGCCCTGCGCGACGAGCTGGGCCTCGGTCTCGGGGTTCTTGACCTCGAGGATGTTCAGCTGGATCTGCTTCTTGGTGAGCTTCTCGAGCTCACCGCGAACGCGCTCCGCCTCGGCGCCGCGGCGGCCGATGACGATGCCCGGACGAGCCGTGTGGATGTCCACGCGGACACGGTCACGGGTGCGCTCGAGCTCGATGCGTGCGACGCCGGCGCGGTCGAGGGTCTTCTTCAGGTACTCGCGCACCTTGATGTCCTCGGCCACGTAGTCGGCGTAACGCTGACCGGCCTTCTTGCTGTCGGTGAACCAGTGCGAGACGTGGTCCGTCGTGATCCCGAGACGGAAGCCGTACGGGTTGACCTTCTGGCCCATTACTTGCTCGCCTTCTTGCTCGTCGCGGCAACCTCGGCCTCGTCGGGCGTCGCGAGGACGACCGTGATGTGGCTGGTGCGCTTGTTGATGCGGAAGGCGCGGCCCTGGGCGCGCGGCTGGAACCGCTTCAGGGTCGTGCCCTCGTCGACGAAGACGCGGCTCACGTAGAGGTCGCGCTCGTCGAGGAAGCTGTTCGTCGAGTCCGCCTTGACCCGTGCGTTCGCGATCGCCGAGGCGACCAGCTTGTACACGGGCTCCGAAGCGCCCTGGGGGGCGAACTTCAGGATGGCGAGGGCCTCGTGGGCCTGCTTGCCGCGGATCAGCTCGATGACGCGACGGGCCTTCTGAGGCGTGACGCGGATGTGTCGCACGCGTGCGATCGACTCCACCATTTCGTTCCTCCTCTGCGTCGCCGCCTCAGCGGCGACGGCCCTTCTTGTCGTCCTTCACGTGACCACGGAAGGTGCGGGTCGGCGCGAACTCGCCGAGCTTGTGACCGACCATCGACTCGGTGACGAACACCGGGATGTGCTTGCGGCCGTCGTGGACGGCGATCGTGTGCCCGAGCATGTTCGGGACGATCATCGACCGACGCGACCACGTACGGATCACGTTCTTGGTGTTGGCCTCGTTCTGCGTGACGACCTTGCGGAGCAGGTGCTCGTCGACGAAGGGGCCCTTCTTCAGACTGCGTGGCATCTTCTGAACTCCTACTTGCGCTTCTTGCCGGCGTTACGGCGACGGACGATGAGCTTGTCGCTCGGCTTGTTCGGCTTGCGCGTACGGCCCTCGGACTGACCCCAGGGGCTGACCGGGTGACGACCACCGGACGTCTTGCCCTCACCACCACCGTGCGGGTGGTCGACCGGGTTCATGGCGACACCACGGACGGTCGGGCGGACGCCCTTCCAGCGCATGCGGCCGGCCTTGCCCCAGTTGATGTTCGACTGCTCGGCGTTGCCGACCTCGCCGATGGTGGCGCGGCAGCGTGCGTCGACGTTGCGGACCTCGCCCGACGGCAGACGGAGCTGCGCGTAGGGGCCGTCCTTGGCGACGAGACGCACCGAGGCGCCGGCGGAGCGAGCCATCTTGGCGCCGCCACCGGGGCGGAGCTCGATGGCGTGCACGACGGTACCCACGGGGATGTTGCGCAGCGGCAGGTTGTTGCCGGGCTTGATGTCGGCGCCGGGGCCCTGCTCGATGACGTCGCCCTGCTTCAGCTTGTTCGGCGCGATGATGTACCGCTTCGTGCCGTCCACGTAGTGCAGGAGCGCGATGCGCGCAGTGCGGTTGGGGTCGTACTCGATGTGAGCGACCTTGGCGTCGACGCCGTCCTTGTCGGAGCGACGGAAGTCGATCACGCGGTACTGGCGCTTGTGGCCACCACCGATGTGACGCGTGGTGATACGGCCGGAGCTGTTGCGACCACCGGTCTTCGGCAGCGGACGAAGCAGTGACTTCTCCGGAGTCGAACGGGTGATCTCAGCGAAGTCGGCGACCGACGAGCCGCGACGACCGGGGGTCGTCGGCTTGTAGTTACGAATAGCCATGATTTATCCCTCTGGTCCTCAGCCGACAGCCGTGAAGATGTCGATCGAACCGGACTTGAGCGTCACGATGGCGCGCTTGGTGTCCTTGCGCTTGCCGAGACCGAACTTGGTGCGACGGGTCTTGCCCGGGCGGTTCAGCGTGTTGATGCTCGCGACCTTGACGTCGAAGATCTTCTCGATGGCGAGCTTGATCTCGGTCTTGTTCGAGCGGGGGTCCACGATGAACGTGTACTTGCCCTGGTCGATGAGCGCGTAGCTCTTCTCCGAGACGACCGGCGAGATGATGACGTCGCGCGGGTCCTTGTTGAAGCCGCTCATGCGGTGATCTCCTTCGCGGTCTTCGACGCGATGAAGGCGTCGAGGGCGCTCTTGCTGAAGACGACGGCGTCCGAACGCAGCACGTCGTAGGCGTTGAGCTGGCCGTACGAGAGCGCGTGGACGTTCGACAGGTTGCGGATCGACTTGAGCGTCAGCTCGTCGTCCGTCTCGAGCACGACGAGCACGTTCTTGACGGGCGCGACCTTCTCGAGGAGCGTGCGGGCGGTCTTGGTCGACGGCAGTTCAGCCGCGACGAAGCCCTCCACAGCGGAGATGCGGCCACCGCGGGCGCGGTCCGAGAGCGAGCCGAGCAGAGCAGCGGCGATCATCTTCTTCGGGGTGCGCTGCGAGTAGTCGCGCGGGGTCGGTCCGTGGACGACGCCACCGCCGGTGTGCTCCGGAGCACGGACGGAACCCTGACGGGCGCGGCCGGTGCCCTTCTGCTTGAACGGCTTGCGACCGGCACCGCGGACTTCGCCACGGTTCTTGGTCTTGTGGGTGCCCTGACGCGCGGCTGCGAGCTGCGCGGTGACGACCTGGTGGATCAGCGGGACGTTGGTCTCGACGTCGAAGAGAGCTGCGGGGAGCTCGACGGTGCCGGACTTGGCACCCGATGCGTCGAGGACGTCGATCGTGGTTGCGGTCGTGGTGGCCATGATCACTTACCCTTCACGGCGGTGCGGACGAAGACGGAGCGGCCACGAGCACCGGGGACGGCGCCCTTGACGAGCAGCAGACCCTTCTCGGCGTCGACGGCGTGCACCGTGAGGTTGAGGACGGTCACGCGGTCGCCACCCATACGACCAGCCATGCGCATGCCCTTGAAGACGCGCGACGGGGTCGAGGAAGCACCGATCGAGCCGGGCTTGCGGTGGTTGCGGTGCGCACCGTGCGAGGCGCCGACGCCGTGGAAGCCGTGGCGCTTCATGACACCGGCGAAGCCCTTGCCCTTGGAGGTACCGACGACGTCGACCTTCTGGCCCGCCGTGAACGTGCCGTCCACGGTGAGCTCCTGGCCGAGCGTGTACTCAGCGGAGTCGTTGGTACGGATCTCGGTGAGGGTGCGACGCGGGGTCACGCCAGCGGCCTCGAAGTGGCCAGCGGCCGGCTTGTTGACCTTGCGCGGGTCGATGGCGCCGGCGGCGATCTGGATCGCCTCGTAGCCGTCGCGCTCAGCGTTGCGGATCTGGGTGACCACGTTCGGGCCGACCTCGATCACGGTGACGGGGATGAACTTGTTGTTCTCGTCCCACACCTGGGTCATCCCGAGCTTCTTGCCGAGGAGGCCCTTGACGGTCTTGGTTGAGTTCGCCATTGGTCAGCCCCCTTACAGCTTGATCTCGATGTTGACGTCTGCCGGCAGGTCGAGTCGCATGAGCGAGTCAACGGCCTTCGGCGTCGGGTCGACGATGTCGATGACCCGCTTGTGCGTGCGCTTCTCGAAGTGCTCGCGCGAGTCCTTGTACTTGTGAGGGGAACGGATCACTGCGATCACGTTCTTCTCGGTGGGGAGCGGCACCGGGCCGACCACGGTTGCACCGGCACGGGTCACCGTGTCGACGATCTTCCGGGCCGACGTGTCGATGACCTCGTGGTCATACGACTTGAGCCGGATGCGGATCTTCTGTCCCGCCATGTGTCTCTTGTCCTCTCTGCGCCGCGCACCCTCTGGCCGCCTGACGCCGCTCGGTTCCGCATTCCTGCGGACCGTGCTGTTTTCCTGAACCAACCGGCCGCATCCACTGGGGATGACCGCTGTTCACCTGTCAACCTCGCGGGCGACCGTGGCCGTCCAGCGTGGGCAATCGACTGCCTCGTGCTCCGGGCGCAGCAGTGGTACACCGCGTCCGTCACCCTTCGGGGAGTCGTGTTCTGCTGCCTGCGGCCCAACCCAGCCCTGCTGAACAAGGGGGTTGTGCACTGCCAGAGCAGTGATCCTGTGGGCGTACACCCACGGGGAATTCGGAACCGGACAAGTCTC
Organism: Curtobacterium sp. MCLR17_040; assembly: GCF_003234735.1. NCBI lineage: Bacteria > Bacillati > Actinomycetota > Actinomycetes > Micrococcales > Microbacteriaceae > Curtobacterium > Curtobacterium sp. MCLR17_040. The sequence goes on along the minus strand of NZ_QKTE01000002.1, from coordinate 314,600 downwards.
GCATAGCCCTGGCCCACGTGCAACCCGGGCGTGTCGCGAATTGCCGGGCGTGTCCCGCCGGCTCGCTTGCCCGGATCCACGCGGATCGGACGGCCTGGAGGCCCGGCTCGGCCCCGCAACGCGGAGCACCCTCCGGACGGGGTCCGGAGGGTGCGTCGACACGGGTCAGGAGACCGTCACTCGGCGGTCACCGGGGGCACGAACCACGGCGGGAACACGGCCACTCGCGGAGCGTGTCCACCGTGGTCGGCGAGCACGGCGCGGACGGTCTGCCGGGCTTTGTCGTTCGGCACGCCGATGACCGCGACCGACGTGAACGGCACGCTCGGTCCGGCGAGCAGCTCGAGGCCGTGCATCTCCGGGTCCGTGAAGTCGGTGCGACGGATCAGGTTCGTGCCGGCGTCGGGACCGACGGCGAACCGGACGTCGTCGGCGTCGGCGTCCTGGTCGGCGACGATCACCGAGGCACCGAACGCGGAGACCGGCACGACGAGCACGACGTAGTCGATCGCCCGGGTGCGGCGGGCGGCGTCCGACCAGCGCTCGCCCTCGGCGCCCGTACGGAGCTCGTCCCAACGGGTGGCGTCGGGCGACAGCGTGAACGGCACGTGGCCGGCGATCGAGGAGCCGTCGGGCGCCTCGGCCTCGGCGCGGGCAGCGCGGGTGTCGGCGGAACTGACGTCCACGACCGGCTCGGCCTGGTCGGACGCCAGGATCGCGCCGGCGCCGACGATGCCGTCGAGGTTGTCGATGTGGGTGACGTGGTGGGCGCGGAGCGCTGCGAACTCACGTGCTTCGGGCAGGTCGGCGGACGACGAACGGAGCGACGTCGGCGACCGGAGCGACGTCCCGGGCCCGGAGGCCGGCGGGTCGACGCGCAGGTTGGTGGTGATGCGGGTCCGGCGGGGTGCCGGGGTGGCTGGGATCTCCGACGCCTCGCGCTGCCGGGGTGCGCAGATGTCGCAGAGCTCGGTGGGGAATCCGTGGATGCACTCGTCGGTCACGACTGTTGTGGGTCCTTCCGTGCCGTGTGGGGGTGGTCCGGCACGTCGACCAACGCTACGTCATCCGGACGGCCCCCGGGTCATTGTCGGTAGAGCAGTGCCCGGACCTCGGCCTCGGCGGACGCCAGGCGGTTCGGATCGATGGTCTCGCCGTGGTCGTACGCGTCGAGCAACCGGGGGTCGATGTAGCTCTGTCGGCACACCGTCGGGGTGTTGCCGAGCTCGTCGCTGGCGGCCTTCACCGCGTGCGAGACGGCCTTCTTCCGCTTGGCCTGGGACGACTGCGGTCCGGTCTTCGCCAGGTCGACCGCGGCCGCGACCGTCCCGTGCAGGGTCCGGAAGTCCTTCGCGGTGAACTCGTCGCCCGCGCGTTCCTTCACGTACGCGTTGATGTCCTCGGCGGAGAGCGGCTCCCACTCCGCACCGCGACGCTCGCGGAACGAGAGCAACCGCGCGTTGGGCCCGCGACGCTTCATGCCGGCGATGACCCGCGCCAGGTCGTGGTCGTGGATCGACGACGACCACTCCTGCCCGCTCTTGCCGGGGAAGTCGAGCTCGATGTCGTCGCCCGACACGTGGGCGTGCGCGCACAGCAGCGTGGACAGCCCACGACTGCCGTGCTCGGTGGCGTACCGCTCGGACCCGACCCGGAGGGACCCCTGGTCGAGCATGCGGAACGCTGCGGCCAGCGCACGGCGGCGGTCCGGCTCGGGGCGACGGAGGTCCTGCGTGACACCGCGGCGGGCGACCGGCAACGACTCGGCCAGTGCCAGCGCACGGTCGTACTTGATCCGGTCCATCCGTTCACGCCAGGACGGGTGGTACATGTACTGGCGGCGCCCCGCACCGTCCGTGCCGGTGGCCAAGATGTGGCCGTTCGCGTACGGGGAGATCCAGACGTCGTCCCACGCCGGCGGGATCACGAACTCCTCGAGTCGACGGCGCTCGTCCGGGTCCGTCACGGTGTTGCCGTCGGGGTCGCGGAACGAGAAACCGCGTCCGGAACGGACGCGGTGGTAGCCGCGACCGGAGGTCGCGGATCTGCGGAGGCGGGTCACGCGGTCGAGCCAACTCCGTGACGCCTGTGACGGGTCACGGGGCGGACAGGAGGCCCGTGGCGGGCGCCGCCCCGGACCTCCTGTCCGGCGCTCTGTACGGCCCGCCAGTGGCCGCGTACGACGAAGCGGGGCCGGGCCCGAAGGCCTGACCCCGCTGTCGCAAGGAACCGGAGTTACTTGATGATCTTCTCGACCGTACCGGCACCGACCGTACGACCACCCTCACGGATGGCGAAACGGAGGCCCTCTTCCATGGCGATCGGCTGGATCAGCTCGACCGTCATGGCGACGGTGTCACCGGGCATGACCATCTCGGTGCCCTCGGGCAGCGTGATGACGCCGGTGACGTCCGTGGTGCGGAAGTAGAACTGCGGGCGGTAGTTCGCGTAGAACGGGTTGTGACGCCCACCCTCGTCCTTGGTCAGGATGTACGCGTTCGCCTGGAACTCGGTGTGCGGCGTGACCGAACCCGGCTTCACGACGACCTGGCCGCGCTCCACGTCCTCACGCTTGAGGCCACGGATGAGCAGACCGGTGTTGTCACCGGCGACCGCCTGGTCGAGCAGCTTGCGGAACATCTCGATGCCCGTGACGGTGGTCTTCTGCGTCGCGCGGATGCCGACGATCTCGACCTCGGCGTTCAGGTTGAGCGTGCCACGCTCGACGCGACCGGTGACGACCGTGCCACGACCGGTGATCGTGAAGACGTCCTCGATCGGCATCAGGAACGGCTGGTCGGTGGCGCGCACCGGGTCCGGCACGTGCTCGTCGACCTGGGCCATGAGGTCCTGGACCGACTTGACCCACTTCTCGTCGCCCTCGAGCGCCTTGAGCGCCGAGACCTGCACGACGGGGGCGTCCTCGTCGAACTGCTGCGAGCCGAGGAGCTCGCGGACCTCGAGCTCGACGAGCTCCAGGATCTCCTCGTCGTCCACCATGTCGGACTTGTTCAGTGCGACGACGATGTAGGGGACGCCGACCTGGCGGGCGAGCAGGACGTGCTCACGCGTCTGGGGCATCGGGCCGTCGGTGGCGGCGACCACGAGGATCGCGCCGTCCATCTGTGCCGCACCCGTGATCATGTTCTTCACGTAGTCGGCGTGACCGGGGGCGTCGACGTGCGCGTAGTGACGCTTCTCGGTCTGGTACTCGACGTGCGAGATGTTGATCGTGATGCCGCGCTGGCGCTCCTCGGGAGCGTTGTCGATCTGCGCGAAGTCGCGGGCCTCGTTGAGGTCCGGGTACTGGTCGTGCAGAACCTTGGTGATCGCCGCCGTGAGCGTGGTCTTGCCGTGGTCGACGTGACCGATGGTTCCGATGTTGACGTGCGGCTTGGTGCGCTCGAACTTGGCCTTGGCCACTGTGGGTCCTCCTCAGGACTCGGAAGCGTCACCCCCGGCCGGCCCTGGATGGGCTCGGGACCGTTGGTGCGCGGTGTGTGTCTGTACTTTACTTGGTGGCGAGGGGCCCGTCGCCGGGCGCCCCCGCCTGTGGAGAAGCGCTGAGCGCTACTCCCCCGCGTTCTTCGCGATGATCTCCTCGGCGACCTTGGCCGGGACCTGGCTGTAGGTCTCGAAGGTCATCGAGTAGACCGCACGACCAGAGGTCTTCGACCGCAGGTCGCCGACGTAGCCGAACATCTCGGACAGCGGCACGCTCGCGCGGACCACCTTGACGCCCGAGGCGTCCTCCATCGAGGCGATCTGGCCACGACGGGAGTTCAGGTCACCGATGACGTCGCCCATGTACTCCTCAGGAGTACGGACCTCGACGGCCATGATCGGCTCGAGGATCGCCGGACCGGCCTTGCGAGCCGCTTCCTTGTAGGCGATCGAGCCGGCGATCTTGAACGCCATCTCGGACGAGTCGACGTCGTGCGCCGCGCCGTCCTTGAGGATGGCCTTCACGCCGACCGTCGGGTAGCCCGCAAGGATGCCGACCTGCATGGCGTCCTGGATACCGGCGTCGACCGACGGGATGTACTCGCGCGGGACACGGCCACCGGAGGTCGCGTTGACGAACTCGTAGACCTTCTCGCTCGTGACCTCCATCGGCTCGAGCGCGATCTGCACCTTCGCGAACTGGCCGGAACCACCGGTCTGCTTCTTGTGGGTGTAGTCGTAGCGCTCGACGATCTTGGTGAGCGTCTCGCGGTAGGCCACCTGGGGCTTGCCGACGCTCGCCTCGACGTGGAACTCACGCTTCATGCGGTCGACGAGGATGTCGAGGTGGAGCTCGCCCATGCCCTTGATCGTCGTCTGACCGGTCTCGGCGTTGAGCTCGACGCGGAACGTCGGGTCCTCTTCGGCGAGCTTCTGGATGGCCGTGGAGAGCTTCTCCTGGTCGGCCTTCGTGTTCGGCTCGATGGCGACCTCGATGACCGGCTCCGGGAACGTCATCGACTCGAGGACGACCTGGTTGGTCGGGTCGCACAGGGTGTCACCGGTGGTGGTGTCCTTGAGGCCGATGACCGCGTAGATGTGGCCAGCGGTCACGTTGGCGACCGGGTTCTCCTTGTTGGAGTGCATCTGGAAGATCTTGCCGATGCGCTCCTTCTTGCCCTTGGTCGAGTTGATGACCTGGGCACCGGACTCGATCGAGCCGGAGTAGACGCGCACGTAGGTCAGACGACCGAAGAACGGGTGCACCGCGACCTTGAACGCGAGGGCCGAGAACGGCTCCGACGCGTCGGGCTTGCGGATGATCTCCTTCTCCTCGTCCTTGACGTCGTGGCCGATCATCGGCGGCACGTCGAGCGGGGACGGGAGGTAGTCGATGACGGCGTCGAGCATCGGCTGGACACCACGGTTCTTGAACGCGGAACCGCAGAGGACCGGGTAGAGCGTGCTGCTCACCGTGAGGGCACGGATGGCTGCCTTGATCTCTGCGACCGAGAAGTCGGTGTCGCCCTCGAGGTAGCGCTCCATGAGGACGTCGTCCGCCTCGGCCACGCGCTCGATGAGCTTCTCGCGGTACTCGGCGGCGCGGTCCTGCAGGTCGGCCGGGATCTCTTCGATCTCGTACTTCGCGCCCATCGCGACGTCACCCTTGGCGTCGCCGCGCCAGGTGAGTGCACGCATCTGGACGAGGTCGACGACGCCTTCGAACGAGCTCTCGGAACCGATCGGCAGCTGGAGCACGAGCGGCTCCGCGCCGAGGCGGTTCACGATGGTGTCGACGGTGTAGTAGAAGTCGGCGCCCAGCTTGTCCATCTTGTTGACGAAGCAGATGCGCGGGACGTCGTACTTGTCGGCCTGACGCCAGACGGTCTCGGACTGGGGCTCGACGCCCTCCTTGCCGTCGAAGACGGCGACCGCACCGTCGAGGACGCGGAGCGAGCGCTCCACCTCGACCGTGAAGTCCACGTGACCGGGGGTGTCGATGATGTTGATCTGGTTGTTGTCCCAGAAGCAGGTCGTCGCGGCCGACGTGATCGTGATGCCGCGCTCCTGCTCCTGCGCCATCCAGTCCATCGTGGCAGCGCCGTCGTGGACCTCACCGATCTTGTGCGTGATGCCCGTGTAGAACAGGATGCGCTCGGTCGTCGTGGTCTTGCCGGCATCGATGTGCGCCATGATGCCGATGTTGCGGACCTTGTTCAGGTCGGTGAGCACGTCCTGTGCCACAGGGTTCCTCCGGAAGAGTTGTAGGAGAGGTTGGCGGCCGTCCGGGCGCCGGGGTTCTTGACCACCGGCACCCGGACGGTGCCGGGACTACCAGCGGTAGTGGGCGAAGGCCTTGTTCGACTCGGCCATCTTGTGCGTGTCCTCGCGGCGCTTGACCGCGGCACCGAGACCGTTCGACGCGTCGAGGATCTCGTTCATGAGACGCTCGGTCATCGTCTTCTCGCGACGAGCCTTGGCGTACGAGGTGAGCCAACGGAGCGCGAGGGTGTTCGCGCGGTGCGGCTTGACCTCGACCGGGACCTGGTAGGTCGAGCCACCGACGCGGCGGCTACGGACCTCGAGGGTCGGACGGACGTTGTCGAGCGCCTTCTTCAGCGTCACGACGGCGTCCTGCTGGTTCTTGGCGGAAACGCCCTCGAGTGCACCGTAGACGATGCGCTCGGCGAGGCCCTTCTTGCCGTCGAGCAGGATCTTGTTGACGAGCTGGCTGACGATCGGCGCACCGTAGACCGGGTCGGCGACGACGGGACGCTTGGGGGCGGGACCCTTACGAGGCATCTAACTCAACCCTTCTTCGCGCCGTAGCGGCTACGAGCCTGCTTACGGTTCTTGACTGCCTGGGTGTCCAGGGCGCCACGGATGATCTTGTACCGCACACCCGGGAGGTCCTTCACACGACCGCCGCGGACGAGCACCATCGAGTGCTCCTGGAGGTTGTGGCCCTCACCGGGGATGTAGGCCGTGACCTCGGTGCCGTTCGAGAGCTTGACACGAGCGACCTTGCGCAGTGCCGAGTTCGGCTTCTTGGGGGTGGTGGTGTAGACGCGGGTGCACACACCACGCTGCTGGGGGTTCGCCTTCAGGGCGGGCGCCTTGGTCTTGGTGACCTTCGGCGTACGACCCTTGCGAACCAGCTGCTGAATAGTAGGCAACTGTTCTCCTGGTTCTTCGCTCGTGCTCTCTGGCCGGCGCGTTCCGCCGGCTTCCTCGTCCCACGCTGAGCACCGCCGGACGGCGGGTGTTCGAGTGGGGGACGGAGTGGTCCGGCTGGGCGATCCCGCTCACCGGACTTTTCGGGCGCGCCCGAGGGCGCACACCCGGTAGAGACTACCCGCGTAACGGGACGAAATCAATCCGGGTCACCCCGGGAACCGACACCGTCATGTGCCGGTGTCGGACGACCCGTTGCCCACCGCCGAGCGGAACGTGGCGCCGTCGCTCGAGAAGCCCGTGACGTACCCGCTCGCGTTCACGTTGAGCGGCCCCGCGGAGGCCGTCCCGGTGCCGGCAGCACCCGAGATGTCGGCCGTGTACTTCGCCCGGCCGGGTGCCGTCGTCGTGATCAACCAGCCGTTCGTCGTCCAGCTGCCGACCCGGACCGTCGGCCGCGTCTCGAGCGTCCACTTCTGGTTCGAGTACGTGTACGCCGGGTTCTGCCCGTACGCGTAGAAGCTGCACCCGGCGGGGGCGGCGTCGGTGGAGGCGATGCAGCCGTCCACCCAGTCGTCCACCGCCCGCTTGGCGGCCTGCTGCCCGGCGGTGGTCAGGGTCGTGGTCATCTGCACCGGGGTCGAGGTCGACCGACCGAACCCGCTGACGCTCGCCGATCCCCCACGGGCCGTGGTCCACTTGCCGCCGTCGAAGGCGACGTCGTACGTGCCTGGCAGCGCGCGGAGGCTCACCGTGCCGTCCTTCGCGGTCTTCACGTTCCGGCCGGCGACGGTGACCGCCGCACCGGACGGCCCCCGCACGGCGACGGCGACCGATCCGAGCTCGGGGGCCTGCAGCTCCCAGATGGGGAACACACCCCAGTCCGTCCCGGTCTTGTCCAGTGTGAAGGTCGCAGCGACGTCCTGCCCGCCCTGGCGCAGGTACGCGCGGACCGTCGCGGTGTCGCCGTCCGTCCGCGTCGCGGCGACGCGGTAGCCGGTGACCTTGTCCGATGCCTTCGCGTAGGCGGCTTCGCCGAGCAGCACGTCGGTCTTCTCGCGTTCGATGCCCGCGTCGTCGAGGGCGTCGGCCACGCGTCCGGCCGTCAGGTCGTCGAGGAACGCCCGCACCGGGCGGTCCGCCGAGTGCGAGGAGGAACCGACCGAGTAGCCGACGACACCGGCGACGAGCAGCAGGACGACCGCCGTGCCGCCCGAGATGATGCCGATGAGCTGACCGCGGCGGAGCTTCCGGCGAGGACGCTGCGGCACCGGTCCGGGCATCCCGGGGAATCCGGGGGCTCCTGCGCCGGGACCCGGACCGAACCCCTGGGCCGCTGCCTCGGACGTTCCGTCGGTCCCACGGATCGAGGCCACCGGCGGGACGGCACCCCAGCCGCCCTGCTGGTCCGGATCCTGCGCGTGCTGGTCGCTCATCGTTCCCCCGTTGCGTGTGCGTCGTGCCCTGCGAACACTACCGTCCGGCGGGTTCCTCGCCCGCGTTCGTCCGGTTGTGCCCGGAGCGCTCGTCAGGCCCGTCCAGACGCGCCGCCCCGGCCGCGCCCGAGCCGCCATCGGTCCGTGCCTGGTGGCGAGCCATCGTGATCCCGCCGAGCACCGACAGGAGCGCCACCACGACGGACCCGACCACGAAGGGCCCGAGGGCGTACCCCGCGGGGAAGACGAGGAGCTCCGTCGCGTCCGAGCGGACGAGCGCGTAGCCCACGGCTCCGACGCCGAGCATGACCAGGTAGACCGTCGCTGCGGCCACCAGCGCGGTGACCCCGGGGTTGCCGTCGCGCACGCCGGCCGCGGTCGCGAGGAAGACCACCACCGCGCCACCCACCACCATCGCGGGCCCGAGGTACGGGGTGGCGTCGGGCTGCGAGATGACCTCGACGTCGGCGAGCAGGGCTTCGAAGCCCGTGACGGCGATCACGAGCGCGATGAAGAGGACGGACGTCATCGTCGCGATCAACCACCGGGACATGGGCCGATCGTATCGCCGACCGGCTGGTCAGCGAGCGGGTTCGGCGTGGTCCGTGTCGTCCGCGTGCTCGCGACGGTCCGCCCGGTCGGACTGCTCCTGCGCTGCGGCGACCAGGGCGAGCGCGATCGTCGCCGTGATGATCGGGACGGTTTCCGTCATGGGGGCAGGCGCAGCATCCGGCGTCTTCTCGTCCGCCGCGTCCGTCGGGTCGTCGGACTGGAGGCCCGTGGTGCCGTCCGCACCAGCGGCCTCCTCCGGCTCGTGGTCACGCAGCGCCGGGCCGATGACCGGCAGGACCCCGGTGGTCGCGGCCGGTTCAGCGCGCAGGACCGGCGGCTCGGTGGACACGGATCCGTCGCGCTTCGCCGCGCGGCGCGCTCGGCCCATCTTCACCAGGACGACGACGGCGACGATCGCCCAGATCCCGTTGACGATGGTCGAGGGGACGGCGTGGTGCGCGGCGACGTTGATGGCCACCGCGAGGCCGCCGACGAGGTTGAACAGCTGGTAGAGCGGGCCGTTCGGGATCTTGCCGGTGGAGAACAAGATGTAACCGGCTAGAACGGTTACTGCACCGAACCAACCCAGGAATTCCACGATTCCGACCAACACGCGCGACTCCGGGCACGACGAGGAACGGCCGGTTCGAGCCGACCGTTCGAGAGGGGATGAGCAGCCGCGATCACGGCGTCTGGTGCATCGTAATCACAACGACGGGTGTCGCGGAAGTGGGGTCGGCGTGGCGCGGACGACCCCAGTCCGTGGGGGTCGGGTCAGCCCTTCGCAGCGGTGTCCGATTCGGCGGTCAGGACGTACACGTAGCCACCGAACGTCCACGTCGTCGCAGCCGCCGCGGCCGGGTCGGTCGAGTCCTGCGAGATGGAGGACGACACCGTGGTGACGAGGAAGAGTCGAGCGCCGTCCTGCATGCCGCCGACGAAGGACAGGGCCTGGTCGAACGACCCGTCGACCGACACGGAGACGGGGATGGCCGAGAAGTTCGCGGCCGAGATCGCCGGATCGGTCACGGGCGCCGTCGCGGCGCCGGTGGATGCCGCGGTCGGATCGGGCGTCGCCGCGTCCGTCGCCTCGTCCGTCGCGGAGGCCGACGAGTCCTCGGTGCCCGCGGCAGTCGAGGCTGCGACGGGGGCGGTGTACGCCACAGCGTCCGACGTCGTGATCGCGGACACCTTCACGCCCGCCCGGGCTGCCACGCCGTCGACTGCGCCGTAGAAGGAGGACATGTTCGCACTCGACGGCACCGAGGTGGTGAGCTCCGCGAGTTTCGCCTTCATCGCCGGCAGGGACTTCGCGCGGTCCTTGAGCCGGGCGAGTTCCGCCGCCGTCGTCCGGTTCGTCGCGTCCACCGACACCTGGTCGGTACGGTCACTCGCGGCCTGTGCGAGATGTGGCTGTACGCCGAGGAAGAACCCCGCGAGTGCCACCACGACCATCGCCACGACGGCGAGGAGCATGTTGAGTCGGTTGCGGGTCATCTCACTCGCCCTCGTCCTGGTACTTGCCGTCGAAGGCGGCCTGGTCGACGTGGATCGTCATGTTCACCGTGTACGTCCCGGTCGTCGGGTCGAGCGTGACCGAGTTCGCGGTCGCGTCGACGAAGCCCTTGAGCCCCTTGACGGCATCGAGCCACGACGGAACGGACGGCAGCGTCGGGCTCTGCGCGTCGATGGTCAGGGTCGCGACACGCTGCCCCTGGAGCGGGGTGTCGGCCTGCGCGTAGGTCTCCAGCGGCGTGGCCGAGTCGATCGCGACGCCGGTGATCTCGACTCCCGCCGGGAGCGACGCCTTCAGCGAAGCGAGGTACGGCTGCCAAGCGATCTCCGTGGCCCCGCCGACGGACTGCGCGGCTTCACGCAGCGCAGTACCGGCCTCCGTGTCCCGGACCTCGCGGTAGTTCGCCTGCTGCTGCAGGAGCGACAGGGTCTCGTCCTGCGCGTGGGTCAGGTCGTCGTGGGCCTGGCTGGACAGGAGGCTGGCTCCGGCGGTCGCGATCCCGACCACGATCGCCACGAGGACGACGCCCGCCCACATCCGACGGACGACACGGCTGCTGCGTCGGTCGGCGAGGACCTCGGTGGGCAGCAGGTCGACACTGGGGCGGCCCCCGACGACGATCTCGCTGGGCGTGGTCCGACGCTGGCGCTTGACGCGCTCCGCGGTCTCGGCGGCGACGCGCAGGGCGGGGTCGGGCGCCGCTCCTCGGCGGCGACTCCGTCCAGAGCGCGAGGGCTTCGACTTGGTCGACTGGCTCATGCTGCCTTCCCTCCCGCGGCGAGTCCCCATGCCACGGCGATCGATGCGCCGTGCGCGTGCAGGTCCTCGACCCGGATGGACTTCGCGAGCGCGACGTTGGCGAACGGCGCCCCGAACCGGACGGGCGTCCGGGTGAACTCCGAGAGCGCTGCGGCGAAACCGGGGAGCGCAGCTGCAGCGCCGCAGAGCAGGATCTCGCCCACGGGCTCGGCAGGGTGGGTGTTGACGAAGTAGTTGACGGTGTTGCGGAGACTCGAGAGCAGTTCGCCCATCGTCTCGCGGACTGCCGCGACCGCGAGCGCGTCGTCGCCGGTCCGCGCCCGCTCCGGATCCATGCCCAGGTGGCGCTTGACGGCTTCGGCCGCTCCCTCGTCGATCGTCAGCCGGCCGGCGAGGAGCCGCGTGATGTCATCGCCGCCGGTCGGCACGATGCGGACGAACTTCGGGACGCCGTCGGTGACGATGACGACGGTCGTCGTGTTGCCGCCACACTCGACGATGGCCACGGTGCCCGGCCTGTTCGCCGGCGCGAGGACACGTGCCAGGGCGAACGGGATGAGGTCGACACCGACCGGCTTGAGCCCGGCGTTCTGGACCGCGCGGACGTTGGCGAGCACGGCGTCCTTCACGGCGGCGACGAGGAGACCGCTCACGGTGGGGCCGTTCTCCCCCGTCTCCTCGCTGGTCGGGTAGAAGTCGAGGATGGCGTCGCCCACGGGCACCGGGAGCATGTCCTGCACCTGGAAGGGCAACGATTCGCGGATCTGCGCGATGGGGGCCTTCGGGACCGTCAGGTCGCGCGACAGCACGCGCTGGTTGCCCATGCCGAGCACGACGTCCTTCGAGCGGAAGCGCCCGAGCGACCAGAGCTGTCGGAGCGCACCCGCGACCGTGTTGGGCTCGAGCACCTCCCCCTGCTTCGTCGCGCCCGGGGGCACGGGCACCTCGGCGAACCGCAGGATCGTCGGTCTCGGCTTGTCGGCGTCCTGGACCTCGACAGCACGGATCGCGGCGGCGCCGATGTCGACGCCCACGATGCTCTTCGACATGGGTGGTCCTTCCGTGACCGTCTTCGGGTCGGTCTGGTGGGTCAGCGCGCGACGAGGCGTCAGGCGAGTCCGAGGAGGCGCAGGTAGCCGCCCCAGGCGGGGGCACCGACGGCGATGCCGAGCCACGCACCCGCGAGCATCCAGGGGCCGAACGGGATCCCGCTGCGACGGCCCGCCCGGCGCACGACCAGGAGGACGACTGCGAAGGTACCTCCGAGCAGGAACGCCGCGAAAGAACCCACTGCGAGGGGTCCCCATCCGAGGTACGCCAGCACGAGGCCGAGCACGCCGGCGAGCTTCACGTCGCCGAGCCCCATCCCGCCGGGCACCGCCAGCGCGAGCACGAGGTAGACGCCGCCGAGGACGACCAGGCCGATGAGGCCCCGGAGCGCGGCGCCCCAGTCCCCGGACGCCGCCGACGCCGCCAGCAGGAGCACGGGCAGCACGACGTAGGCCGGCAGCACGATCCGGTTCGGCAACGTGTGGGTGTCGAGGTCGATGAGCGTCAACGAGATGCTGATCGCCATCAGGTACAGGAGTGCGACGAGCAGGATCGCAGCGTGGATCGTTCCGGGGACGCCGTCCGGCCCCGCCAGCGGCGACCACGGAGCGAGTACCGAGAGCAGCGTCATCGCGACGAACAGGAGGCCCGTGGCGGCTTCGACGAGCGGGTACCGGGCCGAGATGGGCGCGCCGCAGTCGCGGCACCGGGCGCGCAGGACGAGCCATGAGATCACGGGCACGTTGTCGCGACCTCGGATCGCGTGACCGCATCCGGGGCAGGAGCTGGCCGGCGCGACGACGGACATGCCCGCGGGCACCCGGTACACGACGACGTTCAGGAACGACCCGATCGCGAGACCGAGCACACCGACCAGCGCGGCGACGAGGGGCGCCACCGAGGCGAAGGAAGCCACGGTCACTTCCCCGTCGGGGTGCCGTCGGCGCGGAAGGCCGTCGCGGACTCGGTCTCGGTCGTCACACCGTAGGTGGTCGAGACCGGCTGCAGGAACTTGGGCGGGGCCGAGGACTTGAGTCTGCTGTCGTACGAGTACGCCTTCGCGTACCCCGTCAGCAGGCCGTTGCCGTACGAGGTGCGGACCGAGCCGCGGAACTGCTGGGCGATCGATCCGTAGATCGTGAGGATGCCGAGGTTCGACCCGTACTGGCTGTTCTGGACGTTGAACGTGCCGAGGTTGCTGGCGATGGCCGCGTCGATCTCGATGTTCTTGGTCGGCGCCGTGTTCGTCGAGTAGGAGCTGCTGCCCGTGTTGCACACCGTGTTCGACCAGCCGGAGTAGCTCGAGCACGACACGGGGTTGTAGACGGAGACCGCCTTCTGCCCGACGAGCCCGAGCATGTCGTCCGAAGTCCGGCCGTTCTGGTAGACGATGTTCCCGGTGACGTACAGGAAGTTCTCCGCGGCGAGGGTCATCTGTCCGCCGAAGGACCCGGACACGAAGGCATCACCGCTGCGGCACCCGTAGTACCCGGCATCCCCGCGCGTTCCGGTGAACTCGCCGTTGAGCGGGTACCCCAGGCCGTTGCCGTAGTCCGAACTCGTCGAGTTCCCCGACTTGACCGTCTGCTGGCAGTAGACCGGCGAACCCGCGTTCACGGTCCCGTTGACCGTGCCGGACGGTGTCGCGCTGGACGCCCAGTAGTTCGGGTCACCGACCGTCGACGGCACGCTCTGCACGTAGACCAAGTTCGCGGGCAGCGTGGGGATGACGGCACCGGTTCCCCGGAGGGCAGCGACCGAGCCGCACAGGGCGTCGTTCCCCGGACCCGGCGCGATGGCGCTGCCCGTGGCGTTGCCCTTGACCTGTGTGGAGATGGTCCACGGTGAGACCACGCGCATCTTGCCCCCGGCGAGGAACGTGATGGACGTCGGACCGGTGTACAGGCACCCGGGCTTCGCCACCTTCTCGGGGATGTCGGTCCGTGCCTCCTGCTTCATGTTCGCGTTGGTGCTCGGCATGGGGAGCGTCCCGACGTTCTTGATCTTCCCGCCGATGAACTTCGTGGACGAGCGGCAGGCGGAGTCGATGGTCGTCGCCTTGCTCGTGTAGAAGAAGTCGGCGGGCCCCGTGTCCTGCACGCTCGAGTTGAACGTCGCTCCGCAGGCGGTGATGACGTCGTTCGACCGGACCGGCCCGTCGAGGACGTCACCGCTGGCGAACGTGACCGCTTCACAGCTGCTGCTGGAGCTCCAGTCGTCGTCGTTGCGGTGGTTCGAGACGCAGCCGGCGTTCGTCAGGCTCGGGTCCTGGGACTCGTAGTTCGTGAAGTACAGGTAGTTGACGAAGCCGTCACCGCGGAGGTCCACGACGATGGTCCTCGTCGTGGCACCGGCCTTCCCCGTCACGCGCAGGCGGACCTTGCCGGTCGTCGAGTAGTCGGAGTTGTCGACCTCGTACCGGTAGGACTGGTCGGTGCTCCCGACCACGTTCGCCCACGAGCCGTCCTTCGCGGTGCCGAAGGCCTTGTTCGCCGGATCTGCCGTGTACGTGCTCGTCGACGAGAACGCGGTGCGCACGCCGTACTTGACGTAGGCGTTGTCGGCTGCGAGGCGGCCCTGGTAGTCGGAGAGACCCGCGTACGCGGCCGCGATCGCCTTGTTGTAGTTCGTGTCGGTCGTCGCCTTCGTCGCACCGCTCGTCGCGGTGGCGACGACGAGGGACAGCACGATCATGAGCACCGCACCGATCCCGATGACGGCCGCGAGGGCGACCCCGCGTTCGTCGTCTCGGGCACGCAGGCCTCGGAGGATCCGGATGAGCATCATGACTCCGTGGCTGCGCCGTAGTCGAGGTTGCGCAGGTTGATGGTGGCCTGGAACGTGCTGTCGTTGGTGGTCACGCCGTCCGTCGACCCCACCGTCAGCGCCACGCGGACGGACCGGATCGTGTCGTAGGTGGCGTTCGCCGGCGCAGACACGGGGCCGTTGTCCGCGTCGACGTACGAGAAGAGCGTGCCGGCACGGACCACGTCGGCGAGCCACAGCGTCCGGGTGGCGCCGGTGAACGTGCAGTACCCGCCGGTCGGGCAGTCGCCCCGCTGCAGCTGCATGCGCAGCCGGTTCGACACGACGTCGACCGTCACCTTGGTGAGCCCGGCCCGCGCGCTGGACAGGTCGACACCCGAGTAGAACTGCACGCTCCGGCCAGTGGCGCTCACGATCGCGGGCGCGCTGACCGTCTTGCTCACCTGCCAACGAGATGCCTCACGCAGGTACCGACTGAGCTGCGTCATCGACGTGGTGCCCTGTCGGGTGCTGTCGTTGACCGAGGACACCGTGCGCTGCGCCTTCGAGATCGACACGAAGAAGCTCCCGACCAGGGTGAGCAGCAGCGACGTCACGAGCATGGCGACGAGGAGCTCCACGAGCGTGATCCCGCGTTGATCGCCACGCAGACGACGGAGGAGCGCGCGCATCAGCTGGCCGGCCTCGGGTCGACGAGGACGACGCCATCGGTGACGGCACCGTTGCTGACCATCGCGGTGTTGGTGGCGGTGAGCGTGAGCGGCGTCGTCGCCGCGCCCGCGGTGCCGCCCGTGAACAGCTTCCAGGTTCCCCAAGGCAGGGCGATCGTCATGCTGTCGGACGTCGGCTTCGGGAAGCTCAGGGTCATCCCCTTCGCGCAGCCGGGATCGCCGTTCACGGCCGTCGTGGTCTTCGCGGTGATGAAGAGCGCCTTGTCCGGCTTGGCGAGCGTGATCGCGCCCATGCTGATCGAGATCGGCCCGGTCGCGTCCTTGAACTCCGTCGCCGTCCCCTTCTTGCCGGCCTTGTTGGCGGTCGTCCAGGCACCTGGTTCCGGGCCCAGGCAGGTCGCTGCGGCGTCGGACGACACGTCTGCGGAGTACAGCCCCGCGACCGCCTGGTACCCCGAGGGGAACGGGAACAAGGCCGCGCTCGTCGGGGCGGGGTTCAACACGGTCGTGCCCGACGTCCCGTTGGTGATCGACAACGGCAGGTTGGTCGGCAGGATAGCGGACGATGCCGGCGAGGTCAGGTACTTGAACGAGTAGGTCGTCACCTTGTCGAAGGTGAAGGCGGCGGCACCGGAGCTCCCGACCGACACCGTCACCGACTGCGACGACGGACTCGGCTGTTGGGTCGAGTCGATGTACCCGGTGCGGGCGACCGACACCTTGTAGGTCCCCGGCGCGACGCCGGCCACGTAGGTGCAGCCCTCCGCGTCCGTTGCCGGGAACGTGACCCCGGCGGGGCCACCGCTCACGGTCGGCACGATCCCGGACACACCGATCCCGTTCGCGTTCGTCACGCCGACGAGGATCGAGCCCGTGGTGTCCGAGTTGATGTTCGTGAGTGGAGCGATGGCACTCGACATCTCGACCTGCTGGGTCCCGGACGCTGCGGCGCTGGTCTTCCAGCGCACCGTGACCGTCACGGCCTTGTACGACAGGCTGCCGTCACCCGTGCCGCAGGCGGTGGCCGCGCCGGACGACCGGGTCCACGAGACCTTGCGGGTCAGGTCGAAGACCTGGTTGCCGACCTGCTTGGTGGCGGTGCCGCTCTTCACGTTGAAGATGCTCGGGGTGTCCCGGAGGTCGTCGATGTCCTCCATCGCGATCGTCGATGCGACCTCGCGCGCACGGGTGTCCTTCGACAGCACCAGTGAGGCAGCGATGCCGGCGGCGATCCCGGCGGCGATCAGGGCGAAGATCGTCATCGCGACCATCACCTCGATGATCGTGAAGCCGTCCTCGTTGTCCCGTGCGGAACGCAGTCGCTCGGCGATGCGCGAGATCATGGCGTCCCTTCTGGATGGAGTGCCTGGACGTCGGGGCGGACGACGACCGATCAGTCGCCGCCCGCCCCGAGTGCTGTGTTAGGAGGCCTTCTTCGTGAACACGCCCGAGGCGCAGGTGCCCTCGGCGACACCCGAGGAGTCGGTTGCGCCGAAGGTCTTGGTGGTCGCCGTGCTCCTGCCCTGGATGCAGAAGGCGGTCTTGTCGGCGTTGACCGTGTAGGTCAGCGTCGTGTCCGACCCGGCAGTCGAACCAGCCTTCTTGTAGTCGGCCGAAGTCAGGTCAGCGCTGTCCGGGAACGCCCCGGTGCCATTGGTCGCGATGCTCACCACGGCGGTCTTCGCGTTGGTGACGTCCGACTTGACTGCCGAGTCCTTCGCGTTGTTCTGCACGCCGATGTACACCGGGATGGCGATCGCGGCGAGGATGCCGATGATGATGACGACGACGAGGAGCTCGATGAGCGTGAAGCCCTTCTCGCCGTCCTTCAGGAGACCCTTGCGGCGAGCGTCGAGCTTGCCCATGAGAGCGAAGTACATGGTTGTTTCCATTCTGCGGGGAATGTCGGGGAAATGATTTCGGGGCTTGCTCGGCCGCCGCAGATCAGCGTATTGGGGGCACATCGAGCGGCCAATCCCGAGAACGGGGGCCATGCTGGGCACAAAACACCCCCAGTGCGGGGGAGGGTCGATATCGACAATGCCCCCGCATGGGGGTGGGATGACTAGGAAGCGTTCTGCACGACGTTGGTGATCTGGAAGATCGGCATGTACAGCGCGATGATCATCCCGCCCACCACCACCCCCAGGAACGCGATGAGCAGCGGCTCGATCAGCGAGGTGAGGGCATCGGTGGTCGCCTCGACTTCGGCGTCGTAGAACACCGCGATCTTCTCGAGCATGATCTCGAGGGAACCGGCGTCTTCACCGACCGCGACCATCTGCGTCACCATTGCCGGGAAAACCGATTGTGCGGCGAGCGGCACCGCGATTGATTCACCTTTCCGCACGGCCTCTGCGACATTGTCGAGCGCGCGCTTCACGACGAAGTTGTTCGACACTTCCCCGACGATCCGCAATGCCTGCAGAATGGGAACGCCGGCGCCGATCATGTTCGAGAAGTTGCGCGCGAACCGAGCAATGACGATCTTCTTCTGCAGCGGGCCGAACACCGGGAGTTTCAGGGTGATCGGATCGATGAACGCTCGGACGCGTTCGGTGTTCTTGTTCGCTCGCCACCACAACCACGCCAGCACGACGACGATCGCGAGCGGGATCGCGACGTACCGCATGGCGTGTGACAGCGTCACGAGGATCTGCGTCGGCAGCGGGAGCGTGCCGCCGAGCGACGAGAACATGTCCTGGAAGATCGGGACGATGAAGATGAGCATGATGGCGACCGCCACCAGTGACATCACGAGCACGACCACCGGGTAGGTCATCGCCGACTTGATCGTCGAGCGGAGCTTGTGCTCCTTCTCGAAGTTCGTCGCGATGGAGTCCATGGCCTGGTCGAGGAACCCGCCGGTCTCCCCCGCACGGATCATGTTGATCATGATCGGCGGGAAGTCGACCGGGTACTTCGCGACGGCGTCGGAGAACGAGACGCCGCGCTCGACGTCGTCGCGGACCTTGCCGAGGATGTCCTTGAGCTTCTTGTTCTCGGTCTGGTCGGACAGGATCGTCAGGGTCCGCAGGAGGGAGAGCCCCGAGGTGAGCATCGTCGAGGCCTGTCGCGACATGATCGCGAGGTCCTTGAGGCCGACGCCCTTCTCGAACCCGGGGATCTTGATCTCGGTCTGGAGCCCGGTGCCGGCCTTGGCCTCGGTGATGGCGATCGGTGAGACGCCCATCCCCCGGAGACGCTGGACGACGGCCCCCTCGGACGCGGCGTCGAGGCGGCCCTTGACGAGCTTGCCGGCGCCGTCACGCCCGCGGTAGTCGAACGCGAGTGACATCAGTAGCCTCCGGAGAACTTGTCGCCGAAGTCGATGCCGCTGGCGGCGATCGCGGCGGCCGAGGAGTCGGACGGGGACTCGACGCGCTGGACGAGCCGGTCGAAGCCCTCTTCGTCGTGCACCTTCTCCATCGCGGCCTTGCGCGAGATCGTGCCGACGTTGACCAGTTCGGCGAGGTCCTGGTCCATGGTGTGCATGCCGAGGTCACGGCCGGCCTGCATGGCGGAGGTGATCTGGTACGTCTTGCCCTCGCGGATGAGGTTGCCGATGGCCGGGGTGATCGTCATGATCTCGGTGGCGACGACCCGGCCGACGCCGTTGGCCTTCGGGACGAGGGTCTGGCAGACGACACCCTGCAGGGTGGCCGCGAGCTGGGTGCGGATCTGCCCCTGCTGGTGCGGTGGGAAGACGTCGATGACGCGGTCGATCGTGCCGGGTGCGCTCTGCGTGTGCAGGGTGGCGAACACCAGGTGACCGGTCTCGGCGGCGGTGAGCGCGACGGAGATGGTCTCGAGGTCGCGGAGCTCACCGATCAGGATGACGTCGGGGTCCTGCCGCAGCACGTGCTTGAGCGCGGAGGCGAAGGAGTGGGTGTCGGCGCCGACCTCGCGCTGGTTGATGATCGACCGCTTGTGGTCGTGCATGAACTCGATCGGGTCCTCGACCGTGACGATGTGGTCGGCACGGCTCTCGTTGACCAGGTCGATGAGCGCCGCGAGGGTGGTCGACTTGCCCGAGCCGGTCGGGCCGGTGACGAGGACCAGGCCACGGGGCAGGCCGGCGAAGTCACCGACGTGCGCGGGGATGCCGAGCTGCTTGAGCGTCTTGATCCTGGTGGGGATGATGCGGAACGCGGCGCCCCAGTTGCCGCGCTGCTGGTAGTAGTTCACGCGGAAGCGGTACTCCGGCGACAGCGAGTACGCGAAGTCGAGCTCCTGGTGGTGGTCGAACTGCCCGGCCTGTTCGACGGACAGCAGCGTCTTGAGTGCCGCGATGACCTTGCCACGCGACCACGCGCCTCCGGGCACGGCCGGCCGGAGTGAGCCGTCGACGCGGACGGTGGGCGGGGCGTCGGCCGTGACGTGCAGGTCGGAGGCCCCCTGGTAGACGACCTGTGCGAGTGCGGTGATGAGGTCGGGGTCGGCGACCTCGCGTGCGTGCCGGGCGAAGTCGATGTCACCCGCCGAGGCCGCGGCGGGGGCCGGAGCAGGTGCCGGCGGTGCGGCGTGGTGCGCGCCGCTGTAGGCGATGGCCGGCAGCTGCTGGGTCGCCGGCTCGGCGTACCCGTAGGTGGCCGTCGACGACGGCACCGCGGCGGGCGGCGTCGCCGGAGCAGTGGCGGACTGCGCCACGGGAGCGGCGACCGGAACGCCCACGGGCCCGGCAACCGGGCTCGCCACGGCCGTGCCGGTGGGCGCGGGCCACACCGCCGAGTCGTCCGTCAGGTCGTAGACCTGCTCGGGCGGAGCGGCGGCGGCGGCCAGACGCGCGGCACGGCGGGAGCCGACCTCGGCGCCGGGCGTGCCGGGGTGCCACCCGGCGACGGGCTCGTCGCCGGGCATGGTGATGTCGTACACGGAGTCGGTCATCTGCTCGTCCTGTTCCCCGGTCACGCGACGACGCGCAGGATCTCGTCGACGCTCGTCATGCCGAGCTTGACCTTCTCGAAGCCGTCCTGGCGGAGCGTGAGCATGCCCTGCTGCTGGGCGACGCGGCTGATCTCCGCGCTCGAGGCGCGGCCGACGGCGAGCCGCTCGATCTCCTCGGTCACGGTCATGACCTCGTGCAGGGCGATGCGGCCGCGGTAGCCGGTGTTCGAGCAGACCGCGCAGCCGACCGGGGCGAAGAACGCGGGCATCTCGTCGCCGGGGGCCAGGAACCCGAGTGCCCGGAGCTGCTCGATCTCGTACACGGCGGGCGCCTTGCACCGGTCGCACAGCCGGCGGGCGAGTCGCTGGGCGACGACGGAGTCGAGGGCGGACCCGACCAGGAACGGCTCGATGTCCATCTCGGTCAGACGGGTCACGGCCGACGGGGCGTCGTTGGTGTGCAGGGTCGAGAGCACGAGGTGCCCGGTCAGCGACGCCTCGATCGCGATCTGGGCGGTCTCGTGGTCGCGGATCTCACCGAGCAGCACGACGTCGGGGTCGGAGCGGAGGATCGAGCGGAGCGCGGAGGCGAACGTCAGGCCGGCCTTCGGGTTGACCTGCACCTGGTTGATGCCGGCCATCCGGTACTCGACCGGGTCCTCCACCGTGATGACGTTGATCTCGGGCTTCGCCACGGCGTTGAGGGTCGTGTACAGCGTCGTCGACTTGCCCGAACCGGTGGGACCGGTGACCAGGATCATGCCGTACGGCTTCGAGTAGGACCGCTGGTACGCCTGGAAGTTCTGCTCGAGGAGGTTGAGGTCCTTGAGGGTCAGCGAGGTGTTCGTGTTGTCGAGGATCCGCATGACGACCTTCTCGCCCCACACGGTGGGCAGCGTCGCGACACGGAGGTCGATCTGCCGGCCGCCGTGCCGCACGGACATGCGGCCGTCCTGCGGCTTGCGACGCTCGGCGATGTCGATGTCGCTCATGATCTTCAGGCGGCTGATCACGCCGTTCTGGATGTTCTTCGGCGCCGGCGCCATCTCGTGCAGCACGCCGTCGATGCGGTACCGGATCCGGACCTCGTGCTCGCCGGGCTCGATGTGGATGTCGGACGCGTGGTCCTGGATGGCCTGCGACACGAGCAGGTTCACGAACCGGACGATCGGGACGTCGTCGAGGGCGCCGTCGGCGATGTCGATCTGCGCCTTCGAGGTCGTCGATGCTTCTTCTTCCAGCGACGACGTCAGGTCGTTCAGCTCGTCGTCGGCACGCAGGTACCGGTCGAGGGCAGCGACGAGGTCACGCTCCTCGACCTGCAGCGGCTTGATCGCGCGACCAGACGCCGTCCGGGCGTCGTCGATGGCGAGCACGTTCGTGGGGTTCACCATCGCGAGGATGAGCAGATCGCCCTCGAACCCGACGCCGAGCACACCGTGACGACGGCACAGGGCCGCCGGCAGGATCGACACCGCGGTGCCGTCGACGGGGTAGTCGCTCAGCGGGACGGTGCGTGAGTTGTTCGACGCGGCCCGGGCGGTGATGAACTGGGCCTCGCTCACGACGCCCTGGTCGACCAGGCCACGGATGGCGCGCTCGTCGAGGTCCTCGTCACCCGTCATCGCATCGAGGTGCTCGATGGGCAGGGCGCCGTTCAGGATGAGGATCTCGGACAGGGTCGCCATGAGTCCCGTGCCTCCTTGGACTCGCGCACGGCGAGACGTCGTCGGGTGATGCGCCACCAGGGATGTGGCGCCCGACCACGCTACTTCTGGGGCCCTCGCCGACCGCAGTCCCAGAAAGAGGGGGCGGAGGGGGTCCGGCTGCACCCAGAACTGGGGTCCACGACCGGTTCGGCCCCGGTCCGGGGGACGCCTGGGCCGGTTCGCGGTGGCCGTCGGAGGGTGCATGTCCGCCAGCCTCCCGGACCCCGCACGGCTGCCGGAGTCCTGGCGAGCGGTCCGTGGAGAACGTCGGTGTCACACGGGGGTGTGGAGGAACGAGGCCGTCGTCCGACGCGGGCCGGACAGCGCGGCGCCGCGGAATCCCTCTCGACGCGCGCCCCCACCCGGGCACATGATGAGACATGGACATCACGAGCGTGACCGTGGGGTTGCCCGTCAGCGACATCGAGGCGTCCTGCCTCTGGTACGGCGCGGTCTTCGAGCGCACCGAGCCGGACCTCGAGCCCGAGGACGGCGTCGCCGAGTACGAGGTCGGCGGCATCTGGATCCAGCTCTACGTCGACGAACAGGCCGAGGAGAACCCGGTCAGCGTCCGATTCGGCGTCGACGACGTCGCCGCGCAGCACGCACGCATCGGCGCGCTCGGCATCGACATCGGCCCCGTCGAGTGCGTCGACGGGGCGGTCGACTGGTTCGACGTCCGCGACCCCGACGGCAACGTGCTGAGCCTGTTCTCGCTGGTCGACGAGACCGGACGCGGTTCCGGCCGCGACAACGGCGCGGGCCGCGCGCTCTAGCCGCGACCCCACGGCGGACGGGAGGCCCGTGGCGGCCCCGCACCGCGCCTCCAGGCCGTCACGGGGTGACGACACGACGAAGGCCCCGCCTCCTTGCGGAGACGGGGCCTTCGTGGGATCACATCAGGCTCAGTTGTACGTGCCCGGCGTGAAGTCGTCCGACGAGAAGCTGTCGAAGTCGACGAAGCTCAGGTCGGCGTCCGAGAACGACGAGTCGTCAGCGAAGATGCGGTTGGGGTACCGCTCCGCCTTCGCCTCTTCGGTCGCGTTCACGTCCACGTCACGGTACCGGCTGAGGCCCGTCCCGGCGGGGATGAGCTTACCGATGATGACGTTCTCCTTGAGGCCGACGAGGTGGTCCTGCTTGCCCTCCATGGCCGCCTGCGTGAGCACGCGGGTGGTCTCCTGGAAGGAAGCGGCGGACAGCCACGACTCGGTCGCGAGGGACGCCTTCGTGATGCCCATGACCTCCTGGCGAGCCGAGGCGGTCTTGCGACCCTCCTGCAGCGCCGCACGGTTCAGCGCGTTGTAGCGCGACCGGTCGACGAGCTCACCCGGAAGCAGGTCGGTGTCGCCGTGGTCGACGACGGTGACCTTGCGGAGCATCTGGCGGACGATGACCTCGATGTGCTTGTCGTGGATCGGCACACCCTGCGAGCCGTAGACGTCCTGCACACCGTTGACCAGGTGCTTCTGGACCTCTCGGACACCCTTGACCCGGAGGACTTCCTTCGGGTCGACGGTGCCGGCGATGAACTGCTCGCCGAGCTCGACGTGCTGGTTGTCCTCGATGAGGAGCGTCGCACGCTTGAGCACCGGGTAGATGAACGGCTCGTCGCCGTTGTCCGGCGTGAGGATGATCCGACGACCCTTGTCCGTGTCCTCGACCACGACGCGGCCGGGGGCCTCGGCGATCGGGGACGCGCCCTTGGGGGTACGCGCCTCGAAGAGCTCCGTGACACGCGGCAGACCCTGGGTGATGTCGTCGGCCGAGGCCGAACCACCCGTGTGGAAGGTACGCATCGTCAGCTGGGTACCGGGCTCACCGATGGACTGCGCGGCGATGATGCCGACTGCCTCACCGATGTCGACCAGGTTGCCGGTGGCGAGCGAACGGCCGTAGCACTTCGCGCAGACACCGACGGCCGACTCGCAGGTCAGGACCGAGCGCACCTTGATGCTCTCGACACCGGCTGCCAGCAGCTTCTCGAGGAGCACGTCACCGACGTCCTCGCGAGCCTCTGCCACGACCGTGCCCTGTGCGTCCACGGCCTCGGTGGCCAGGGTGCGGGAGTACACGGTGTTCTCGACGCGCGGGTCGCGGACGAGCTTGCCGTCGGCGTCCACGGTCGCGATCGGCAGCTCGAGGCCACGCGTCGTGCCGCAGTCGTCCTCGCGGATGATGACGTCCTGCGAGACGTCCACGAGACGACGGGTGAGGTACCCGGAGTCCGCGGTACGGAGCGCGGTGTCGGCAAGACCCTTACGAGCACCGTGGGTGGCGATGAAGTACTCCGCCACGGTCAGGCCCTCGCGGTACGAGTTGATGATCGGGCGGGCGATGATCTCGCCCTTCGGGTTGTTCACCAGACCACGCATACCGGCGATGTTGCGGACCTGGAGCCAGTTACCACGAGCACCGGACGACACCATGCGGTTGATGGTGTTGTCGACCGGGAAGTTGTCGCGCATCTCCTGCGCGATCTCGTTCGTGGCCTCGGTCCAGATCTTGATCAGGTCGGCGCGACGCTCGGAGTCGGTGATCAGACCCTTGTCGAACTCGCCCTGCACCTTGGCGGCCTGGATCTCGTAGCCCGCGATGATCTCCTTCTTGCGAGGAGGCGTCACGACGTCCGACAGGGCGACGGTCACACCGGAGCGGGTGCCCCAGTAGAAGCCGGCGTCCTTGATCCGGTCCAGCGCAGCGGCCGTCTCGGTCTTGGAGTAGCGCTCGGCGAGGTCGTTGACGATCGCGGAGAGCACGCCCTTGTCGGTGACCTTCTGGACGAACGGGTAGTTCGCCGGGAGGGTCTCGTTGAAGAGCGCACGGCCCAGGGTCGTCTCGAGCAGCACGGTGTCGCCCTGCTCGTAGCCCTCGGGAGCTTCACCCTCGGCGAAGTGGACACCCGTCATGCGGATCTTCGCCATCGCGTTGAGGTGCAGCGTGTGCTGGTCGTTGGCCAGGATCGCCTCGGCGACCGAGGAGAACGCACGGCCTTCACCGACGGCGCCCTCGCGGACGGTCGTCAGGTGGTGCAGACCGATGATCATGTCCTGTGCAGGCAGGGTCACCGGACGGCCGTCGGACGGCTTCAGGATGTTGTTCGAGGCGAGCATCAGGATGCGGGCCTCGGCCTGGGCCTCGACCGACAGCGGCAGGTGCACGGCCATCTGGTCACCGTCGAAGTCCGCGTTGAACGCAGCACACACGAGCGGGTGGAGCTGGATGGCCTTGCCCTCGACGAGCTGCGGCTCGAACGCCTGGATGCCCAGACGGTGCAGCGTCGGCGCACGGTTCAGCAGGACGGGGCGCTCGCGGATGATCTCCTCGAGCACGTCCCACACCTGCGGACGCGAACGCTCGACCATGCGCTTGGCCGACTTGATGTTCTGCGCGTGCGACAGGTCGATGAGGCGCTTGATCACGAACGGCTTGAAGAGCTCGAGCGCCATCTGCTTGGGCAGACCGCACTGGTGCAGCTTCAGCTGCGGGCCGACGATGATGACCGAACGGCCCGAGTAGTCGACGCGCTTGCCGAGCAGGTTCTGGCGGAAACGACCCTGCTTGCCCTTGAGCATGTCGCTCAGGGACTTCAGGGCACGGTTGCCGGTACCCGTGACCGGACGACCACGACGACCGTTGTCGAACAGCGCGTCAACGGCTTCCTGCAGCATGCGCTTCTCGTTGTTCACGATGATCTCGGGGGCACCGAGGTCGAGCAGGCGGCGGAGACGGTTGTTGCGGTTGATCACACGACGGTAGAGGTCGTTGAGGTCCGACGTGGCGAAACGGCCACCGTCGAGCTGCACCATCGGGCGCAGCTCCGGCGGGATGACCGGCACGACGCCGAGCACCATCGCGGCCGGCGAGTTGCCGGTGGCGAGGAAGGAGCTGACGACGCGCAGACGCTTGATCGCGCGGATCTTCTTCTGGCCCTTGCCCTCGGCGATCTGCAGACGCAGTGCCTCGGCCTCGGCGGCCAGGTCGAACGCCTCGAGCCGGAGCTTGATCGCCTCGGCGCCCATGTAGGCGTCGAAGTAGATCCCGAACCGGTCCTGGAGCTCGTGGAAGACGGCGTCCTCGGGCTTGAGGTCGCCCACCTTGAGGTTGCGGAAGTCCTCCCACACACGCTCGAGACGGGTGATGTCCTCGTCGAACGACTTGCGGACCTGGGACATCTCCTTCTCGGCGGTGTCCTTGGTGCGGCGCTTGACGTCGGCCTTGGCACCCTCTTCCTCAAGGGCTGCGAGGTCGTCCTCGAGCTTCTTGAGGCGGTCGGCGATGATCGAGTCGCGCTGGCCCTCGAGGGTCTTGATCTCGAGACGCATCTCGTTCTCGAGACCCGGCATGTCCGCGTGACGGCCCTCTTCATCGATGTCGATGATCATGTACGCCGCGAAGTAGATGACCTTCTCGAGGTCCTTCGGCGCCATGTCGAGGAGGTACCCGAGGCGCGATGGGACGCCCTTGAAGTACCAGATGTGCGTGACGGGGGCAGCGAGCTCGATGTGGCCCATGCGCTCACGACGGACCGAGGACTTGGTGACCTCGACGCCGCAGCGCTCGCAGACGATGCCCTTGAACCGGACACGCTTGTACTTGCCGCAGGCGCACTCCCAGTCGCGGGAAGGACCGAAGATCTGCTCGCCGAACAGACCGTCCTTCTCGGGCTTCAGGGTGCGGTAGTTGATGGTCTCCGGCTTCTTGACCTCGCCGTACGACCACTGACGGATGTCCTCGGCGGTCGCGAGGCCGATCCGAATGGCGTCAAAGGAAGTTGCTTCGAGCAATGTTCTTCTCTCTTGCTGATTCAGGCTTCGATGTACGGGCGGGATCAGATGTCGTCGACAGAGGACGACTCGAACCGCGAGGAGATGTTGATGCCCAGCTCCTCCGCAGCGCGGAAGACCTCGTCATCGTTGTCGCGCAGGCTGACCGCCTGGCCGTCAGCCGAGAGGACCTCGACGTTCAGGCAGAGCGACTGCATCTCCTTCATGAGGACCTTGAAGGACTCGGGGATGCCGGGTTCCTGGATGTTCTCGCCCTTGACGATCGCCTCGTAGACCTTCACGCGGCCGAGGATGTCGTCGGACTTGATCGTCAGGAGCTCCTGGAGGGCGTAGGCGGCACCGTACGCTTCGAGCGCCCACACCTCCATCTCACCGAATCGCTGTCCACCGAACTGCGCCTTACCACCCAGCGGCTGCTGCGTGATCATCGAGTACGGACCGGTTGAACGCGCGTGGATCTTGTCGTCGACCAGGTGGTGCAGCTTGAGGATGTACATGTAGCCGACCGAGACGGGCTCCGGGAACGGCTCGCCGGAGCGGCCGTCGAAGAGCTGCGCCTTGCCGGACGAGCCGATCAGGCGCTCGCCGTCGCGGTTCGGGAGGGTCGAGTCGAGGAGGCCCTCGATCTCGCGCTCGTACGCACCGTCGAACACCGGGGTGGCGACCTTGGTGCCGGGCTCGGCGCTGTGCGCTGCCTCCGGCAGGTTCTCGGCCCAGTCCTGGATGCCCTCGACGTTCCAGCCCTGCTTGGCGAGCCACCCGAGGTGGATCTCGAGCACCTGGCCGAAGTTCATGCGGCCGGGGACGCCGAGCGGGTTGAGGACGATGTCGACGGGGGTGCCGTCGGCGAGGAACGGCATGTCCTCGACCGGGAGGATGGTCGAGATGACGCCCTTGTTGCCGTGACGACCGGCGAGCTTGTCACCCGCGGTGATCTTGCGCTTCTGGGCGATGTAGACGACCACGCGCTGGTTGACACCAGAGCCGAGTTCGTCGTCACCGTCCTGCGAGTCGAACACCTTGACGCCGATGATCGTGCCCTCTTCACCGTGGGGCACCTTGAGCGAGGTGTCGCGGACTTCGCGCGACTTCTCGTTGAAGATGGCACGGAGCAGACGCTCCTCGGCGCTCAGCTCGGTCTCGCCCTTCGGCGTGACCTTGCCGACGAGGATGTCGCCGGGGCGGACCTCGGCACCGATGCGGATGATGCCGCGCTCGTCGAGGTCGGCCAGCAGGTCCGGGCTGACGTTGGGGAGGTCACGGGTGATCTCCTCCTTGCCGAGCTTGGTGTCGCGGGCGTCGACCTCGTACTCCTCGATGTGGATCGAGGAGAGCGTGTCGTCCTTGATGAGGTTCTGCGACAGGATCATCGCGTCCTCGTAGTTGTAGCCCTCCCACGGCATGAACGCGACGAGGAGGTTCTTGCCGAGCGCGAGCTCGCCGTTCTCCGTCGCGGGACCGTCGGCGATGACCTCGCCCTGCTCCACGCGCTCGCCTGCGGAGACGATGACGCGGTGGTTGTAGCTCGTGCCCTGGTTGGAGCGGTCGAACTTGCGCAGGTAGTAGGTCTGCGTGCCGCCCTCGTCGAGCTGCAGGGTGACGGCGTCGGCCGAGACCTCGGAGACGACACCGGCCTTGTCGGCGGTGACGACGTCGCCGGCGTCGATGGCCGTGTAGCCCTCCATACCGGTACCGACGAGCGGCGACTCGGAACGGAGCAGCGGGACGGCCTGACGCTGCATGTTCGCACCCATCAGGGCGCGGTTCGCGTCGTCGTGCTCGAGGAACGGGATGAGCGACGTCGCGACCGACACCATCTGGCGCGGGGAGACGTCCATGTAGTCGACCTCGTCCTTGGCGACGAGTTCGACCTCGCCACCCTTCTTGCGGACGAGCACCTTGTCGTCGGCGAAGTGGAAGTCGTTCGTCAGCGGGGCGTTGGCCTGAGCGACGACGAAGTCGTCCTCTTCCGAAGCGGTGAGGTAGTCGATGGTCTTCGTGACCTCGCCGTTGACGACGCGACGGTACGGGGTCTCGATGAAGCCGAAGGAGTTGATCCGACCGAAGGACGCGAGCGAACCGATCAGGCCGATGTTCGGGCCTTCCGGGGTCTCGATCGGGCACATGCGGCCGTAGTGCGACGGGTGGACGTCACGGACCTCGACGCCGGCACGCTCACGGGACAGACCACCCGGGCCGAGGGCCGAGAGACGACGCTTGTGCGTCAGGCCCGCGAGCGGGTTGTTCTGGTCCATGAACTGCGACAGCTGGGACGTTCCGAAGAACTCCTTGATCGCGGCGACGACCGGACGCACGTTGATGAGCGTCTGGGGCGTGATCGCCTCGATGTCCTGCGTGGTCATGCGCTCGCGGACGACGCGCTCCATGCGGGACAGACCCGTGCGGACCTGGTTCTGGATGAGCTCGCCGACGGCGCGGATGCGACGGTTGCCGAAGTGGTCGATGTCGTCCACGTCGAGGCGCAGCTGCACCGGCTCGCCGTCACGGACGCCGTCGATCGTGGTGCGCTCAGCGTGCAGCGACACCAGGTACTTGATCGTCGCGACGATGTCCTTGACGGTGAGCACCGAGTCGGACAGCGGGGCGTCCATGCCGAGCTTGCGGTTGACCTTGTAGCGGCCGACCTTCGCCAGGTCGTAGCGCTTCGGGTTGAAGTAGAAGTTGTCGAGGAGCGCACGCGCGGCCTCGGCAGCGACCTGCTCGCCGGGACGGAGCTTGCGGTAGATGTCCTTGAGCGCCTCTTCCTTCGTGAGGACGGCGTCCTTCTCGAGGGTCGACTCGATCGACGCGAAGCCCTGGAACTCGTCCATGATCTCTTCGCTCGTCAGGCCGAGGGCCTTGAGGAAGACGGTCACGGACTGCTTGCGCTTGCGGTCGATGCGCACGCCCACCTGGTCGCGCTTGTCGATCTCGAACTCGAGCCAGGCACCACGCGACGGGATGATCCGCGCCGAGTAGATGTCCTTGTCGGAGGTCTTCTCCTGCTGGCGCTCGAAGTACACGCCGGGCGAACGGACGAGCTGCGACACGACGACGCGCTCGGTGCCGTTGATGATGAACGTGCCGCGTTCGGTCATGAGCGGGAAGTCGCCCATGAAGACCGTCTGCGTCTTGATCTCACCCGTCATGTGGTTCATGAACTCGGCGTTGACGTACAGCGGAGCGGCGTAGGTCTTGCCGCGCTCCTTGCAGTCGTCGATCGAGTACTTCGGGTCTTCGAGCTCCGGCGCGGTGAACGAGAGCTGCATGGTCTCGCCGAGGTCCTCGATCGGGGAGATCTCCTCGAAGATCTCCTCGAGCCCCGAGTGCAGCGCGAGGTCGGTACGACCCTGCTCCTGCCCTTCGGCGAGGCGGGCCTTCCAGACGTCGTTGCCGACGAGCCAGTCGAAGCTCTCCGTCTGGAGTGCGAGCAGATCAGGAACCGTGAGGGTGTCCGTGATCTTGGCGAACGAGAGTCGCGAGTGGTTGCGACCGTTCTTGGGGTTGGTGGATGCGTTGGGCGCAGCAGCCAAGGGTGTGACCTCCGGTAGGCCCCGTCGGGCCGACACTGACGAGCAGTGTGTAGGTGAGTGGATTGATCGCTCGGCGAACCCTGAGATGCAAGCCCTGCGACCACGCCGACGCGTGCCTGACGCGGAACGTCGGTGCACGTGTGGGATGATCTCCGTGAGCGGTACCCGCCGCCATATACGGGTCCGGCTGCACCAGGGCGAGATGAGTTTCTGTCTCAGAACTCTGCGTCGACCGCAATATGACGACACGGATGCCAGGGAGCGCGAACTGTCATCATAGTTCGCTCCGTGGCGCGCTGTCCAGTCCCGGCTTGACCGGATTCGGCAGTGGCGTGTATAAGCCGCCACACGCCGCTTCCATTCCCGGGCTCAGCCGGCACCCTGCTCAACAGGGCCCCTGCTCAGCCGAGCCCCTGATCAACCGAGACGCTCGCGCTCGACGCGATCCGCGCCTCCCGGCCCGCCCGGCAGTCCGGCCAGCGCACGGAACGCGTCCTCCGGGCGACGTGTGCGGACGAACGTGACCCGGCCCCGGTCGTCCGTGAGCTCGATCCCGAGCCCCGGCGTGAGGATGAGCGCACGCTCGCCGCGACGGATCCGCAGGCCGACACCGCCGTAGGTGGCAGCGTCCGCCTCGACCAGGCGGACGTCGGTGATCCGCCGGCGCGGGATGCGCCGCGGCGGGAGCGGACGGAAGTGCAGGGTCACGTGCCGCTCGGTGACGGTGAACCCGGCCCGGGCGAGCAGGAGCAGCGACCCGAGGGCGACGGCGAGCAGGGCCGGCACCAGCAGGGCGACCTCCGGCGCGTCCCCGGGCCAGCCGAGCACGGCGGCGGACAGCCCGGCGCCGCCGAGGAGCAGCGCCGTGCCGACGACCCGCATCCAGGTGGGTGCGGTCTCGCGGTCGGCGTGGAACGGCAGGGCGGCGCTGGACGGATGGGCGGCACGGGACGGCCGGGAGGCCCGGATCACCCGGGTGGGTCGGGTTCCGGACCGGTGGGTGTCCGGGGTGGTGAGGCGTGCGGTGGGCACGCTCATGGTGTCGGCGGTCATGACGGAGGTCTCCTGCGGCGGATCAGCAGTGGTGCACTCGTCATCGGGTGCGGTGCGTTCGACGGCCAGCGCGCGCGGGTGGCCGGAGGGGTGGCGCGCAGCAGCACGCCGACGGCGCGCACGCTCGAGCGGTGGGGGCGCTCACGGGCACGTCGTGGTCACGGTGTCCGGGCGGACGCGTGGAGTGTGGGGCACACACGCATCGACGCTCTGGCGTCGTGACGACAGGCGTCAACGGTACGCAACGAGTCTTGGCGTCCGCTGGTCGTCCATGTGTACGCATTCACGTGTCCGCAGCGCGTCGCCCGGGGACGACGGGGTGCTGCGGGTGGTCAGCGCAGGACGCGGGCGACGGCCTCGGCGCGGGTCCGGACCCCGAGCTTCGCGAACACCTGGTTCACGTACGACTTCACGGTGGGCACCGTCAGGAACAGTTCGGCGGCGATCTGCGGGTTCGTCCGGCCGTCCGCGATCCGCTCGAGGACGTCCACTTCGCGCGGGGTGAGGTCCGGGAACCGAGCACCGAGCGACGGACCGGGATCGGTTGACGCAGGCGCCGCGGAACCAGCAGCGACACCGGCACCGGCACCGCCGGCGAGGCGCGCCACCAGCCGGGCCCCCACGGTCGCGTCGAAGGTCGACTGCCCGGCGGCCACCGCACGCACCGCGGTCGCGATCTCCGCCCGTCCGGCGTCCTTCGTCAGGTAGCCGCGGGCTCCCGCCCGCAGCGCGGTGACGATGGAGTCGTCGTCGGCGTAGGTCGTCAGCACCAGGACCGCGACCCCGGGGTGCTCGGCGACGATCCGCGCGGTGGCGGTCGGCCCGTCGACCCCCGGCATCCGCAGGTCCATCAGGACGACGTCGGGCACGTGCCGGTCGACGGCGGCGATCGCCTCGGCACCGTCGGCCGCCTGCCCGACGACCTGCAGGTCGGGCACGAGCGACAGCACCGTCACCAGGCCGTCGCGGACGATGGCCTGGTCGTCGACCACGAGCACCCGGATGGTCACGAGCGGTCGTCCTCCGCGGCGACCGCAGCGTCCGCAGTGTCCGCGTCGCGCGTGCCGTCGACGGGCAGGTGCATGGCGACGACGAACTCGTCGTCGGAACGCTCGGCCTCCACCGTGGCCTCGCTGCCGAGTTCCGCGAACCGCTCGCGCATCCCGAGCACCCCCTGCCCGCCGCTCGGCAGCGGGTTGGCCACGACGACGTCCACGGCGTCGCCGTCCCGGATCACGGACAGGGAGACTGGGCGGCCGGGAGCGTGCCTGCGGGCGTTGCTGAGGGCCTCCCGGACGACCTGGACCACGGCGGCACGGTGGACGTCGTCGAGGACCGCGAGGGTCGCGTCACCCTGCACGACGGCCTCGCCGCCGAACGAACGGTGCGCGTCGAGCAGGGCCGTCAGGCCCGACGCGTGGTCGGCGGACGGACTGGAGGCACGGGTCGGCTCCGGCTGACCGGGCTGCGGTTCGTCGCGGAGCGCGTGCACCGCACGCCGTGCCTCGGCCAGGCCGTCCGCGGCCAGCGCGCGTGCCTCGCCGGCTCTGCGGGTGGCCTCGTCGACGCGGCCGGCCTCGAGCAGGGCCTCGACCGCGTCGAGCTGCAGGACCAGGCCGCCGAGCGAGTGGGCGAGGACGTCGTGGATGTCCCGGGACGCCCGGGACCGGTCGGCGAGGAGCCGTGCGCGCTGCTGCTGCCGCTCGGTCTCGCGGGCCTGCGCCGTCGTGATCCGGACCTGCCGACGACTGAAGCCGACGAGCACGCCGAGCAGCAGCCCGCCGCTCACGCCGAGGACGAACTGCACCGACGTCTGCGCGAGCGTCGCGGTGACGGCCACCACCACGACGGCGGCGAGCGCGGCGACCGCGGCCGTCCAGACCGGCAGACGCAGGTCCGCGCCGAGGATGACGAGCCCGACGATCACCGGGACCACCAGCAGCGAGTCGGTCGGCACCACGGCGAGCGATCCGGCGGCGATCATCACGCCGGCTGCGGCGACGAGGACGCGGGGCGTGCGTGCCCCTTCGCGGACGGCCCAGGCGGCGAGCGCCACGGCCCCGACGGCCCAGACCCACGCGGGGTGGTGGAGCAGGAGGCCGTTCCGCACGAACCAGAAGGCGACCACGGCGATCCCGACGGCGTTGAGTCCCCAGGAGAGCACCGAGGCGGACCGGACCCCGGCGGGGTCGGTCCGGTCCGGGTCGGTCGGCAGGCTCACCGCACCATCATGCCGCGGCGGGCGGCCGCCGACCGGTCGCCGCCACGGGGGATGCGCTGGTCGACGACCAGGGCACGGGCTGCACGGTTCAGGGCGAGCACGAGCAGGATCGTGCCGGTCGAGGTGAGCAGGTGCGCACCGAGGTGGCCGCCGAGGACGTCGAGCCCGACGCGGGCGGCGATCAGGACGATCCAGAGCGCGGCGCCGAGCCACCCGGTGCGGGACTGCAGCGTGCGGCCCTTGTCGTCCGGCGTCGTGACCGTGCGGAACCGGGTCATGGCCCCCATCGCGAGGCCGACGCCGACGGTGAGCAGGGCCTCGAGGCCGAGGAACACGACATCGGTGGTGGTGACGCTCGTCGTGGTCTGTGCGAGGACGACCACGCCGACGATCGCCATCACGAGCGGTCCCCGCCAGATGCGCGCCGGGTCGAGGGACCGCCAGGTCGCCTGCCGGTACGCCAGGAAGGCGACGAGGGCGAGGCCGATGAGCACGTTCGCGAGGAGCTGGACCGACATGGTGTGCCTTTCGAGGTGGTCCGGCGGAGTGTTCCGACCGGTGACATCAGCCTCGTTCCAGGTGCTCCGCGGGCACACCAACCAGGGGTGGGGACGCGGGTGGTGATCGCGGTGGTGTTCCATTGACGGCATGGCTGATGCGTTCGACGGGTTCCGGATCGGTGCGGGGTACTCGGTGGTGGAGCCGGACCGGCACCGACCGGGGTCCTTCACCCTGGTGGTGGACGGCACCCCGCAGTCGCACGTGGACCTCGAGGACCCGACCCACCTGGCGTTCGAGTACATCCGGCGGATCGGGCACGCGATCGACCTGCTGCCGGACGGCCCGATCACGGCACTGCACCTGGGCGCCGGCGCCCTCACCCTGCCCCGCTACGTCGCGGTGACCCGCCCCGGTTCGCGGCAGCAGGTGATCGAGCTCGAGCGTGACCTGGTCGAGCACGTGCGCGAGGCCCTGCCGTTCCCCCGCGGTGCCTCGATCCGGGTGCGGTACGGCGACGCCCGGGAGGTCCTCGGCAAGCTGCCCGCCGGACTCCGCGGCAGGGTGGACCTGGCGGTGGTGGACGTCTTCGGTGGTTCGCAGATCCCCGCCCACGTGACGAGCGTCGAGTTCTACCGCGAGGTCGCCGCGTTCCTGTCGCCGACGGGCATCGTCGCGGTGAACGTGGCCGACGGCGCCGGGTTGGCGTTCGCCCGCGGGCAGGCCTCGACGCTGCAGTCGGTGTTGCCGTCGGTCGCAGCGGTCGCGGACACCGGCATGCTCAAGGGCCGGCGGTTCGGGAACATCGTGCTGCTCGGGTCGCCGACCGACCTGCCGGTGTCGGACATGCCGAGGCGGTACTCGTCCGACCCGATGCCGGCGAAGGTCGTGCACGGTGCGGAGCTCAGGGCGTTCATCGCCGGGGCGCCGATCGTCACCGACCAGACGGCGGTCGCGTCGCCGGAGCCGAACCGGAGCGTGTTCGGGGGCTGATGCCCGCGCGGCACCGCCGGGGACGGACTTCGGGCACTCGGCGGGTCCGGCTGTCAGGATGGTCTGAACGACCGCGCAGGTGCGCGACCGAGCGATGGGAACCCTGATGACGAACGACGACCGGAACGACCAGGACCGGACGGGCGACGGCCAGGCGCCGCGCTGGGGCGACGCCCCGCAGCAGCCCGACGCCGAGGCCCCGCGGTACGGCGAGCGGGTGGACCCGGCGCCGACCTCGACCCCGCAGTACGGCGAGCAGTACGGGCAGGGCCAGCAGCAGCAGTACGGGCAGCAGTCCGGGCAGGGTCAGCAGTACGGCCAGCCGAACGGCGAGCAGCAGTACGGCCAGCCGTCGAGCACGCCGAGCTGGAACGACCAGCAGCGCCACGACCAGCACCACGACCAGCAGCCGTACGCCGCCGCGCCCGCGCACGCCGGTGCCCCGGCCTGGCAGAGCCACGACGAGCCGAAGCCCAAGAAGAAGACCCTCGGTGTCGTGGCGTTCTTCCTCGGACTCGCCGCGCTCGTCATCGGCGTCATCGGCGGGTACGTGATGGGGTCGGCGCTCGCCAACAGCGACGCGATCAACAACCTCGTACCGAGCAGCGGTGCGACCCCGGACCAGCAGGAGCTGCAGCGTCAGCTCATGAACGACCCGGCCGTCATCTCGCAGATCGGGGTCGGTGCGGTGATCGCCGGCGTGGCCGCGATCCTCGGGCTCTGGGCGCTCGTGCAGGGCATCATCGCCGCCGTGACCAAGCGTGGTCGCGGCTGGGGCATCTTCGCGATCATCCTGGCCGTCGTGGCCACGATCGCGACGCTGGTCACCTACGTCGGCGTGGCCGCTGCCGCCGCGGTGGCCGCCAACTCCTGATCGACCGCTCGGAACGGCCCGTCGTGCTCCGGCACGGCGGGCCGTTCGTCGTCCCGGGCGGCACGCGGGGACGGCCGCACCCGCGCAACCTGAGCGCGTCGCACCGACCGCTCCCGGGAGACCGCGGCTACCCTCGAACCGATGTCCCTCCCGCCCGACGACCGCCAGCAGCCCGACCTGTCCGACCGTTCCCGTGAACCGCGCCACGCGGCTCCCGTGACGGCCGGAGTCAGCCCGGGCAGCACCTTCGCGCCCATCAGCCTGCGACCCGCGGTCGACGTCGACGCCGTGCACCAGCGGCTCCGTGACCTCGGCCAGAGCCGCAGCACCGACGCCCTCGCCGAACGGGCCGAACTCCTCCGCCTGCTCGGTCGACTGGACGAGTCGCTCGTCATCGCCGAGGAGGTGTTCCGCCTGGCGATGTTCACCGGGGAGCGCCAGGACAAGGTCGCCGCGCGGATCCGTCGTGCGCACGTC
The DNA here is from genome assembly GCF_003234735.1 of Curtobacterium sp. MCLR17_040. Classification (NCBI taxonomy): domain Bacteria; kingdom Bacillati; phylum Actinomycetota; class Actinomycetes; order Micrococcales; family Microbacteriaceae; genus Curtobacterium; species Curtobacterium sp. MCLR17_040. Next base: position 278,200 of record NZ_QKTE01000002.1, on the reverse strand, counting down.
CTGCACGACCTCGGGCGGCACGACCGCGCCGCCACCGAGGCCGCCATGGCCCGCGACACCGCCGCCACCGAGGAGTGGCCCGAACTCGAGGGCGCCGCAGCCGAGATCGAGGGCTGGTCGCTGTTCGAGAACGACCGCTTCGACGAGGCCCGCGCCGCACTGTCGCGGGCGTACCAGGCCTTCCGACAGGCGGGGGCGCCGTCCGAGCGCACCGACGCGTTGCGCACCGCGGTCGAGGCCGCCATGCGGGCCTCGATCACCAACCCGGCGGAACCGTCCGACAAGCCACGGACCGCCCGCGAGGTCGCCGCCCGCCGTGCCGAGGACGAGGAACCCACCACCCGCGTCGCCGAGCCGGTGAAGCAGATCCCGCCGATCCGCCGCCGCGTGCTCGGTGCGCCCGACGCCGCACGGACCGAGGCCGACGACATCTGGGGCCGGATCGCGGCCCGGGCAGCGAAGAAGGGCCAGGCCGACCCGCGCGCCGAGCAGTGACCGCGCTCGAGACCGTCCGGCTCCGTGCCGAAGCGCTCATCGCCGAACACCTCGGTGCCGGCACGTGGGCGTTCGGCTTCGACCACGCCAAGACCCGCGCCGGCCAGTGCGACTTCGCGCGGAGGCGGATCACGGTGAGCCGTCACCTGGCCGCCCGGTTCTCCGACGACGACGTCGAGCAGGTCCTGCTGCACGAGGTCGCGCACGCACTCGCCGGCGCCCGGGCGGCACACGGACCGAAGTGGAAGCGCACGGCCGCGGCGATCGGGTACACCGGCTCCCGGCTGCACGACGGGCCGATCGCCAGTGAGCTCGCCCCCTGGATCGGCACCTGCCCCGCGGGGCACGAGCACTTCCGGTACCGCACGCCCACCCGTCCCCTTGCCTGCGCCCGCTGTTCCCGGCGGTTCGACGCCCGGAACGTCATCACCTGGCGGCGCCGGACCGCGGACGACGACGCGGCCACGATGGCGTCGACTACCGCATGAGGGTCCCGACGCACGGAGGCGCGCCGGTAACCCGTTAGCCTGGGCGGATGCACACGGGGCAGCACATCCGCACGGACGCCGGTTCCTCCTGGTTCTTCGACGCCGGACGGATCGCGCTCGACTTCGCGCACACGGGTGGCTTCGCCGACGACCCCACCGGACGCCGACCGCGGTCGCAGCTCGGGGAGCTGCTCGCGAGCCCGGCCGACCTGGACGAGTGGCTCAGCGAGCACACCGAGCCGATCGACGTCGGCGCCAGCGCCCGCGAGCTCCAGGACGCCCGGGCCCTGCGTGCCGCGATCGCCCGGCTCGCCGTGGCCGCCGCCCCCGCGCCGGCGAGCACCGCCGCGGAACGCACCGCCGTGGCGGCGGGCCTGCGTGCCGGAGCCGGCCGCACGCGCCCCGCGCCCGACGACATCGACACCGTCAACCTGTTCGCCGCCCTGCCGGACGTGCCCCCGAGCCTCCCGGGTGGCCGACGCCGCGCCGGAGCCAACCGGGTCCGCCTGGCGCAGGCCCTGTCGAGCGTCGCGCGCGACGCCGTCGCGCTCTTCACCGAGGTCGGCTTCGACGACGTCGAGGCCGACGGCCGGCCGACGCGGCTGAGCCGGTGCTCGGCCGAGGACTGCGGCCTGGTGTTCTACGACTCGTCGCGCGGTGGGACCCGTCGCTGGTGCTCGATGCAGCGGTGCGGCAACCGGGCGAAGGTCCGGGCGCACCGCGCCCGCCGCGCCGCGGAGTGACCACGAGCTGAGCACGAGCGGTCACGACACCCCGCTCACCCCCGCCGAGCGGTCACCAACTGTCGCCCGACGGCGTCGCAACCGACAGGTCGTGACCACCCGACGCAACGCAAGCGACGAGTCGCGACCACCCGACACACGCACGCTCGAGCGGCGGCCGGCCAGCGTATCAACACGTCGAATAAAAAGATTCGGGACGCCGAATTCTCTGGCAGGATCGGTGCATGACCGACACTGCCAGCCCCCGGCTCGACGAGCATCCATCCGGTGCCCCGCGTCGCCGCGCAGCCGGGCTCACCCTGCTCGGACCGGCCTTCGTCGCGGCCATCGCGTACGTCGACCCGGGCAACGTCGCCGCCAACCTGACCGCCGGCGCCGAGTACGGGTACCTGCTGCTCTGGGTGCTCGTGGCCGCGAACGCCAGCGCCGTGGTGGTGCAGTACCTGTCCGCCAAGCTCGGGGTGGTGACGGGCAAGTCGCTGCCCGAGCACCTCGGCCTGCGGATGCGGCGCACCCCGCGCCTGCTGTTCTGGGGTCAGGCCGAGATCGTCGCCGCCGCGACCGACATCGCCGAGGTCATCGGCGGCGCGTTGGCGCTCTCCCTGCTCTTCGGCCTGCCGCTCGTGGTCGGCGGGATCATCACCGGGCTCGTCTCGATGCTCCTGCTGACCCTGCACAGCCGCCGGGGCACGCGCCTGTTCGAGACCGTGGTGACGGCGATGCTCGCGATCCTGACGGTGGGCTTCTGTGCCGGGCTGCTGTTCGCCCGGGTGTCCCCGGCCGACCTGGTCGCCGGGCTCGTGCCGCGGTTCGAGGGCTCCGGGTCGGTGCTCCTGGCGGCCTCGATGCTCGGCGCGACCGTGATGCCGCACGCGGTGTACCTGCACTCGGCGCTCGCCCGGGACCGCCACGGGGACGTCCCCGCCGGGCCGGAGCGTCGCCGGGTGCTCGTCGCGACCCGGTGGGACGTCGGGCTCGCGCTGATCGTCGCGGGTGGGGTGAACATCGCGATGCTCGTCCTCGCCGCGGCCACCCTGCCGGGAGTCGAGGGCACCGACTCCATCCCCGGTGCGCAGCGCGCCATCGCCGAGAACGTCGGCCCGGTCGTCGGGGTGCTCTTCGCCGTGGGCCTGCTCGCGTCCGGCCTGGCCTCGACCTCGGTGGGCTGCATGGCCGGCGCGGAGATCATGCAGGGCCTGCTGCACGTGCGGATCCCGCTCGTGGCCCGGCGCGCGATCACCCTGGTGCCGGCGATCGTGCTGCTCGCGCTGAACATCGACGCGACGATGCTGCTCGTGGTCAGCCAGGTGGTGCTGAGCTTCGGGATCGCCTTCGCGATCGTGCCCCTGGTGGTCTACACGTCGCGACGGAGCGTGATGGGGACCGATGTGAACGCCGCGACCACCCGCGTGGTGGCGTGGGTGATCGCGGCGGTCATCGTGGCGCTCAACGTCGCGCTGGTCGTGCTCACCCTGACCGGCTGAGTCGCAGCCGGCCAGGGTGACGGGCGGTCGTCACTCGACGACCTGGACGTCCTTCCAGAACGCGACGTAGCCCGAGTAGTCCTTGCCGACGCGGTCGAACGACGACGGGATCGGCGTCGGGTACGACCACGCGCGGTCCTGCAGCGCCTGTCCGTCGACGTTCACCGTGAAGTACTGGGTGTCGCCCTTCCACGGGCAGTGGTACTGGGTGGGGCTCTCGGTGAAGAGCTCGGTCTTCACACTCGACGGCGGGAAGTACCAGTTGCCCTCGATCTTGATGAGGTCCTCTTCGGGGGCCTCCGCGATCACCGTGTCGCCGACGACTGCCTTCATGGCGTTGCTCCTTCGCTCGCTGGTTCCGTGACGGGGCGAACGCTACGCGCGCTCCCCCGATTCCCGCAGGACGGGCAGGTCGGGGCCCGCGGCGAGCGCCGCGTGCACGTCGTCACGGCTCAGGACGGCGGCTCCCTCGGACGCGCTGACCAGGTGCCGCACGGCACGGCGCAGCCCCGTGTACGCCGCGCAGGCCGCAGCGGCCTCGGGTGAGGTGTGGTCGATGCCGACCTCGGTGAGCGCGTCGACGACGGCTCCGGCGGCGAGCAGGTCCTCGACGGCGAAGTCGGGTGCGTCGGCCACGTCGACGGACTCCCCCGCCGCCTCGGCCGCGTCGTCGAGGGCTGCGGTGTGGTGCAGCCCGGCGGCCACGATCGCGACGACGCACCGGTCACCGCGTGCGGCCTGGAGGCTCGTCACCCGTTCCGCGACCGCCGCCGCGTTGCCGAGGTGGCCGAGCACGACCTCCGGCCCCTGCGGCAGCTGGGCGGTCACGTTCCGCAGCGCGCGCCGCTGTGCTGCGGCGTCGGGGGTCGGCGGCAGGGCGTCGACCCAGACGAGCAGGTGGGTGCCGTGGGCGATCCGTGCCGCACCTCCGGGACCCCACGCGAACCGGACCTGGTACTTCTCCTGGGTGCGTTCTGCCACGTCCGTCACGATAGCCGCCCGGGCGATGCTGTCCTTCTCCACAGGGTCGCCGTCCGACCGGGTTCCACCATGGTCGCCAACCCTAGGATGCATGGTCATGGAGATCGCCCCCGTACCCACCCTGACCGGCGACCGTGTGACGCTCGAGCCCCTCGGGCACGAGCACGCGGAAGACCTGCGGGCGGCGGTCGCGGACGGCGATCTGTGGCGCACCTGGTACACCTCGGTGCCCGCCCCGGCACAGGTCGAGGCCGAGATCGACCGGCGGCTCGCCGAGCACGAGGCCGGACGCATGGTGCCCTTCGCCGTGCGGGACCGCCCGACCGGCCGGGTGGTGGGTGCGACGACCTTCATGAACATCGACCCGGGCAACCGCCACGTCGAGATCGGCAGCACGTTCCTGGCCCGGTCCGCGCAGCGCTCGGGGATCAACACCGAGTCGAAGCTGCTCATGCTGTCGCACGCGTTCGAGGCCTGGCAGTGCATCGCGGTCGAGTTCCGCACCCACTGGCACAACCTGCAGTCCCGGGCGGCCATCGCGGGCCTCGGCGCGAAGCAGGACGGCGTGCTCCGGAACCACGCGATCGGCCGTGACGGCACGCTGCGCGACACCGTGGTGTTCTCGGTGATCGCGTCGGAGTGGCCGGCCGTGCGGCTCTCGCTGGCCGAGCGGCTCCGGCGGCACGACCGCGCCGAGGGGTCCCGCCGCCGGTCGGCCCGGCACGCCTGAGGCGTCGCGCCTGCGTCGTCGCCCAGCGCGCCACGGCGCACCGTCCAGCCCGCGGGCGTAGCGTCACCGCCATGCACGTCGGCCTCCGGATCGTCCTCGACGCGCCGGTCGACGCCGTGCGCGATGCCCTGCTGTCCCCGTCCGTGATGGTGGCGGTGACGAAGCCGTTCCTGGCGTACCGCTCGCGCGACCCCCGGGGGTTCCCGGAGCGCTGGGAGCCGGGACACCCGCACCCGATCACCGCGGACGCCTTCGGACTGGTGCCGAGCGGCGACACGCACGTCGACCTCGACCTGTACGAGGTCCGGGGAGTCCCCGTGCAGCGCGACAACGGCGGCGGCACGTCCGGGTTGTTCGGGCGGATGACGATGTCGCACCGGATGGCCGTCGTCCCCGCACCGGGTGGCCGGACCCTGCTGCTCGACCGCCTGACCTACCGGATGCGACCGGCCGTCCTCGGAGTCGCCCTGTGGCCCGGCATGTGGGTCACCTGGCAGTGGCGGGCGTTCCGGATGCGCGCCCTCGCGCCCACCTGGCGGACCAACGGCGAGTGACGTGACGCGGGTCGGGCCTCCCGTCCACCGCGGAGCGGGCGTAGCCTCGACCACGTGAGCCAGACGCGCCCCCAGGAGCCGACGACCGACGACCGCGTGCGCAGCACGCTGGCGACGACGGATTGGCGGCGGATGACGTTCGACCTGTACCGCCGCGTCCGCGCCACCCCGGACCCCCAGACGGCGCACGCGCTCTGGCGCGAGACCCGTGACGCGATGTTCGCGGAGCACCCCGCCTCGCCGCTGCTCGACGAGGACGCCCGCGACTTCGAGTCGCTGCCGGTGCCGGACTACGACCCGGCGTGGCGGTTCCAGGTCCGCATCGAGGCCACCGAGCCCGCCGAGTTCGACTTCGAGACCGGCACCGACGGTGTCGTCCACTTCGACCGGCTCGGACTCGTGCGGGTCCCCGGTGTCGGCACCCTCGACGTCTGGAAGCACGGCGGCTACGCGGGCGGGGTGTTCGTCCCGGTCAAGGACGCCAGCGCCGGCAAGGCCCGCGGCACCTACGGCGGCGGGCGCTACCTGCTCGACACCATCAAGGGCTCGGACCTGGGCGGCGACGACCTCGGGTCGCTCGTGCTCGACTTCAACTTCGCCTACAACCCGTCGTGCGCGTACGACCCGGCGTGGGCGTGCCCGCTCGCGCCTCCGGGCAACACCGTGCCGGTCCCGATCCCCGTCGGCGAGCAGTACGACTTCTAGGGTGGAACGCATGACAGGACTCGTCGCCCTCGACGTCGGTGGCCGCGTGCCGCCGTTCGAGCAGGTCCGATCGCAGATCGCCGCGCAGATCACCGCCGGGTACCTGGTGGACGGCGAACGGCTGCCGAGCGTGCGCGGGCTGGCGGACGAGCTCGGGCTCGCCGCGGGCACCGTCGCGAAGGCCTACCAGCTGCTCGAGGAGGCCGGGCTCGTGCACACCGCACGGGGCGCCGGTACCCGGGTGGTGCGGCCGGCGGCGGTGCCGGACGCGGTGGCCGAGGCCGCTCGTGCCCTGGCCGCCGCGGCGCGCTCGGCGGGGCTGTCGGCGGACCAGGCGGCCACCGCGTTGCGCGAGGCCTGGCCGGCGTAGCGCTGGCGGGGCTGGCGCTTCCGGGCGTACCTGGTCGTTCCGGGCGTACCCGGTCGGAAGTTCTGACCCGGTACGCCCGATCCGACCAGGCATCGCAGGCGTTCTGGGAAGGAACGTCCCGAGCGCTCAGCAGTGCTCGTACACGTACGCGTCGTCCTTCGGGGTCACCAGGTCGCGGTCGCGCAGGATCGTCATGGCCGGACGGCTCTTCAGCCCGCACACCGAACCCCACGAGCGCTCGAGGGTGTCCGCGTACTCCACGTCGATGACCCGCTTGCCGTAGGCCTTCGTGTACGCAGCGCACTCCCGGTACTGCACGCACTCCTCGGCGACGACGAAGTCGAACCCGGTCTGCTTCCGGCCGGATGCCCCGAGCTGCGGCGTGTTCTTCTGCCCGACGGCCAAGCCGTGCCGGTGCCCCTTGGCGACGAGCGACTTCGCGAGCGCCAGGTTGCCGGCACGGGTGAGCCGCTTGCCGCTCCGGGTCCACGAGTCGAGGTTGTCGAACTCCACGGCGTCGAACCCGCGGTCACCGCAGCGGGCGACGGTCTTCGCGAGCACCTTCGTGATCAGGGCACGCTTGGCCGCGGTCCGGGTGTCGAGGAGCATCTCGTCCGGCCACCCCGGGTCCGAGACCGGCTTGCCCGCGCGGTCGCGGAGGATCGCCGACGGGTACGACTTCTTCCACGTGCGGGCGGCCTCGGGCTGCGTCTGGAACCCGTTGACGTAGCAGATGTTGTACTTGCCCTTCGCCGGGCGGTCAGTGCTGTCGCGCTCGACGATCGTCACGCCGGCGGGCGGTGTGTACCCGCCGCCGAGCTGGTAGTCCACCCGGCCCGAGGTCGGCAGGTTGCGGTAGCTCGCGGCCGCGCTGGTCGTGGCGGCCTCGGCGCAGCCGGCCGTGCCGAGGACGGCCACCAGGGCCATCGCGGTGGTCAACAGGACGGATCGCATGCGCACCCCGGAATCCTCGCACGCGCAGGGCGAACGACCCCGCCCTCGCTGTTCCGGGGATGTGCACGCTATGCTGGTCGTACTCGAGGCGCCGATCGCCTCGTGCGTCGTACGGACGCCCCGAACTCCCGACCACCTGTCCCCGGACTCTGGTCGATGATCGAGCACCTCACGAAGGTGCCCAGGCTTCTCTGCTGCGGCGACTGCGCCAGCCACATCCGTTGGCGCGCATCCCGCCCGCGCGCTGCCTCAGAGCGCGCCCACAGCCGGACTGCTCCGGCTCGAAAGGTCACCATGACCACCGAAGACATCCGTTTCTCCGACCTCGGCGTCCCCGCTCCGATGGTCTCCGTCCTCGCCGACCAGGGCAAGGACATGGCGTTCCCCATCCAGGCGGACACCCTCCCGGACTCCCTGCAGGGCAAGGACGTCCTCGGCCGCGGCCGCACCGGCTCCGGCAAGACCATCGCCTTCGCGATCCCGCTCGTCGCCCGCCTCGCCGCCAGCGGCCGCAAGCGTCGCGCCGGCCGCCCCCGCGCCCTGGTGCTCGCACCGACGCGTGAGCTCGCGACGCAGATCGACGTCGCCCTCGCCCCGCTCGCCAAGGCCATGGGCCTCAACACCACGACCATCTTCGGTGGCGTCGGTCAGGGTCGTCAGGTCGACGCCCTGCGCGGCGGCGTCGACGTCGTGGTCGCCTGCCCGGGTCGCCTCGCCGACCTGATGCAGCAGGGTCATGTGAACCTGGGCGACATCGAGGTCACCGTCCTCGACGAGGCCGACCACATGGCCGACATGGGCTTCCTGCCCGGCGTCACCAAGATCATGCAGGCGACGCCCGAGAACGGGCAGCGACTGCTGTTCTCCGCCACGCTCGACAACGGCGTGGACAAGCTCGTCAAGAAGTTCCTGCACAACCCGGTGATGCACTCCGTCGACGAGGCGAACAGCCCCGTCGAGGCGATGACCCACCACCTGTTCGAGGTCGCCGACGCCGACGCGAAGAAGCACCTCGTGAGCGCCCTCGCCTCGGGCAACGGTCGCCGCATCCTCTTCATGCGCACGAAGCACCACGCCAAGCGCCTCGCCAAGCAGCTCAGCAGCCAGGGGATCCCGGCCGTCGACCTGCAGGGCAACCTGTCGCAGGGCGCCCGTGAGCGCAACCTCGCGAAGTTCTCCTCCGGTGAGGCCCTCGTGCTCGTCGCCACCGACGTCGCCGCCCGCGGTGTGCACGTCGACAACGTCGAGCTCGTCGTGCACGTCGACCCGCCCACCGAGCACAAGGCCTACCTGCACCGCTCTGGACGCACGGCGCGTGCCGGTTCGTCCGGTGACGTCGTCACCGTGACGATGCCCGCCGAGCGTCGCGACGTTGCGCAGATGATGCGTGCAGCCGCGATCAAGGTCACGCCGCAGCACGTCTCGGCGACCTCCCCGGCCGTCACCGCGCTCGTCGGCGAGGTCGCTCCGATCCGCCACGTGGCCGAGGAGCAGCCCACCCAGCAGCGTCAGCCCAAGCAGCGCTCGGCCGAGTCCGCCGGTGACGGTGGCGGTCGTCGCCGTGGTCGCGGCGGTCGGTCTGGAGGCGCGGCGCAGCCCGCGCGCTCCGGCTCGGCTGGCGAGTCCGCCGGTTCGGCCGGGGGCCGTCAGGGCCGTCCGGCCCGTGGCGCACGGACCGAGGGTGCCGGGCGCTCCGGTGCCGCGGCCGCCGGTTCGACCGGTGGTCGCCGCAGCGGCGGCAACCGCCGCTCGGGCAGCAGCGACGTCGTGCGCGGCGGCTCGTCGGCCGTCTGGTCGTCCGAGGGCGGCTACGCCGCGGGTCGGTCCGGCAACGAGTCGGGCGGCAACCGTCGTGGTGGCTCGCGCCGCGCCTCCCGTCCGGCCGGCGCTGCCGACCGCCACTGACCTGCGCGCTTGACCCACGCGGTCTGACCCGCTCGGCTTGAGCGCGTCGATGCCCGCAAGACACCGGTGTTCACCTTTCGAACCCCCGCATCCCGGGGTGTGATCCGTGAACACCGGTGTTTTGCGTGACTGCGCTGGCGAACCTTGGCGGGGGCTGGGGGTGGGGTACTCCACCGGGCGTACGGTCTGCTTCACCGGATGCCGCGCAAGCGGCTGACGGGGAACACGTCCGCTTCTGGAAGGAGTGCCTATGGCTGGCATCGATGACATCAAGAACGCCGCTGAGAAGGCGGCAGGCAAGGTCAAGGAAGCCGCCGGCAACGCGACCGGTAACGACCGCTTGAAGGCCGAAGGCCAGACCGACCAGGGCAAGGCCTCGGCGAAGCAGGGCGTCACCGACGTCAAGGACGCCGCGCACGGCGTCGCCGACAGCTTCAAGGACGACAAGCACTGAAGCCGGTTCGCAACCGCGCTGCGAAGCCCCCGGATCCGATCGGATCCGGGGGCTTCGTCGTGCGCGGGCTTCGTCGTGCGCGGGGCTAGTGCAGGGCTCCGACCGATGCCAGGCCGGCGCGGAGCAGTGCGCCGCGGCCGCCTTCCATCTCGTCGGCGACGGCGTCGGACGCGGCTTCCATCGGGGTCATCCACGTGAGCTCGAGGGCGTCCTGCCGGGGCTCGCACGTCCCCGTGACGGGGACGACGTACGCCAGCGAGATCGCGTGCTGCCGCTCGTCGGTGTACACCGAGGCGCCGGGCAGCGGGAAGTACTCGGCCACGGTGAACGGCGTCGGGCTCGAGGGCAGCTGCGGGAACGCCATCGGCCCGAGGTCCTTCTCCAGGTGGCGGAACAGCGCGGTGCGGATCGACTCGCCGAACATCACACGGCCGGACACCAGGGTGCGGGCGATCGAACCGCTCGGGGAGACACGCAGCAGCACGCCGACCTCGGTCACGACGCCGAGGCCGTCGGTGCGGACGGGGACCGCCTCGACGTAGCAGATCGGCAGACGACGGCGGACGTTCGCGAGCTCCTCGTCGGACAGCCAGCCGGAGTCGGGATCGGGGGTGCGCAGCGAGGACATGCACCGTGTCTACCAGGGACGGCGGCGAGTTCGGCGGAAGGCGCGGGAGTTGGGGATGGTTAGCGTTGTCCACATGATCGATGCGGACCTGGTGCAGTGGACCCGGAGTACCTCGGACCGGCGGGGCACACCCCTGCTCGTGGCGATGCACGGGGTCGGGTCGAACGAGCACGACCTGCGCGGGCTCGCCCCCGCGCTGCCGCCCGCGTGGACGGTCGCGTCGCTCCGGGCGCCGATGCCGTGGGGGGCCGGCTTCAGCTGGTACCCGCTCGGCACGCCCGGCTCCCCCGCGCCCGAGGCGGTGGACGCCGCGACCGCCGAGGTGCTCGACTGGATCGACTCCGTCGCCGCCGACCACCCGCGGATCGGGCTGCTCGGGTTCTCGCAGGGCGGCTCGATGGCGCTCCAGCTGCTGCGCGCCCGGCCCGCGGCGTTCGCGTTCGCCGTGTCGCTGTCGGGGTTCGTCGTGCCGGGCGTCACGGACTCCCGCGACGAGGCCGTGTCGGCCGTGCGGCCGCGGGTGTTCCTGGGGCACGGCGACCTCGACCCGGTGATCCCGCCCGAGGCCACCGCCCGGACGCAGGCGTGGGCCGCAGCGCACACCGACGTGACCGACCGTTCCTACGCGGGCCTGCCGCACGCCGTGTCGACGGCGGAGCTGGCGGACGTGGCCGCCTTCGTCGGCGCGGGGTAGCGCTGCGGAGCGCGCTTCGTGAGCACGAATGGTCGGGTCCGACGTGCGGACCCGACCACAGCTGCTCACGATGTGCGGACGGACTGGAGGCCCGGTGCCAGCTGGCACCGGGCCTCCTGTCCGTCAGTCGGCGAGGATCTGGAGCAGGTCCTTGCGGAGCTGGTCCACCTTGGCCGTGGCGGCCTTGGCCTGTTCCTCGGTCGCGGTGCTGCGGTACATCTGCAGGACGCCCATGGTCTTCCGGAGCGCCTCGAAGAACTCGCGCTGGGCGTCCGGGATGCCCGGGGCCCCGTCGAGTGCCGCGGCGATCTCGTCGGCCTTGGCCTCGGTCTCGGCCTTGCCGGCGTCGGTGAGCTCGAAGAGCGTCTTGCGGCCGTCGCCCGACGAGACCACGAGGTCTTCGTCGACGAGCTGCTGGAGCGTCGGGTAGACCGAGCCGGGGCTCGGCTTCCAGGCACCACCGGTGCGCTCGGCGATGGTCTTGATCACGGCGTACCCGTTCTGCGGGCCCTCGGCCAGCAGGCCGAGGATCGCGAGACGGACGTCACCGCGGCGACGGCGTTCGCGGCCGAAACCGGGCCCGCCGAAACCGGGGCCGAAGCCCATGCCCGGGCCGAAGCCGGGGCCGAACCCGCGGCCACCGAAGCCGCGGCCGCCGTGGTCGTGGTCACCGCGGTCACGGCCGGGGAAGCCGGCGCCGTGGTGCTGCCGCGCGCCGCCGAAGCGGGGGCCGCGCGGGCCGAACCCGCGCTGGTCGCGGGGGGACGTGTTGCTGTTGTCGTCATACGAGGGGCGCATGAGGAGTCCTTTCGTCGTGCTGAGTCGGCTCGCGACCGGTCTGACCTGATCGTCTTCGTCGTATCGCGATGTGTTTACGATAGATCGGTAACTATTGCTCTGTCAAGGGGTACGTGCGCTCGGCCTGCTGTCGGTGGTGGCGGGCAGGATGGGACGGACCATGACGGACGTCTTCGAGCGCTTCTCCCCCGCGACCACCGAGTGGTTCCGCGGCGCCTTCGACGCACCGACGCCGGCGCAGGCCGGGGCGTGGGACGCCATCTCGACCGGGCAGCACGCACTCGTGATCGCCCCGACCGGCTCCGGCAAGACCCTGGCGTCGTTCCTGTGGTCGATCGACCGGCTCATCAGTGCGACGGACCGTCCGCCGGCGAAGCAGCGCACGCGGGTGCTCTACGTCTCGCCGCTCAAGGCCCTCGGCGTCGACGTCGAGCGCAACCTGCGGAGCCCGCTCGTCGGCATCACCCAGACCGCTCGGCGGCTCGGCACGGAACCGCCCGACGTCACGGTCGGGGTGCGCAGCGGTGACACCCCGTCGTCCGACCGCCAGAAGCTCCTGCGCCAGCCGCCGGACATCCTCATCACCACGCCCGAGTCGCTCTACCTGATGCTCACCTCGCAGGCGCGCGAGACCCTGGTGAACGTCGACACCGTCATCGTGGACGAGGTCCACGCGGTTGCCTCGACCAAGCGCGGCGCACACCTGGCCGTGTCCCTCGAGCGCCTCGACGACCTGCTCGACAAGCCCGTGCAGCGCATCGGGTTGTCCGCGACCGTCCGCCCGCCGGAAGAGGTCGCGCGGTTCCTCGGCGGCCGCGCCCCGGTGACGATCATCGCGCCGCCCGCGCAGAAGACCTTCGACCTGCGGGTCGTCGTGCCCGTCGACGACATGACCGAGCTCGGGGCGCCGCCGGTCGGTGCGGACGCGTCCGAGTCGCCGACGAACGGGTCGATCTGGCCGCACGTCGAAGAACGTGTCGTCGACCTGATCGAGGAACACCGCTCGACCATCGTGTTCGCGAACTCGCGACGGCTGGCCGAACGGCTCACGGCGCGGCTCAACGAGATCCACGAGGAACGCGTGCTCGCCGCCGCCGGTGACGGCGTGCTGGTGCCGGCGGGGGCGTCACCGGACGACGACGGCCTCCCGGTGGCGCGGGGCCGCCCGCAGTCACCGGCCCGCACCTCGGCGCACGCCGTCGCACCCCAGGGGGCCAAGCGCCCGCCGGCGCAGCTGATCGGCGGGTCCGGGCAGACGGGCGGCGGGGGCTCGGACGCCTCCGTCCCGGTGCTCGCCCGCGCACACCACGGCTCGGTGTCGAAGGACCAGCGCGCGATCATCGAGGACGACCTGAAGTCCGGTCGGCTGCGGTGCGTCGTCGCGACGAGTTCACTCGAGCTCGGCATCGACATGGGCGAGGTCGACCTGGTCGTCCAGGTCGAAGCGCCGCCCTCCGTCGCGAGCGGCCTGCAGCGCGTCGGTCGTGCCGGACACCAGGTGGGCGAGATCTCCCGAGGCGTGCTGTTCCCGAAGCACCGGGCTGACCTGGTCAACAGCGCGGTCACGGTCGAGCGGATGGTCACGGGCCAGATCGAGTCGATCTCGGTGCCGGCGAACCCGCTCGACGTCCTGGCGCAGCACACCGTGGCGGCCGGGGCGATCGACACCCTCGACGTCGAGCACTGGTTCGAGCTCGTGCGGCGGAGCGCCCCGTTCAGCGGCCTGCCCCGATCGGCGTTCGAGGCGACGCTCGACCTGGTCACGGGCCGGTACCCGAGCGACGAGTTCGCCGAACTCCGGCCACGGCTGGTCTGGGACCGCGTGCACGGCACCCTGACCGGGCGCCCCGGTGCGCAGCGCCTCGCGGTGACGAGCGGCGGGACGATCCCCGACCGCGGCATGTTCGGCGTCTTCATGGTCGGCGAGAAGGCGTCCCGCGTCGGCGAACTCGACGAGGAGATGGTCTACGAGTCGCGCGTGGGCGACGTCTTCGCCCTCGGTGCGACGAGCTGGCGGATCGAGGAGATCACCCACGACCGCGTCGTCGTGAGCCCGGCGTTCGGGCAGCCCGGACGCGTGCCGTTCTGGAAGGGCGACGGCATCGGCCGGCCCGCCGAGCTCGGCCGGGCGACCGGTGCGTTCGTGCGCGAGGTCGAGGGCGCCTCGGACGACGACGCCCGCGCCCGCGTCGCCGCCGGTGGACTGGACGAGCGCGCGATCACCAACCTGCTGACCTTCCTGCGCGACCAGCGCGCGGCCACCGGTCACGTGCCGAACGACACCACGCTCGTCATCGAGCGGTTCCGCGACGAGCTCGGGGACTGGCGGCTCATCCTGCACTCGCCCTACGGCATGCAGGTGCACGCGCCGTGGGCCCTGGCCGTCGCCGCACGGCTGCGCGAACGGCACGGCATCGACGGTGACGCGATGGCGGCCGACGACGGCATCGTCGTCCGCATCCCGGAGACCGACGCCGAGCCGCCGGGTGCCGACCTGTTCGTGTTCGAGCGCGACGACCTCGAGGCCCTGGTCACCGACGAGGTCGGGGGCTCGGCGCTGTTCGCCGCGCGGTTCCGTGAGTGTGCGGCGCGCGCCCTGCTGCTGCCCCGACGGAACCCCGGGCAGCGGTCGCCGCTCTGGCAGCAGCGGCAGCGGGCCTCGCAGCTGCTCGAGGTCGCGCAGAAGTACCCGACGTTCCCGATCGTGCTCGAGACCGTGCGCGAGGTGCTGCAGGACGTCTACGACGTGCCCGCACTGCTCGGGATCGCCGACGACATCGCCGGACGCCGGATCCGCCTGGTCGAGACGGAGACCGAGCAGCCATCGCCGTTCGCCCGGTCGATCCTGTTCGGGTACGTCGCGGCCTTCATGTACGAGGGGGACACCCCGCTCGCAGAACGCCGGGCAGCGGCCCTGTCGCTCGACTCGACCCTGCTCGGCGAGCTGCTCGGCCGTGCGGAGCTGCGTGAGCTGCTCGACCCGGCCGTCATCACCTCGGTGGAGCGCGACCTGCAGCGGCTGTCGCCGGACCGCCGAGCCCGTGACGCCGAGGGACTCGTGGACGTGCTGCGGCTCGTCGGCGCGCTCGACCTCGACGAAGCGGTCGACCGGAGCTGGCTCGCCGACGCCGCCGACCGTCCAGCGGCCACCGCCGAACTGCGCAGCACGCTCCAGGTGTTGGAGCGCGACCGCCGGGTGCTCTCGTTCTCGCACGCCGGGGCGACGCGCTGGGCCGTGATCGAGGACGCCGCCCGTCTGCGCGACGCTCTCGGGGTCCCGCTGCCGATCGGTGTGCCCACGGCGTTCGTCGAGCCCGTCGCCGACCCGCTCGGTGACCTGATCGGCCGCTACGCCCGGTCGCACGGGCCGTTCTCCGCGCAGGAGGCCGCCGGTCGCCTCGGGCTGGGCATCGCCGTCGTGCAGGACACCCTGCGCCGACTCGTCGCCGACCGCCGGGTGGTGGAGGGCGAGTTCCGCCCCGACCGCCAGGGTGCCGAGTGGTGCGACGCCGAGGTCCTGCGACGGATCCGCACGAAGTCCCTCGCAGCGCTGCGGCACGAGGTCGAACCGGTCTCGCCGGACACCCTCGCCCGCTTCCTGCCCGCTTGGCAGCACGTGCAGACCCCCGGGAACCGCGGTGGGCTCCGTGGCGTCGACGGCGTCCTGCAGGTGATCGACCAGCTCGCCGGGGTCGCCCTGCCCGCCAGCGCCTGGGAGACCCTGGTGCTGCCGTCGCGCGTCACCGACTACTCGACGAGCATGCTCGACGAACTGACCGCAACCGGCGAGGTCCTGTGGTCCGGCGGGGGCACCCTGCCCGGCAACGACGGCTGGGTGCGCCTGCACCTGGCCGACACCGCGGCGACGACGCTCGCCGAGCCCTCCGGGGACGAGACGACCGAGCTGCAGCGGGACGTGCTCGGCGCCCTGGCCGGCGGTGGCGCGTACTTCTTCCGGCAGCTGGGCCAGGCCGTGGGCAGCAGTGACGACCAGGCGCTCACCACCGCGCTGTGGGACCTGGTCTGGGCCGGGCAGATCACGAACGACACGTTCGCCCCGCTGCGCTCGATGCTCGGCGGCAAGGCGAAGAGCTCGAGCGCTCCGCGGGCTCGGGCCTACCGCGGCCGTCGGCGGCCGACGATGCCGACGCAGTCCGGGCCGCCGTCCGTCGGGGGTCGCTGGTCGCTCCTGCCGCTGGCCGAGTCCGACTCGACCGTGCGGGCCGCGGCGACCGCCGAACAGCTGCTCGAACGCTACGGCGTCGTCACCCGCGGTGCCGTGCAGGTCGAGGGCGTCCGGGGTGGTTTCGCCGGGGTGTACCGGGTGCTCTCGCGCTTCGAGGAGTCCGGCCGGGCTCGTCGCGGGTACTTCGTCGAGGGGCTCGGTGCCGCCCAGTTCGCCACCGGTCCGACCGTCGACCGGCTGCGCACCTACGCCCGCGAACTCGGCGACGACGAGCGTGACGATCCGGACCGGAAGCGCGAGGCACTCACGCTCGCCGCGACCGACCCGGCGAACCCGTTCGGGGCCTCGTTGCCGTGGCCGACGGGCGACGCCGATCCCGCGGTTCCGGACGATGCCGTCGCAGCCGGTGTGGAGAGCACCGGCGCGAACGATGCGGCAAGCGGCGCGAAGGCCACCCGGGGTCACCGGCCCGGGCGCAAGGCGGGTGCCCTCGTCACGACCGTCGACGGCAAGCTCACCGTGTACGTGGAGCGCGGTGGCAAGTCGGTGCTGACCTTCACCGACGATGCCGCCGACCTCGCTGCCGCGGCGGCCTCGATCGCCGGCATCGTCCGGACCGGGCTGCGGAAGCTCTCGGTCGAGCGGGTCGACGGGGACTTCGTGCTGGAGACGCCGCTCGGTGGCGCGCTCCGGGCCGCGGGGTTCACGGCGACCCCGCAGGGGCTGCGGCTCCGTGTGTGAGGCGAGCCGCGCCTCCCGGCAGTGCAGCGACCACGTGCCGGAGGTGACCCGTGCCTGAAGGCGACACCGTCTACCGGGCTGCCCGCCGCCTGCACACCGCGCTGGCGGGCAAGGTCCTGACGAAGAGCGACTTCCGGGTCCCCGCGTTCGCGACGCTCGACCTGGTCGGCCGCACCGTAGACGAGGTCGTCCCCCGCGGCAAGCACCTGCTGCACCGCATCGGCGACCTGACCGTGCACTCGCACCTGAAGATGGAGGGCCGGTGGGACGTCTACGCGCCCGGTGACCGCTGGCGACGTCCGGCGCACCAGGCCCGGGCGATCCTGGACGCCGAGGGGATCTCCACCGTCGGCTTCGCCCTCGGGGTGCTCGAGGTGGTGCCGCGCGACCAGGAGTCCGAGGTCGTCGGACACCTGGGGCCGGACCTGCTCGGCCCCGACTGGGACGCCGACCTCGCGCTCGCCAACCTGACCGAGGACCCCGAACGCCCGGTCGGGCTGGCGCTGCTCGACCAGCGGGTGCTCGCCGGGCTCGGCAACGTGTACCGGAATGAACTCTGCTTCCTGCGCGGGGTGCTGCCGACGCGTCCGGTCGGGCAGGTGCCGGACCCGGCGCGGACGATCACGCTCGCCAGCCGACTGATCCTGGCGAACCGCGACCGCAGCGCCCGCGTCACCACCGGCGTCGACCGCCCCGGGCGACGGTTCTGGGTCTACGGCCGTGCCGGCAAGCCGTGTCTGCGGTGCGGGACACCGATCCGGCACGGCGAACTCGGCGACTCGGAACTCACCCTGCGCGACACCTACTGGTGTCCGCGCTGTCAGACCTGACGCGCGGAGTGCAGTCGCGCGGGGTGCAGTCGCGACGACGCGGTCGCACGGACGGCGTCGGTGACCCGTTCGAGCAGGGGTGACGCCAGGTTCCAGCGCTGCCACCACAGCGCCACGTCGGCGTGCCGACCCGGGGCCAGCTCGACCAGGACGCCGCTGTCGATCGCCTCGAGGCACTGTGCCTCGGGCAGCAGCCCCCACCCGAACCCGAGCGTGACCGCACGAGCGAAGTCGGCGGAGGTCGGGACGAAGTGACGCGGTCCGCCGGGAGCGTGGCCGAGGACCTGGCGCAGGTACCCCTGCTGCAGGTCGTCGTCGCGGTCGTAGTCGACGAGCGGGACCTCGTCGAGCCGCCGGAGCATCCGCCGCTCGGTGCCGGTGTCGCCGAGGTAGCGGGCGACGAACGCCGGGGACGCCACCGCCCGGTACCGGTCGATGCCGAGCGGCACCGACGAGCAGCCCTGCACCGGATCCGCCTCGGCCGTCACGGCACCCATCACCGTGCCGGCGCGGAGCAGTTCGGCAGTGCGGTCCTGGTCCTCGCGGTGCAGGTCGAAGACCACCTCGGTGTCGGCCCGGACGAGGGCGAGGGCGTCGAGGAACCAGGTGCCGAGCGAGTCGGCGTTCACGGCCAGCGGGATCGACGGCACCACCGACGATCCACCGCCGAGGGCTCGGGAGGTCTCCTCGTCGAGCAGCCGGACCTGCCGTGCGTGCCGGAGCACGACTGCGCCGTCCGCGGTCGGGCGCACCGGGGTGGTGCGCTGGAGCAGGACCCGGCCGACCTGCTGCTCCATCGACTTGATCCGCTGTGAGACCGCCGACGGGGTGATCGCCAGCGCGCGGGCCGCCGCGTCGAGCGTGCCGTGGTCGACGGCGGCGAGCAGCGTCTCGAGGTGCTCGCGCTGGAACCGGGTCATGCAGTTGAGCTTACGGTGCTGCAGGAACGTGAGCTGTACTACACCGGCAGGCGGCCCTAGCGTCGGACCGTGACCGCGCTCCTGCCCCTGCTCTCCGGCCTCGGCACCGGACTCGCACTGATCGTCGCGATCGGTGTGCAGAACACCTACCTGTTGCGCCTCGCCGTGAGCGCCGGGCTCCGGGTGGTGGCCGCGGCGGTCGTGGTGTGCGCGGTCTCGGATGCGCTGCTCATCGTCGCCGGGGTGCTCGGGGTCGGCGCCGTGGTCGAGCGGTTCCCCGTGGCGCTCCTGGTGATCCGGTTCATCGGTGCCGCGTTCCTGCTCACGTACGGGGTGCTCGCGGCGCGGCGTGCGCTGCGGCCCTCGGGGGACGCGATGCGGGTCGCCAACGAGGCGGCCGACGACGGTGTGGTGGGCGCCAGCACGGACGCGGGCGCGGGGGTGGACGCGACCACCGGCACGACGGTGGCGGCGGGGCGGACGCGCATCGCGCCTCCCGGCCAGGTGGTGACCATGCGGACGGCCGTGCTGACCATGCTCGTCTTCACGTGGGCGAACCCGCACGTCTACCTGGACACGCTGGTGTTCCTCGGGTCGGTGGCGAACCAGCAGGGTGCGGACGACCGGTGGCTCTGGACGATCGGTGCCGTCGCAGCGAGCTGCCTGTGGTTCGGGGCACTCGGGTTCGGCGGACGCCTGCTGCGGCCGCTGTTCGAGAAGCCGCTGACCTGGCGGGTGTTCGACGGGCTGGTCGCCGTCGTGATGCTCGCGTTCGGTGTGCTGCTGCTCGTCGGCGCGTAGCGGCGGCGCGGCGGGCGGGCGGGCGGTGGATGCAAAACACCGGTGTCCACACGTCGCGCCACGGTCTGCGGGTGTGCAACGTGCGAACACCGGTGTTTTGCGGGCCAGGCCGACCCGCGGAACCGCCCTACTGCATGCGCTGGCCGACGCGGCTGTGCCGACGGCTGTAGCCGAAGTAGATGACGAAGCCGATGGCCAGCCAGACGACGAACCGGAGCCAGGTCTCGACCTCGAGGTTCAGCATCAGCCAGAAGCACAGCACCGCCGAGATGATCGGGAGCACGGGCGACCACGGCACCCGGAAGGCCCGCGGGGCGTCGGGGCGCGAACGACGCAGCACGACGATGCCGATCGACACCAGGACGAACGCGGACAGCGTGCCGATGTTGATCATGCCCTCGAGCTTGTCGACCGCCGTGAACCCTGCCAGCAGCGCCACGACGACACCGGCGACGACCTGCACGCGCACCGGGGTCTGCGTCTTCGGGTTGGTCTTCGAGAACCAGCGGGGCAGCAGGCCGTCGCGGCTCATCGAGAAGACGATGCGGGACAGGCCGAGCAGCAGCACCATGACGACGGTGGTCAGACCGATCAGGGAGCCGATGGCGATGATGCCGGCGGCCCACGGCAGCCCGACGATGTTGAACGCCGACGCCAGGGACGGTGTGTCCTCCTCGGCCAGGCGCTGGTACGAGACCATGCCGGTGATGACGATGCTGACGCCGACGTAGAGCAGGGTCACGATGCCGAGGCCGATGAAGATGCCGCGCGGCAGGGTCTTCTGCGGATTCTCGGTCTCCTCCGCGCTCGTGGCGACGACGTCGAAGCCGATGAAGGCGAAGAACACCAGGGACGCCGCGGCGAGCAGGCCGAAGACGCCGTACTGGGCGGGCTCGGCACCGGTGAACCACGACACGAGTGACTGCGTCCAGACGCTGCCCTCGGCACCCTTAGCGGGCTCGGCCGGCGGGATGAACGGGGTGAAGTTCGCGGCCTTGACGAAGAACGCACCGGCGACGATGACGAACACGACGATCGCGACCTTGATGACGGTGATGACCGCCGACACCCGCGACGACAGGCGCGTGCCGAAGGCGAGGAGCACCGTGAAGATCCCGACGATGAGCACCGGCCCCCAGGTGAAGGGGATCGGGCCGAGCTGGATCGTGCTCGGCAGGTCGACGCCGAACACCTTGAACGCTTCGCTGAGGTAGATGCCCCAGTACTTCGCGATCACGGCGCTGGCGGTGAGGGTCTCGAGGATGAGGTCCCAGCCCACGATCCAGGCGAGCAGCTCACCCATCGTGGCGTAGGTGAACGTGTACGCGGAGCCGGCGACGGGGATCGTCGACGCGAACTCGGCGTAGCACATGATCGCCAGGCCGCAGGTGACGGCGGCGAGCAGGAAGGAGATGATGACGCCGGGCCCGGCGAAGTTCGCGGCGGCGTTCGCGCCGACCGAGAAGATGCCGGCGCCGACGGCGACCGCGATCCCCATCGCGGCGATGTCGAACGTCTTCAGGGAGCGTTTCAGGGACCTGCCCTGCTCCTCGGAGTCGGCCAGGGAGGCCTCGATCGACTTGATGCGGAGCTTCGTTGCCATGGGGTGGATCCCGTCATCGGCTGGCGGCGGACCTCGGAAGGGTACTGGTGTACCACTGTGTCACGCAAAGCGTCCGCCCGGACGGTGGCTCGGTCCGGCGACGGCCGCGAGGCGCGGCGGGGGTCCGGCGCGTACCGCTCGGCCGGCCGATGGGTGCGTCCAGAGCCGCGGCCGCGTCAGCGGGGCGCGGTTGCGGCCGCGGCCGCGGCCGCGTCAGCGGGATGCGGTTGTGCTCGCGTCAGCGGCCCGCGCGCCAGTCCGCCAGGAACCGGGCTCCGGCCTCGTCGTGGATCACGCCGTCGGGCGCGGTGAGCACCGGGTACGGCGTGGCCGGCACCCCGTCGGCGGGACGGACGTCGACGTGCGCAACCTCGTGGCCGTGGGCGTGCAGCCAGTCCGCCATGGCGTAGTCGCTGCGGGAGTCTCCCACGGTGCGCCAGGTGACCGGGAGCTCGCCGTCCTGCCCGAGGAGCTCGAGCGAGCGCTCGGCCCCCAGGTCCTTGCCGCTGCGGTCGGACTCGACGTCGGTCGAGATGATCGTCGGGTCGATGCGCCACTGCACGGCGCCGTCGGCGTCGGGTCGGACGTCGTCGAGGCGGCGGACACCGAGCCCGCGACGCTCGAGTGCGGCCATGGCCTTCGCGTCGAAGTCCGGCTGGCGGGCCAGGTAGGTGGCGTTCGGCACCTCGACGCGCTGCTCGATCGACACCATGGCGCGCTTCGTCTCGTCGAAGAACACCAGGTCGGCGTACTCGTCGCGGACCAGCTCGCGCATCTCGTCGGCGTAGTCCCGCGGCAGCGCGAGGTCCTCGGCGACCGTCAGTTCGCCCATGCCGCCGTCGTACTGCGGACCGATCGAGCACCACACGGCACCCTTCTCGCAGACGGCGTGGACGCGGCCACCCTCGGCGAGGCCCCCGGCGAGCAGGGGGCCGACGACCTCGGAGCGGATGAAGGCGTCGCTGCGGCCGGTGTTGAAGACGATCGGGATGCCCTCGGCGGCGAGCGCGACGAGGTCCGCGACGATGCTCGGGATCGCGATGGTGCGGGAGACCGGGCTGGCGATGGGCCCGTCGACGTCGAGCAGGAGACCGAGGCGGGGTGCGTTCACCCGCCCATCCTCTCGCAGTCAGCTGCTGGGCGAGACGATCCGGCTCCGGACGCGGTCGATCAGGGCTCCGAGGGCCGCGGGAGCGGGGACGTGTCCCTGCCCGGGCACCTCGGCGTACTCCGAACCGGGCACCGCGTCGACGACGGCTCGGGCGGCTCGTCGCATCCACTCGAGTCCGTCGCCACCGGCGCCGACGAGCACCGGCACACCCACGGCGGCAGCGACCCGCTCGGGCACGGCGAGGCCGTTCAGCACGCGGACCTCGCGGCTGAGCACGTGGGCGTCGACGACCAGGGAGCGCCAGAGCGACCCCTTGAGCCGCAGTGCCGTGACCTGGCCCATCGGGACCCCGAGCACCTGGGTCAGGAACCCGCGGACGGCCTGGGCGCGGCGGCCGGCACCGACGTGTTCGTCGAGCAGGTCGGCGAACACGACGTCGTCGGCGTGCGGGTCGACCGAGGCACGGTACGGCGGTTCCCACAGGACGGCGCCGTCGACCGGCAGTCCGGTGGCGAGCCCGTGCAGCACGACACCGGCGCCGACGCAGATGCCGACGGCGGTGGTCGGTGCGCCGATGCTCTCGACGACGGCGCGCAGGTCGTCGACCTCGCGCTCGATGGCCCACGTCGCGGAGTCACCGCTGGCACCACGGCCACGGCGGTCGTAGGTCACCACGCGGTGCGTCGAGCCGAGCTCGGCGACCACGCGGTCGAGGTACGGGGTCCCCCGGTGGTCGAAGGCACCGCCCACGACGACGACCGCCGGCCCGTCCCCTGCCTCGGAGACGGCGATGGTGGTGCCGTCGGAGGAGACGACCGTTCGGTCGACTGGAGGGAGCATGGGGTCCTTTGCGAGCTGTCGACGGCGATGCGTCGGGCCTCGGAGGGGACCGTGCGGATTACCGGTCCTCCGAGTGTCGCAGGCGTGGGAGTCCGTGTCTCCCCCCGCTTCCAGGGGCAGAACCCGGTCGCTCGACACCGTGGTGGTCGCCGTGCCATCCTGTTTGAGTACACCTGTACTCAAACGAACACCGCCACTGCAACGGGGAACCATGACACTCATCGCCATCGTCGCCTGCGAGATCGCCTTCTGGGTCGCGATCCTCGGCGGCCTGACCACCCGGTACCTGCTGCGACGGCCGCGCACGGGTGCGGCGATGCTCGTCGCGGCACCCGTGATCGACGTCGTGCTGCTCGCGGTCGTCGCGGTCGACCTGCTCGGTGGCGGAACCGCGTCGTGGCACCACGGACTCGCGGCGATCTACATCGGCTTGTCGGTCGCGTACGGGCACCGGATGATCGCGTGGGCGGACGTCCGGTTCACGCACCGGTTCGCCGGGGGTCCCGCACCGGAACGTCTGAGTGGACGGCGGTACACGGCCCGGTGCTGGGGCGACGTGCTGCGGACCGGGCTCGCCGTGCTGATCGCCGGTGGGATCATCGGTGCGCTCGTCCTCGTCGTCGGGGACCCGGAGCGCACGGACGAGCTGCAGGGCACGGTCGCACTGCTCGGGGTGGTCCTAGGCGTCGAACTGCTGTGGGCGATCAGTTACACGATCTGGCCGCGCCGAGTCACCACCGCAGCCGCGGACCCGGCCGGAGCGTCGAGCCGGCCGTAGGCTGACCCGGTGCCCCGCCGTGTCGACCTCGAGGAACGGGGATCCCTGGTGGCTGCGGCCTGCCTGCGGATCCTGGAGCGGGACGGCCTCAGCGCGCTGTCCGTGCGGAACGTCGCGGACGAGGCCGGCATCGCCCCGGCGTCACTCCGCCGCGTGTTCCCGACACAGCACGCCCTGCGCGAGCACTGCCTGACGATCATCGAGGAACGGGTCACCGTTCGGCTCGCCGCCCTGCGTTCGACGGGTCGTGCGCTCGCACTGGACGTCCTCGCCCAGGTGCTGCCGCTCGACGCCGAGCGCACGACCGAGATCCTGGCGCAGGTGCAGCTCGGCGTGCTCGCGCGCACCGACGACCACCTGGCCGCGAGTGCCCGACGTCTGAACGACGGGGTCCGCCGGGTGTGCACCCGGGCGCTGGAGATCCTGCGTGAGGACGGCGGCTTCGGCGACGGTCGCGACCTGACCGACGAGGTCGACCGGCTGCACGCGCTGATCGACGGGCTGGCGGTCGAGCACACGTGGGATCCGGCGGCACGTGCGCCCGAGCGGGTCCTGGCGCTCGTCGAACTGCACGTGGACAGCCTGCGCGGCGCGATCGCCTGACGGCTGACGGCTGCCGGCTGCCGGCTGCCGGCTGCCGGCTGCCGGCTCATCGGTCCCGGTAGACCTCGCGCCGGTGCCCGGCATCGACGACCACCACGATGAGCTTGCCGTCGTCGATCCGGTAGATCAGCCGGTAGTCCCCCGAGCGGACCCGCCACCCGGGCCGGTTCACGAGCTTGCGTGCGGCGGGTGGCCGGGGGTGCTCGGCGAGGATCGCGAGGAGCCCCTCGATCCGCCGTCGCCCGTCGAGCGGGAGCTTGCGGATGACGCGTTGCGCGGCCGGGATGACCTCGACCGAGTACGTCACCCGAGACCGAGTTCGCGCTTGAGGTCGTCCCACTTGACGTTCTCACCACCGATGCGGGCACTCTCCGCAACGGCTTCGTCGTAGGCGACCAGGTCGTCCAGGTCCTCCGCCGCCTCGAGCAACCGGTCGAGGACGGCCGCGTCGACCACGGCGGCGACGCGCTTGTTGCGCCGGGTCAGGTAGACGGGTTCGTGCCGGGCGTCGTCGATGATCGACGCCAGACGGCCGCGGGCTTCGGAGATCGACACTTCGCTCACCTGTACATTCTAGATCGTTTTGTACAAGTCAGACGAGTGCCGTGGTGCCCACTGACTCCCGTTCGAGCAGGGACCGTTTGACGTCGAGCCCCCACGCGAAGCCCCCGAGCGTGCCGTCCGAGCGCAGCACCCGGTGGCACGGGACGAAGAGCGCGGGAGCGTTCCGGGCGCACACGCTCGCCGCCGCGCGCACGGCGTCGGGCCGGCCCATCGCCGCCGCGAACCCGGTGTAGGTCAGGGTGCCGCCGGCGGGGATCCGGCGGAGCTGGCGCCACCCCTCGGTGAAGAGCTCGGTGCCGAACTGGCGCACGGGCACCTGCATGGCGTGCTCGACCTCGCCCGAGTAGAAGGCGTCGACCGCGTCGGCCGAGGCGACCACGCCGTCGAGCACCCGGTCGGGGCGGTGGCGGTCGGCCAGACGGGCGAGGATCCGCTCGACGGAGTCGGTCCACCCGGACGCGAGGACCCTGCCCTCGGCGTCTTCGAGCACGGTGAACGCCCCGTCAGGGGTGTCCAGGGTCTGGATGGTTGCGTCGGTCATCGGTCGTCCTTCCGGGGGTCCTCGGGGGCACGGGCTGCACGGGCGCCGGCGGTCGCGGTCATCGCGCGGTCGATGATCGGTCGCCAGCAGTGCATCGTGAGGTAGCTCCGCCAGGGGGCCACCTGCTCCGACCATAGGGAGAGCTCGCGCGCCGTTCCGGGCAGCCCGAGTTCCTGTGCACCGTTCCGCACAGCGAGGTCGCTGTGGAGGAAGATGTCCGGGTGGTGCCGGACCCGCAGCGCGACGTAGTCGGCGGTCCACGGCCCGATGCCCTTCACCGCGAGGAGTCCGTCGCGCAGGTCACCGAGGGACTGCCCACCGTCCACCACCAGGGACCCGTCGGCGAGCGCCGCAGCCACCCGCAGGATCGTGCCGACGCGGGCGGCGGGGCCGCGCAGCACCTCGTGCCCGCGTTCGGCGATCGCGACCGCGGACGGGAACAGCAGCCCGCCGGGCCGGATGGCGTCCGGCACCGTCGCGCCGAGTGCGGCCACGAGCCGGGTCTGCGCCGTGCGCGCCGCGGCCACCGAGACCTGCTGCCCGATCAGGGTGCGGAACACGATCTCGTGCGCGTCCACCGCGCCGGGGAGCCGGAGACCCGGCACCCGTCCGACGGGTCCGGCGAGCTCGGGCACGGCTCCGAGGACGGCGTCGACGGCGACCGGGTCGGCGTCGAGGTCGAACAGCGCACGCACCCGCGCCACGAGCGCGGGCAGGTCGGAGAGGTCGGTGACCCGCACGCGCAGGTCGATCCCGGTGCCCCGCCCGGCCACGTCGGGGACGGCTGCCGACGCGCTGAACCAGCCCGGGCCTCCAGGCAGGTCGACCAGCCGCCCGTACGACGTGACCCGGCCCGTGGGGTCGGTGTCCACCTGCTCCGTGCCCGGCAGGGCGTGCAGCGCGTGCCAGTCGAGCAGGCCCTGCGCGTCGAACGGCGCCCGGGCCGGCAGGTGGACGTGCAGTGCGCCGTCGCCGCCGTCCGTGGCACCGTCGCCTCGCCCGGACCGGCGTGCGCGGAGCTCCGTCGGGGTGACGGCGAAGACCTCGCGCACGGTGTCGTTGAACTGCCGGACGCTGGCGAAGCCCGCGGCGAACGCGACGTCGGCGACGGGCAGGTCGGACGAGGTGAGCAGGGTCCGCGCGGTCTGCGCCCGGTGCGCCCGGCTGAGCGCCTTCGGTCCGGCGCCGAGCTCGGCCGTCATGATGCGGTTGAGCTGCCGCTCCGAGTAGCCCACACGCGCGGCGAGCCCGGGGACGCCGTCGCGCTCGACGACACCGTCGAGGACGAGTCGCATCGCCCGGCCGGCGACGTCCTCGCGCAGGTCCCACTCGGGGCTGCCGGGGGTCGCCTCGGGCAAGCAGCGCTTGCAGGCGCGGAAGCCGGCCAGGTGCGCTGCGGCACTCGTGCGGTAGAAGGTGACGCCCGAGACCCTCGGCGTGCGGGCCGGGCAGCTGGGCCGGCAGTAGATGCCGGTGGAGTGCACGGCGGTGACGAACTGGCCGTCGAAGCGCGCGTCGCGCGAGGCGACGGCGCGGTGCCGTTCGGCGTGCAGCGCGTCCGGCTGTACGTCGGTGTCCGGGGTGGTCATGGACTCAGCCTGACATGCGCCGCCGACGTCGACTGGCGGGAATCGGACGGAGCAGCGCACGGCCGGGAGGCCCGGCTAGCGTTGGCCGGGTGACTTCCGCAGACGACGTGGCCGGTCTCGACGACCTGCCGTTCCGGACCGAGGTCGAGGTCGCGCTGCTGCTCGTCTCGCCGCGGCACCGGTACGAGGGACGCCCCGCCGACGGCGCGCTGCCGGTGGGCGCGGACGATCCGGACGAGTCACGCGACCGGATCGAGCTCCGGTCCGGGCTGGGCATCGTCGGCGACCGGTACTTCGCGGCCCGGGCGCACGTGCACGCCTCGGTCACGGTGATCGGCATGGAGGGTCTCGAGGCCGTCGGCGAGGCGATCGGGGCAACCGTCGACCCCGCTGCGACCCGGCGGAACGTGTTCCTCCGCGGTGCCGACGTCGAGGCGCTGCGGGGCGAGCCGTTCTCGTTGGAGAGCGTGCTTCCCGGTGGTGACGGCGGCGACGACCTCGGTCGTGCCGTCCGGTTCCGTGGCTACCGCGCGGCGAACCCCTGCGCCTGGATGGACCACGAGGTGGCCCCCGGGGCGTTCCGGGCGATGCGCGGCCGGGGCGGTGTGCGGTGCGATCCGGAGTCCGACGGTGTGCTCACCCTCGGACCCGCGGTGCTCCGCACGGCCCGCCCCGTCGCGCTCGGCTGACGCCACCGCCGGGCGGGGCGACCGCCCTGCGGCACAGTGCTCAGGCGGTGAGGGCGCTCTCGATCGCATCGACGAACGCCGGCAGGTCGTCCGGGGTGCGGGAGGTGATGAAGCCGCCGTCGACCTGGACCTCCTGGTCGACCCACTCGGCTCCGGCGTTGCGCAGGTCGGTCTGCAGCGACGGGAACGACGTGACGGTCTTGCCCGACAGCACACCCGCCTCGACGAGGGTCCACGGGCCGTGGCAGATCGCCGCGACCGGCTTGCTCGCCTCGGCGAAGGCCTGCACGAGCGTCGCCGCGCGGGACTCCTGGCGCAGCGTGTCGGCGTTGATCGTGCCGCCGGGGATCACGAGGGCGTCGAAGTCCTTCGCGTCGACACCGGCGATGGTGGTGTCCGGCTCGAGCGTCTGCCCGGGGTCCTTGTCGCCGACCAGCGTCTGGATCGTGCCGGTCTCCTTCGCCGCCACGGTCACCGAGGCACCGCGCTCACGCAGCTGCTCGGTGGGGACGACGATCTCGTCCTGCTCCACGCCGTAGTTCGTCGTGATGACGAGGATCTTCTTGCCGTCGAGGGTTGCCATGATCCGCTCCTTCCGCGGCCCGGTCGTTCCGGCCGCACACCCGAGGGTCGTCGAGGTCGGCTGGGCAGGCCTCCAGGGGCGGCTCGGGGGTCCGGTCGGGCGGTCGCAACACCCCGCTCACGTCCGCCGGGTGGTCGCGAAGTGTCGGCTGGCGGCGGCGCAGCCGACGGTTCCTGACCACTCGGCGCAGGCTGGGCGAGGTGTCCTGACCGGCCGGCGAGGCGCCGTGGACGCGCCCACAGTCGGCCTGGAGGCACGGTGCGGGCCCACCACGGGCCTCCAGGCCGCCGTCCGGGCGGTCGCAACTCCCCGCTCAGGTCCGCCGGGCGGTCGCGACGCGTCGGCTGGCGGCGGCGCAGCCGACGGTTCCTGACCACTCGGCGCGAGCCGGGCGGGGTGTCCTGACCGACGGCAGACCGCGGACAGGCAGGACGGGCGCCGGGCTCAGCCGCGGATGCGGAAGGCCTCGCCGTCGCGCTCGACGGTCAGGCCGTCGTACCCGTGGACCCGGTGCAGGCCGGCCGTCACCGGGTGCTCGAGCGGACCGACGACGACCGTGGTCGCGCCCGAGGCGATGGCGGACTCCAGCCCGGCCGGGGCGTCCTCGAACGCCACGCAGTCGGTCGGGTCGACACCGAGCAGGGCGGCTCCGCGCAGGTAGCCGTCGGGGTGGGGTTTGCCGTGCTCGACGTCCTCCGAGGGCACGAAGGCCTCGGGCACGGCGAACCCTGCGGCGGCCATCCGGCCCGCGGCGAGGTCACGCGGGGCGCTCGTCACGAGGGCCACCGGGACGCCGAGTTCGACGAGTCGCTGCACGAAGGCGACGGCTCCGGGGATCTCGAGGATGCCCTCGGTGCTCGCGGTCTCCTCGGCGACGAGCTCCGCCGCGATCCGCTGCTGCTCGGCCAGGGGCAGATCGGGGAGGAAGCGGCGCAGGGTGTCGATCGCCTGCCGTCCGTGCGAGAACGCGAGGATCTCGACGGGGTCGATGCCGTTCGCGTGGCCGAACCGGGTCCAGGTCGCCTCGACCACCGCGGTCGAGTCGACGAGGGTCCCGTCCATGTCGAAGAGGACCCCGGACGCCACGATGTCGATCACGCGCCCGACCCTAGCCCACGGGGGTCAGCGCGCCCCGGCACCAGCGCGGACGGGTCAGCGCGCCCGGACGTACCGGGTGAGCAGCACGCCGTCGGCGCCGAGCAGCACGTGCGCCGGTCGCATCCGCCGGAGTTCCGGCGAGGACCCCCGGGCGATGCGCGGCCCCTCCCCGCCCTCGAGCGACGGGTCGAGCGTCAGGGTCAGCTCGTCGACGGCGTCCGCGGCGATGAGCGCCCCGAGGAACGACGGCCCGCCCTCGCAGTGGATCATCCCGAGGCCACGGTCGGCCAACACGCCTCGGATCCGCCCGGCGTCCACCGAGTCCGGCTCGTCGTCCGCGCTGCAGGGCACGACGTCGGCGACCTCGGCGAGTGTCTGGGCCTTCGACGACGCAGCCGCCGTCGCCGACGTCAGGACGATCGGGCGCACCGGCGCCTCGGTGAACACCCGAGACCCCGGGTCGAGCGACAGCGAGCCGGTGACGATCGCGAACACGGGGTGGTCCGGCTTGCCGTGCGCCCGACGCCAGGCGACGTCGGCGTCGTGCAGGACCATCGGCCCGTAGCCCTCGTCGCGGACGGTGCCAGCGGCGACGAGCACGACGTCGGCCACCCGCCGGAGCAGGTCGAAGACGCGCAGGTCGTCGTCGCCGCCGAGCGACCCGGACACCCCGGCAGCCGAGGCCGAACCGTCGAGCGTCGCGACGAAGTTCACGCGGAGCCAGGGGGCCCCGGCGTCGGCGGTGTAGAGGTCGAGCAGGTCGTCGTCGGACAGGTCCGCGATCGACGGGGGCAGGACGTTCACGTGTTGTGCCTCGATTCCACGGGGGTGCGCCATCCGAGCGTGGCCTCGACCATGCGCATCGCGTCGACGCTCTCGGCGACGTCGTGCATCCGGACGATCCGGGCGCCGAGCATCGCGCTCACGGTCGCGACGGCGAGCGATCCGGAGAGCCGTTCCCCGCGGGGGCGTCCGAGCGACTCCCCGACGAAGTCCTTGTTCGACACCGCGGCGAGGACCGGGTAGCCGAGCGCGACGACCTCGGGCAGCCGACGGGTGAGCTCGAGGGTGTGCACGGTGTTCTTGTGCAGGTCGTGGCCCGGGTCGACGATGATCCGCGACTCGGGGATGCCCGCGGCGAGCGCTCGGTCGACCCGTTCGCGCAGGAACGCGACGACCTCGCCCGCGATGTCGCCGTACTGCGGGGGTGCGGGCAGCGGACGACGGGGTTCCGCGAGGGAGTGCGTGATGACGACGGTGGCCTCGGAGTCGGCGACCACGGCGGCCATCCGCGGGTCGGACAGGCCGGTGGTGTCGTTGACGACGGTCGCCCCGGCTGCGATCGCCGCTGCGGCGACCTCCGGGCGGAAGGTGTCGACGCTGATGACGACGTCGGACTGCTGGGCGAGCTGCTCGACGACGGGGACGACGCGGTCGATCTCGTCGGAGGCGGGCAGTTCCGGACCGGGGGCGAACTTCACGCCACCGATGTCGACCCAGTCGGCACCCTGCTCGGCGGCGCGGACCGAGGCGGCGACGGCCCGGTCGAGCTCGAAGGTGGCGCCGCGGTCGTGGAACGAGTCGGGGGTGCGGTTCACGATCGCCATCACGGCGATGCGGTGGTCGAAGTCGATGGTGCGGCGGCCGAACGTCCGGACCGGGTGGCGCAGGTCCGGCACGACCCAGCCGGGTCCGGCCGCGCCGGGTCCGGCTGCACCGTCCGGGAGGCCCGTCATGCGTCCGCCCCGGCACGCTCGTCGTGCCCGGCCTCGGTCCCACGCCCCGCACCGATGAGCGCGATCGCCTCGGCCCGTCCCGCGGCGTCGGCGAGCGAACCGTTCGCCGCCACCGTCACCGTCGTCGAACCGGTCTGGCGCTCCCCACGCGTCGTGACGCACTGGTGCTGCGCGTCGAGGACCACCAGGACGCCCTCGGCACCGAGCCCCTCGGCGATGGTCGCGGCGACCTGTTCGCCGAGCCGCTCCTGCAGCTGCGGGCGGGAGGCCACCGCGTCGAGCACCCGCGCCAGCGTGCCGAGCCCGATGAGACGGTCGCCCGGCGCGTACGCCAGGTGCGCGACCCCGAGGAACGGCAGCAGGTGGTGCTCGCAGACGGAGCGGAACTTCACGTCCCGGACGATGACGAGCCGACCGCGCTCACCGTCCTCGGCGTGCACGGTGCCGTCCCGGGCGATGGCGACCGCGTCGGTGCCGATCCCGGAGAAGAACTCGGCGTACGAGTCGGCGACCCGGGCGGGGGTGCGGGTGAGTTCCGGGCGGTCGGGATCCTCGCCGATGGCGAGCAGCAGCTCGCGGACGGCGGCCTGCACACGGGCGCGGTCCATGGGTGACGTCACCCGCTCATCCAACACCAGCCATGGCCGGAGAACGCGGGCAGACGCCCAGCGCGAGGTGCGCGATCCGCGCGGAACGGGCCTCCCGGCTGTCACAACCTGTGAGACCGGTGTGACACGCCCGAAACCCAGCGTCCTTTAAACTCTCGTGGTGAGCGCCCCGCAGACCGACACCACGCCCCGGAACCGCTTCGCGACCGGCCTCGATCGATTCTTCTCCATCACGCAACGCGGATCGTCGATCCCCCGCGAGGTCCGCGGTGGCCTCGTCTCGTTCGTGACGATGGCGTACATCGTCATCCTGAACCCCCTCATCCTCGGCGGGTTCAGCGCCGACCAGGCCGCCAAGGACGTCAGCGGCGGATGGCTCGAGAACGCTCAGGTGGCCGCGGCGACCGGCCTCGTCGCCGGCGTGATGACCATCGCGATGGGCATCATCGCGAACCTGCCGTTCGGCATCGCCGCGGGGCTCGGGATCAACTCGTTCCTCGCCGTCAGCGTCGTGCACCAGGTCACCTGGGCCGAGGCGATGGGCCTGGTCGTCATCAACGGTGTGATCATCGTGATCCTCGCGCTGACCGGCATCCGGACGATGATCTTCACCGCCGTCCCGGCCCAGCTCAAGGCCGCGATCACGGTCGGCATCGGCCTGTTCATCGCCTTCATCGGGCTCGTCGACTCCGGCTTCGTGCGGTCCTCCGGGCTCGCGTCGCCGCCGCTGCAGCTGGGCGAGGACGGCTCCGTCGGCGCCCTGCCGACCATCGTGTTCCTCATCGGCCTGATCATCATCGGCACGCTCATGGCCCGCCGGGTCAAGGGTGCGCTGCTCATCGGCATCGTCGCGACCACGATCATCGCGATCATCCTGCAGGCGATCTTCCAGGTGCCGACCTCGGTCGACTCGAAGACCGGCTGGAACCTCAACGCCCCCGGCCTGCCGAGCGCGCTGTTCGCCGTGCCGGACCTGTCGCTCGTCGGCCACGCCGACGTCTTCGGCGCCTTCACCCGCATCGGCCCGCTCGCCGCGTCGATGCTCGTCTTCACCCTGGTCTTCACGAACTTCTTCGACGCCATGGGCACCATGACCGGTCTGGCCAAGGCCGCCGGTGTCGCGAAGCCGGACGGCACGTTCCCCCGCCTGAAGTCGGCGCTCGTCGTCGAGGGCGTCGGCGCGATCGCCGGTGGTGGCGCGTCGGTGTCGTCGAACACGGTCTTCATCGACTCGGCCTCCGGCATCGGCGAGGGCGCCCGCACTGGCATGGCCTCGGTCGTCACCGGCCTGCTGTTCCTGGCGTCGATGTTCCTCACGCCGCTCACCCAGGTCGTCCCGCTCGAGGTCGCCGCCGCCGGGCTCGTCGTCGTCGGTGCGCTCATGGTCGCGCAGGTCGCGGACATCTCGTGGTCGGACTTCGGCTCGGCCCTGCCGGCGTTCCTGACGATCGTCGTCATGCCGCTGACCTACTCGATCGCGAACGGCATCGGCGCCGGCTTCATCAGCTGGGTGCTCATCAAGCTGCTGTCCGGCCGTGGCCGTGAGGTCTCGTGGCTGCTCTACGTCGTCGCCGCGGGCTTCCTGCTGTACTTCGCGCGCGGGCCGCTGGAGGCGCTGCTCGGCGTCGGCTGACGCTTTGCGGCTGGGCCTTGCTGGGCCTGCTGATCCGGGTCTGCCTGGACCTGGCGCAAGACGCCGTCGTGTCATCGAGACGCCGCCGATTCCGGCGGCGTCTCGACGTTTCCGGGGCGTCTTCCGCAGGACGCCGGCGTCTTCCGCAGGACTGGAGGCCCGTGCTCAGTCCGGCAGGTCGCTCGGCGTCGCCTCGTGGTGGCGCTGGTCCTGGGTGCGACGGTCTTCCTTCATGGCCGCCTCGAACAGGTGGCGACGGCCCTGCACGAGCTCGTCCCGCGCCGTGCGCTCGAGCTCCTTGGCGAGGGCGTAGTAGCCGTCGTCGTAGTCCTCGACGATCTGGAACGTCCAGCGGCCCGCGATGACGTTGCGGCCCACGAGTTCGGTGTCGATGCGTTCGGCGAGTTCGGTGTGCCCGGCCTTCCGCAGCTGCTCGACCGCCTCACCGAGGTTCAGGTCAGCGGTGCCGGTCAGGCGGTGGAACCCGTAGAGCAGGCCACGGGCGTGCTCGATGACCTCGACCGCGGCGGACAGGCTGCCGAGTGCCTCGACCGTGGCCTCCGACACCCCCTCGGGAACCTGGTGCTGCGCGTCGGGGCCCTGTGCGTCGTTCGTCATGGGTCCCGTCTACACGACGACTGCCGAGGCCGAGCGCAGTCACTTCGTCTGGTTGGGGTGGTGGGACTGCGTTCCGCTGCACCGCCACCACGTCGCGCCACCCCTGTTCCGCGCCATGTGTCCCGAAGACGATCGTGTACTCCGTCGAACGGATCGGCCGGGGGACCCCGCCGCGCCGGCCCGCCACCGCGTCAGGGCTTCTCGACGCGGATCGGCTCGGCGAGGATCTCCGGCTCTCCGGTGTCCCAGCCCGCGGCGATCGCCTCGGCACTGTTGCGCCACGCCTGCATCTCGAGCAGGAGTCTGCGCGGCTGCCGGAGCGAGAACGAGCCACGGGCGACGTCGACGATCTCCCGGGCGAAGCGTTGCTGGTCTGCGGCGCTGAGGAGCTTGATCCACGGGTACGGGATCGCCAGCCGATCGTGGAGTGGCAGTTGCTCGTTGAGCGTCACCGCGGCGATGAGCTGCGCCGCGATGTCGAGCACTGCGTCGTCGTCGTCGGATCGTTCCTTCGTGGTGAGGACGAGGGGCTTCCCGTCGCGACGGGTGACCTCGAGCGGGGCTTCCTCGGCGGCAGCGAACACCTGCTTGGCGTGGCGGGAGAGGTCAGAGGACTGCACCGACCGTCGGGATCGGGGCGGAGCGACGAGCGTCATGGATCGAGCCTATTCAGAACGTGTTCTGAATGCAACGGTCAGTTGCGACGTCGGAGGTCGACACCTACCATTCGAACACACGTTCGAACGAGGAGACCCGATGATGATCACCGACACGGCCGCCACGGTGTGGTGGGCCGAGGGCACGCCGACCCGGCTCGTGTGGGCCGGACGGCGCTGGCGGGTGAGCGACACCCCCACCCGGCTGACCGTGACGCGCGCCGAGCTGCCCACCGCGATCACCCACGCGCCCGAGCGCACCGTGGGCTGGCGGTTCCAGGCGACCAGCGACGACGACGGTGAGGCCCTGGTGGTCGACATCGTGCCGCAGGGTGCGGGTTGGGGCGTGGCCCGGACGTGGACGTGAGCGGCCCGGACCGCTACCGTCCGGACATGGACAGGTGGGTGGCGCTGCTGCGCGGGGTCAACGTGAACGGCATCACGATCCGGAGCGCTGAGCTCGCGGAGCTCTTCCGAGGGCTCGGGTTCGACGACGTCCGCACCGTGCTCGCCTCGGGCAACGTCGTGTTCTCCGCCGACGTGCCCGCCGAGCAGCTCAAGACGTCGATCGAGCAGGGGCTGCGCGACCGGTTCGGGTACGACGCCTGGATCGTGCTCGTCCGGCACGACGCCCTCGCGGCCGTGGTCGACGGGTTCCCCTTCGCGCGTGCCGACGAACGGCACGACTACGTCGTGTTCGGGTCCGACGACGATGCGCTCGACGCCTTGGTCGCGGACCTCGAACTCGACGACGCGGTCGAGCAGGTCACCCGCGGGGACGGGGTGATCTACTGGTCGTGTCCGAAGGGCTCGAGCACCGACACCGTGTTCGCCAAGCGGGCCGCCGCCGCACGCTTCAAGCGCACGACGACGACCCGCAACACGAACACCCTCCGGAAGCTCCTGTGACGATCGGCACGCTGCACCACGTCGAGCTGTACGTCGTGCTCGAATCGGCACCGCTGGACGGCGATCACGACCGCCGCCGACCGGGGCTCAGCCACCTGGCGTTCCACGCCGGTACTGCCGAGACGGTGGAGCGACTCTGGGCCGAGGCTCCCGGTCACGGCTGGGCACGCCTGTACGAGGACCGACACCCGTTCGCCGGTGGTCCGGAGCACCACGCGGCCTTCCTCGAGGACGCCGAGCGGTTCAAGGTCGAGCTCGTCGCCAGCTGACGGTGCCGCCGACGCCGCTGCGGCAGCTCAGGCCTGCGGCGGCTGCCCGTTGCTCGCCATGGTGCCGCCGTCCACCGGCAGGACCGCGCCCGTGATGAACGAGGCCGCGTCGCTGGCCAGGAACAGGATCGCCTCGGCGACCTCGGCAGAGCGACCTCCGCGGCCGAGGGCGATGCGCTCGGTGAACTTCGACTGCAGGGCCTCGTCCTCCGCCTGCTCCTGGGTCAGGTCGGTCCAGATGAGTCCCGGAGCGACGGCGTTCACGCGCACGCCGAACTGCCCGTTGTCGAGGGCAGCCGCCTTGGTGAAGTTCGTCACGCCGCCCTTCGCCGCGTTGTAGGGGCTCATCCGCCAGTCAGCGTCCTCACCGGAGACCGACGACGTGTTGACGATCGACCCCTTCGTCTCGCGCAGGAACGGCAGGGCCGCCCGGGTGCCGTAGAACACACCGGACAGGTCGGTCTCGATGACCCGGCGCCACTCGGCCGTGCTGATGTCGGTGATGTCGCCCGAGCTGAAGGTCCCGGCGTTGTTCACCAGGACGTCGAGCCGGTCGAAGCGGTCGATCGCCGCCGAGACGACGG
The DNA here is from genome assembly GCF_003234735.1 of Curtobacterium sp. MCLR17_040. Classification (NCBI taxonomy): domain Bacteria; kingdom Bacillati; phylum Actinomycetota; class Actinomycetes; order Micrococcales; family Microbacteriaceae; genus Curtobacterium; species Curtobacterium sp. MCLR17_040. Next base: position 241,727 of record NZ_QKTE01000002.1, on the reverse strand, counting down.
TCTCCCAGTCCTCCGGGCTCGCCACGTCGGCGTGCAGGGCGACGACCCGGTGCGTCGGCAGGGAGTCACCCACCGCGCGGACCTTCTCCTCGACGCTGTCGGTCAGCACGACCGACGCGCCCTCGTCGATGAACGCCCGCGCCGTCGCCTCACCGATGCCGGACCCTGCGCCCGTGACGATCGCGACCTTGCCCTCGAACCGGTTGCCCATGATGTCTCCTCTCGTTGCACGAACCGTGCCCGGGGAGACGCCATCGACCCGAGGGGCACGGCAGACCACGGTGCCCCGGGCCGGCTGGACGCGCTCGGAGGCGCCGGCAACGTCCCGGGAACACAGGTCGCCCCGGCTCCGCGAGGCGGAACCGGGGCGACGTGCGACTGCAGCGCAGGGCAGGGCAGGTACTGGCGTCAGCCGGTCGAGTCGTCGAGGTCGAAGTCGCGCTCCAGGGAGATCGTCGGGATCGACGCGGTGATGACCGAGCCGTCCGCCCGCAGCGTGCCCTGGATGTCGCTCGTGGTCGGGGCGTGCCCGGACATCCGCGGCCCGTGGTGCAGCAGCGGCACCACGGTGGGCTCCCCCGCCTCGATGTCCCACTGCTGGTTGTGCACCCACACCGTGAAGCCCGAACCGGTCTCGACCGTGAGCGTCATGGCTTCCTGCTCGAGGTCGACCCGGACCCGCGATCCTCGCACCGTCAGACGGTAGGACAGACGGTCCCAGTGCTTCGGCAGCCGCGGGTTGAAGCTCATCCGGCCGCCGTGGTCGCGCATGCCGCCGAAGCCGTTGACGAGCGCACCCCAGATGCCACCGGTCGACGCGATGTGCACGCCGTCCGAGGTGTTGCCGTGCAGGTCCGCCAGGTCGACGTAGAGCGCGGTCTGGAAGTACTGGTCGGCGAGGTCGTGGTACCCGACCTCGGCCGCCATGATCGACTGCACGACCGCGGACAGCGTCGAGTCACCGGTGGTGAGTGCGTCGTAGTAGTCGAAGTCGCGACGCTTCTCGGCATCCGTGAACTCGTGCCCCTGTAGGAACAGTGCGAGCACGACGTCGGCCTGCTTCAGCACCTGGAACCGGTAGATGACCAGCGGGTGGTAGTGGAGCAGCAGCGGGCGCTTGGACTCGGGGGTGTTCTCGAGGTCCCAGAGTTCCTTGTCGAGGAACTGGGCGTCCTGCGGGTGGATGCCGCGGTGCGGGTCGAAGGGGATCTCCATCGACTCGGCGGCGTGCTCCCACTCGACGAGCTCGTCCGGCTGCAGACCGGTCCGGCGCACCATGCGGTCGTACTCTTCGGCGTCGTCGGCGGCGAGCTCGCGGCAGGCGTTGACGGCGAACCACAGGTTCGCCCGCGCCATGACGTTCGTGTAGAGGTTGTCGTCGACGACGGTCGTGTACTCGTCCGGCCCGGTGACGCCGTCGATGTGGAACTTCTTGTCACCGTTGGACCGCCAGAACCCGAGGTCGGCCCAGAGCCGGGCGGTCTCCACGAGCACGTCGATGGCGCCGCGCTTCAGGAACTCGCGGTCGCCCGAGGCCCGTACGTACTGCATGAGCGCATGCGAGATGTCGGCGTCGATGTGGTACTGCGCGGTGCCGGCGGCGTAGTAGGCGCTGGACTCTTCACCGTTGATCGTCCGCCACGGGAACAGGGCGCCGCGCTGGTTCAGCTCGCGGGCCCGAGCCCGTGCCGCGTCGAGCATGTTGTAGCGGAAGCGCAGGGCGTTCCGGGCGACGATCGGCGCCGTGTACGACAGGAACGGCAGGACGTAGATCTCCATGTCCCAGAAGTAGTGGCCGCCGTAGCCGGAGCCGGTGACGCCCTTCGCGGCGATGCCGTGGCCGTCGGTGCGGGCGGTGGCCTGCGCGAGCTGGAAGAGGTTCCAGCGGACGGCCTGCTGGATCGCGGGCTGACCGGCGATCTCGACGTCGCTGCGGGCCCAGTAGTCGTCGAGCCAGTCGCGCTGCTTCGCGAAGGTCTCGTCGACGTTCTCGGCGTGCGCGCGGTCGAGCGTGCGGTCGCACCGGTCGGCGAGCTCGCGCACGGGCACCCCGCGGGAGGTGTGGTAGACCACGTGCTTCACGAGCCGGATGGGCTGCCCCGCGCGGGCCTGCACCCGGTAGACGTGCTTCGCCAGGTCGTCCTCGATCGACGACGACTCGTCCCAGCTGTTCTCGGTCTCGATGTGGTGCTCGACGCCGACGCAGATCGTCATGCCGGAGCTGGACGCCTGGTACCCGAGGACCGAACGGCCGCCGGTGCTGCGCTTGAGCTTCGGCACGAGCACCCGCTCGGTGAACGACTCGGCCTTGCGGGGGTCGAAGGCGTTCGCCGCGGCCCGCATGCCGGCGTGGTACTCGTCCTGCACGTCCTGGCGGTTGAGGATCTGGCTCGACAGCAGGATCGAGGCGTCCGCGTCGAGCACGGTGACCTCGTAGTCGATGACGGCGAGGTGCCGGTCGGTGAACGACACGAGTCGACGTGCCCGGATGAGCACCCGCTTGCCGGACGGCGTCGACCACTCGGTCTCGCGGAACAGGTAGCCGCCGCGGAACTCCAGCCGACGCGTGTGCCGGAGGATGTCGGCCTCGGCCAGCACGAGCGGCTCGTCGTCGACGTACAGGCGGATGACCTTGGCGTCGGGCGCGTTGATGATCGTCTGCCCGGTCTTCGCGAAGCCGAAGGCGTCTTCCGCGTGCCGGATCGGCCAGGTCTCGTGGAACCCGTTGATGTACGTGCCGTACTGCACGCCGCCACGGCCTTCGTCGAGGTTGCCGCGCAGGCCGAGGTACCCGTTGCCGACGGCGAAGTTCGTCTCGGCGACGCCCTGCTCGTCGGGGGTGTACTCGGTCTCGACGAGGGCCCACTCGTCGATCGGGTAGCGGACGCGGTCGAGGGGGTCCGAGGTGATGGGGTTCATGCTGCTCCGTGGGAAGGGAGGGAGATGGGTACGTCGGTGCGGCCGGCAGCCAGGGAGCGTCCGGCCGGGTGGCCTACGTCGTGCTGGTGGCCGGTGCGGGCAGCTGGTCGATGAGTTCGTCGAGGTCGGACACGACGACGTCGGCACCGTGCTCGCGCAGGGCGTCCGCCCCGGCACCGCGGTCGACACCGACGACGAGACCGAACGACCCGTTGCGGCCGGCTTCGACCCCGCTGGTGGCGTCCTCGACCACGACGCACTCGGCGGCGGTGAGTCCGAACCGGGTCGCCGCGTCGAGGTAGGTGTCGGGCGCCGGCTTGCCGGTCAGGCCGTCCTGGCGCGCGACGAGCCCGTCGACGACGACGGGGAACCGGTCGAGGATGCCCGCCGTCCGGAGCACCGACGTGGCGTTCGCCGAGCTCGAGACGACCGCGACGGACATGCCTGCGGCGATCGCGGCGGTCAGGAACCGGAGCGACCCCGGGTAGGGCTCGACGCCGTGCTCGTCGAGCTCGGCGGTGAACTCCGCGTTCTTCCGGTTGCCGAGCCCGCACACCGTGTCGGTGTCCGGCGCGTCGTCGGGAGTGCCCTGCGGCAGGTCGATGCCGCGCGACTCGAGCAGCGAGCGCACGCCGTCGTAGCGGGGCTTGCCGTCGATGGAGGTGAAGTAGTCCTGCTCGGTGTACGGCGCGACCCCGTGTGCTTCGAGGTACGGCGTGAACAGTCGGCTCCACGCGCGCATGTGGACGTCGGCGGTCGGGGTGAGCACGCCGTCGAGGTCGAACAGGAGCGCGCGCTGGTCACTGAGTCGCGCGGGCGTGCGCTGGTCCTGCGTCGTCATCTGCGGTCCTCCGGGGACTGGTGGTGGACGTGTGGCTCCCGACGAGTCTAGGACCGCTCCAGTCCGGACGTTCCGACGCGCCGCACCCTGTGGAGCGAGTTCACCGGCCGCTCCGCCGTGCAGGGAGGACCCCCGCCACGGTGCACCTGTGAGGCCTCTGAGACAGGCCCCGGCACGCTGACCCGGACGAAAGGCACCACCATGACCAGCGACACCACGGCCGCACCCCACGACGGCACGCAGTCGAAGCTCCGCCAGGCGATCACCGGCCCGCTGCTGTTCCTCTTCATCCTCGGCGACGTGCTCGGTGCCGGCATCTACGCCCTGATGGGGACGCTGGCGAAGGACGTCGGCGGTGCGCTCTGGGCACCGCTGGTGCTCGCGCTCCTGCTGGCCCTGCTCACCGCGGGCTCCTACGCCGAACTCGTGACGAAGTACCCGAAGGCCGGCGGTGCCGCGGTCTTCGCCGAACGCGCCTACAAGGCGCCGATCGTCTCGTTCCTGGTCGGGTTCAGCATGCTCGCCGCCGGCGTCACGAGCGCCGCCGGTCTGTCGCTCGCCTTCGCCGGCGACTACCTCGGCACGTTCGTCGACCTGCCGCCCGTGCCCACCGCGATCGTCTTCCTCGCCCTGATCGCCTGCCTGAACGCCCGCGGCATCTCCGACTCGCTCAAGAGCAACGTCGTGATGACGATCATCGAGGTCTCCGGCCTGGTCATCGTGATCGTGGTCGTGGCCGTGATGCTCGGCGGTGGCGGCGGTGACGTCTCCCGGATCGGCGCGTTCCCGTCCGAGGCGAACCCGGCCCTGGCGACCCTGAGCGCCGCGATCGTCGCCTACTACTCGTTCGTCGGCTTCGAGACGTCCGCCAACATCGCGGAGGAGGTCCGCGACCCCCGCCGCGTCTACCCGAAGGCCCTGTTCGGTGCCCTCGCCACGGCCGGCGTCGTCTACGTCCTCGTCGCCCTCGCCAGTGCGATCGCCCTGCCCGCGTCGGAGCTGTCCGAGTCCAGCGGCCCGCTCCTCGCGGTCGTCTCCGCCACCGGCGTCCCGATCCCCGACTGGGTCTTCAGCCTCATCGCCCTGGTCGCCGTCGCGAACGGCGCGCTGCTCACGATGATCATGTCGAGCCGCGTGACCTACGGCATGGCCGAGCAGCGGCTCCTGCCCGCCCTGCTCGCGAAGGTCCTGCCGAACCGGAAGACCCCGTGGACCGCCATCGTCGCCACCACGGTCGTCGCGATGCTCCTGACCCTGGTGGGCGACGTGGGCGTGCTGGCCGAGACCGTCGTGCTCCTGCTGCTCTTCGTGTTCATCAGCACGAACGTCGCCGTGCTGGTGCTCCGCCGCGACCACGTCGAGCACGACCACTTCCGGGTCTGGACGTTCGTCCCGGTGCTCGGGGTGCTGTCGTGCATCCTGCTGCTGACGCAGCAGAGCGGTCAGGTCTGGCTCTACGCCGCGATCCTGCTCGCCGTCGGCGTGGTCCTGTACTTCGTCGCCCGGTTCACTGGGCGACGTTCAGGACGCGACCACGAGGCGGGCGTGATCCACTGACGTCACGCACCACGGGCCTCCAGGCAGACCGTCTGGAGGCCCGTGGTGCGTCCGCCGGTCCGCCCGCCTGGTCAGCGCAGGTCGCGCACCCAGGCCTCGATCGCGTCCGAGATCTGCTGGCGGGCATCAGCACGGCTGATGGTCGCCGTGCGGTCGCCCGGCTGGTCGCCGTAGGCACCGAAGTCGGCGTGGTTCGACCCCTGGATCTCGGTCATGGTGGCGGTCGACGGCAGCTTGTCCCGCGCGGCGTCGACCTTGGCCGGCGTCGACAGGCCGTCACGCGAACCGGAGACGCTCAGCACGTCGATGTAGGAGCGGCTGATGTCGTTCGCGCAGTAGCTGCCGAGCAGCAGCAAGCCGTCGGCGTCCTGGGCGAGCTGGCACGCGCGGACCCCGCCGAGGGAGTGCCCGCCGACCCCCCAGCGTGTGACCGAGGGCGCGTGGGCCTCGAACGTGGCGAGCGGCCGGGTGTCGAAGAACGCGAGGTTCAGCGTCGGCTTCGTGATGACCACCGTCGTGCCGTTGGCGACCACCTGCCGGAACGTGGCCATGTAGGCGTACGGATCGACCTTCGCGCCGGGGATGAAGACGATCCCGACCCCGTCGGCCTGGCCGGTCGGGGTCATCACCACCGAGTCACCGGCGTCCCGGACCGCGATCCGGTCGTCGCGCCAGACCTGCAGGGCAGCGCTGCGGGTGCCCTGCATCACGATGTGCGCCCACACGAGGAACACCACCGCGATCAGCACGACGACGGCGACGATCCAGGAGGTCCAGCGCAGCGCTCGGTTCATGTGGCCACCGTACGACGCATCCGGACCTCGGTCCGACCGTCCGGCAACGGATCGCCGGGTTCGTCGCGGGCGCTGAAGCCGACTCGCTCGTAGGCGCGGCGGGCGACGGCGTTGTCGGGCAGCACCGAGAGTTCGAGTTCGGTGGCTCCGGAGGTCGCCGCCCACACGGCGATCGCGTCGATGAGGGCGCGGGCAACACCGCGGCCGCGCGCTGCCGGGTCGACCCACATCGAGATGAGCTCGGCGGGGCCGTCGGGGCCGGTGGGTGGGATCCCGCTGGCCATCCCGACGACCGTGCCGGGAACCTCGGCAGCGGTGTCGACTGCGAGCAGGTCGAGCGCTCCCGGGATCGACAGGCGGGTGCGCCACCGGTGTTCGGGTGCGTTCGCCCAGTCCTGCAGCGTCGAGCCGAAGGCGTGCGGGGCATCGGCGAGCGCGCGGAGGCGCACTGGTCGCCAGGCTTCCCAGTCGTCGGCGGTCGCGCGGCGCAGTTCGATCCCCACGGCCCGACGCTACCGCGGGGCGGGGTGTGACCGCAGGGGCGGGAGCCAGTGAGCAGAAGACGTCGGGTGCGGTGGTCGCACTCGACGTCTTCTGCTCACTCGTTGACCGTCGCCCGAGGAGGGCGACTGGGACGCGCTACTTGATGGCGGCGCGGATCTCGGCGGCTGCTGCGCCGACGTCCGAGGCGCTGTAGATCGCGCTGCCGGCGACGGCGATGCGGGCACCGGCCTCCTGCACCGAGGCGACCGAGGACGCGTTCACGCCGCCCGCGATCGAGAACGGGACGCCCGAGTCCTTGCCGGCGTCGAGCAGGGTCGAGAACGTGAAGCCCTCTTCCGCCTGCTCGTCGAGCCCGGCGTGGACCTCGACGAACTCGGCGCCGAGCGCGACGACCTCGCGGGCGCGGGCGGCCTTGTCGGAGACGCCGATCAGGTCGACGACGATGCCCTTGCCGTGCTTCTTGGCGGCCTTGACGGCGCCGACGATCGTCGAGTCGCCGGCGACACCGAGGACGGTGACCAGGTCGGCACCGGCCGAGAAGGCGATGTCAGCCTCGAGCTCACCGGCGTCCATGGTCTTGAGGTCGGCGAACACGATCTTGTCGGGGTGTGCTTCCTTGATCGCGGTGACGGCGGACAGGCCGGCGCTCTTGATCAGGGGCGTGCCGAGCTCGAGGACGTCGACGTGCGGCGCGGCCGCGGCGGCGAGCTCGAGGGCGGCTTCGGTGGTCAGGGTGTCCATGGCGAACTGGAGCTGCATGGGTGTGCCTTTCATTCGAGGTTGGCGTGACGGGGCCAGAGGTCGTCGGCGGACTGCCCGCCTCGGGTCCACAGGGCGTGGAACACGGCGTCGCCCACCAGGGCGACCGCCTGTTCGAAGAGGCCACCGGCGTACTGGGCCGAGGCGGTGCCGGAGCGGTCGGTCTTCGTCGCGGCGGGCAGCACGATCGTGACGTCCGCCAGCTCGGAGAGCGGGGAGTCGTCGGTGGTCGAGAGCGCCACGACGGATGCGCCGACCTCGTGCGCGGTGCGCGCGGCCTGCACGATGCCGGTGGTCGTACCGGAGCCGCTCGCGACGAGGAGCAGGTCACCCGGACGGATGGCCGGAGTGGTGACCTCGCCGACGACGTGGGCGTCGAGCCCGAGGTGCATGAGGCGCATCGCGGTCATGCGGAGGGCGAGGCCGGAGCGACCGGCGCCGTGGACGAACACCCGGTCGGCGCCCTCGATGAGGTCGAGTGCGCGCTGGGCCGGGGCGTCGTCGAGGCGGGCCGCCAGGTCGCCGACCTCGCGGACGACCAGGTCGAGCGCTGCGGAGACGGTGGTTGCTGCCATGCCCTCGATCCTTCCGTCGCGCGCCCCGGCACGCCGCTACCCGCCCCGGCAGGGACCCCATCCCATCGGGTGGGCCCGTCCGCTCGGGTGGGACGGGTACGGTCGCGTCCATGGACGCATCGGTCGACACCCTGGAGGCCCGGGGCGGCTCCGCCATCCGGCTCGCGGCCGCCGAGCACGCCCGGACCGTCGCCGAGCAGGCGGACCGGCACGCGCTCACCCTGGAGTCCGTCCTCGCCGTGCTCCGGTCGTCGCGGGTCACCGACGCGGCTGCCCGGGCGGAGGCCGTCGAGATCGCCTCGGCCGCCCTCGTCGACCTGCGCACCGTGACCGATCAGCAGCGGAGCACCCTGCTCGAACCCGTCACCGGTGCGTTCTCGCGGTTGCGCGCCGACCTGCGACCGCTCGTGCGCTTCGGGGACCTCGACGTGCAGTTCGTCGAGCCGCCGGCCACCGGCCGCGCGCTCCCGGGTGACGTCGCCCACGCGGCCCGGGCGATCGTCCGGACCGCGGTGCTCGCCCTGGTCGACGACGGTGCGGCGAAGCGGGTGCGCATCCAGTGGGACTGCGACGGCCGGAACCTGCTCATGCAGCTCCGGGACGACGGCTCCGGCACGCTCGACGTGCAGGACGACGCCATGCGACCGATCGCGGAGCGGGTCGTCACGCTCGACGGGCGGGTGCAGGTCGCGAGCACGCCCGGCTGGGGGTCCGTGCTCGACATCTCACTGCCGCTCGACCCGCGGCCGACCGAGGTGGACGCGGTCGACGACGGCGACCTGACCCCGCGGGAGCGCGACGTGCTGCGGCTCGTGGCGACCGGTGTCGGCAACCGGGAGATCGCCGAGGGGCTCGGCATCAGCGTCAACACGGTGAAGTACCACGTGGCGAACCTGCTCCGGAAGCACGGCGCCCGGACCCGGGCGGAGCTCGCGGCGTTCAGCTCCCGGGCGTGAACCGACGGGACCGCGACGAGGCGTCCCGACGAGACCGCGACAACGGGTACCGACGGTCGAGCGCGGGCTCGACGACGGTCGCCATCAGGAACTGCGAGAGCAGCCGCCCACCCGCCCAGTAGATGGGGATGACGAAGATCGCGGCCCCCGGCCAGATGCGCGAACCGATCAGTGCCAGGGTGCCGAGCGTCACGACGATGCCGACGCCGGAGTACAGGTACTGCCAGCCGCGCGAAGCAGCGTCGCGCTGCGCCTGCTCCCGCTCGGCGCGCTCGTCGAGCCCGCGCACCCCCGGGTCGAGCGAGGCCGGCTCCTCGGTGGCGAACAGGTCGCGCACGGGGACCTCGAGGGCCGTGGCCACCGCGGACAGCGACTCGAGGCTCGCGTCGTTGCCGCTCTCCATCCGTTGCACCGTCCGCACGGCGATGCCGCTCGTCTCGGCCAGTCGTTCCTGGGTCCAGCCCCGCAGTCGTCGGAGTTCACCGATCCGCATCTCGTTCATGTCCTGAACAGTAGGGAACCGCGGAACGCCGCACCACGACAGGGACCCGCCACCGACACGACAGTTCCCCGACAGCGACCCGCCAGGGTGTCCGCGGCGGCGGTCCGCCCTACGCTCCGGGGGCGAAGCGGTACCCCATGCCGGACTCCGTCACCAGGTAGCGCGGGTGCGCGGGATCGGGCTCGAGCTTCCGCCGCAGCTGGGCCATGTAGAGGCGCAGGTACCCGGAGTCGTTGCCGTGCGTCGGGCCCCAGACCTCGGTCAACAGCATCTCGCGGGTCATCAGGCGGTCGGGGTTCGTGACCAGGACCTCGAGCAGGCGCCACTCGGTGGGCGTCAGGCGGATCGCGGGGCCCTCGGCCGGGGTGACCTGCTTCGCGACGAGGTCCACGAGCAGCGGTCCGATCGCGATCGTCGGGGTCTCCTCGGACGCCACCACACGGCGCCGCCCGAGTGCCCGCAGCCGGGCGAGGAGCTCGTCCATCTGGAACGGCTTCGTCACGTAGTCGTCCGCACCGGCGTCGAGCGCGTCGACCTTGTCCGACGAGTCGGTGCGCCCCGAGAGCACGAGGACCGGCACCTGCGACCAAGCCCGGACGCCCTCGAGCACCCCGATGCCGTCGAGCCGGGGCATGCCGAGGTCGAGCAGCACCAGGTCGGGGCGCTCGGTGATGACGGCGTCGATCGCCTCGCGCCCGTCCCGAGCCGTGACGACGTCGTACCCGCGCGCCGAGAGCGTCACCGACAGCGCGCGGACGAGCTGCGCGTCGTCGTCAGCGATCAGGACCTTCATCGGATCTCCACTCCCACGTGCCCGGCGATCGGCAGCCGCACCACGACGGTGAGCCCACCGCCCGGGGTGTCGTCGACCTCGATCGTGCCGCCCATGCCCTCGGTGAACCCGCGCGCCAGGGCCAGGCCGAGCCCGAGGCCGGTCTCGTTGTCGGTGTCTCCGAGCCGCTGGAACGGCTGGAACACCTCGTCGCGGCGGTCCTCGGGGATCCCGGGGCCGTGGTCGGCGACGCGGAGTTCGACCCCGCCGGCGAAGGCGCTGGCGGCGACCCGGACGTGGGTGCCGTCCGGTGCGTACCGGGCGGCGTTGGCGAGCAGGTTCACGACGACGCGCTGCAGCAGGACCGGGTCGGCGAGCACCGGCGGCAGGTCCGCGGGCAGGTCGAGGTCGACGTCGTCGGGGCCGAGCTCCAGCTCGTCGAGCGCCGGCGCGACCACCGTCTCGAGCGCGATCGCCGCCGGGGTGACCGCGAGGACTCCGGCCTGCACGCGGCTGACGTCCAACAGGTCTGCCAACAGCACCGCCAGCTGACCGAGGCTCTCGTCGGCGGTCGCGAGCAGCGCCTCCCGGTCGGCCCCGGACAGGTCGATGTCGGACGCACGCAGCGTCTGCACGGCGGCGGAGGCCGCGGCGATGGGTCGGCGCACGTCGTGGCCGACGGCCGCGAGCAGCGCGCTCCGGACCCGGTCGGCGGCGGCGATGCGCTCGGCGCCGACGGCGGTGCGGGTCAGCTCCCGGTGCTCGACGGCGGCGTCGAGCTGCTGCTCGACGACCCGCAGCAGCCGGCGTTGGGTCGGGTCGTCGGGCGCACCGGCGAACTCGAGCACGGCGCCGGACGCCAGCGTCGTCGACGCGTCCGGCGTCGCACCGAACTCGCCGGAGGTCGCCGGCACCTCGTCGCCCTGGCGGATCCGGACGCCGGCGAAGCCGAAGGCTTCACGGGTGCGGTCGAGCAGCGCCTGCAGGGCGTCGTCGCCGCGGAGCACGCTGCCGGCGATGCCCATCAGGAGCCCGGACTCGGCCGAGGCCCGACGGGCAGCGCGCGACCGCCGAGCAGACCGGTCGACCACGAAGCTGACCAGCACCGCACTGATCACGTACATGACCAGGGCGAACAGGTGCCACGGCTGCTGGACGGTGACCATGTAGAGGGGTTGCACGAAGAAGTAGTCGAGGCTCAGTCCGGACAGCACGGCCGTGAACACCGCCGGCCACATCCCGCCCACGAGCGCCACGACCAGGACGAGCAGCTGGTACGCCAGTACGTCCACCGTGATGGCGTCCGGATCACTGCCGATCGACAGCACCCACGTGAGCAGCGGCCCGACCAGGACCGACAGGACGAACGCGGCGACCACCCGGCCGCGCGACAGGCTGCCGCCGAGCTTCGGCAGGGTGATCCCGCCGCCGGCTCGCTCGTGCGTGACGACGTGCACGTCGATGTCGCCGGACTCGCGGATCACGGTGTTGCCGATCCCCGGGCCGGTCATGGCGGCCGCGAGCCGACTGCGGCGGCTGACCCCGATCACGATCTGGGTGGCGTCGATCGACCGCGCGAACCGCACCAGCGTGCTCGGCACGTCGTCGCCGACGACCTGGTGGTACGTCCCACCGAGCTGCTCGAGCAGGGTCCGCTGCTTGCCGAGCGCGCCGGGGTGCCGGACGCGCAGGCCGTCGTTCGTCGTCACGTGCACGGCGGCGAGTTCACCGCCGGCACTGCGGGCGGCGATGCGGGCGCCGCGGCGCAACAGGGTCTCGCCCTCGGGGCCGCCGGTCAGGGCGACGAGCACGCGCTCCCGGGTCTCCCACCGGTGCTCGATGCCGTGCTCGGCGCGGTAGGCCTTGAGCGCGTCGTCGACCTCGTCGGCGAGCCAGAGCAGAGCGATCTCGCGCAGTGCGGTGAGGTTGCCGAGGCGGAAGTAGTTCGACAGCGCGGCGTCGATCCGGGCCGCCGGGTACACGAGCCCGTCGGAGAGCCGTTCGCGCAGCGCTGCCGGGGCCAGGTCGACGACCTCGATCTGGTCGGCCGCGCGCACCACGGCGTCGGGGACGGTCTCGCGCTGCACGGTGCCGGTGATCTCGCGGACCACGTCGCCGAGGGACTGCATGTGCTGCACGTTGACGGTCGAGATGACGTCGATGCCGGCGTCCCGCAGCGCTTCGACGTCCTGCCAGCGTTTCTCGTTCGGGCTCCCCGGGGCGTTCGTGTGCGCGAGTTCGTCGACCAGCGCGACCTCGGGTGCCCGGGCGATGACGGCGTCGAGGTCGAGGTCGTCCAGGTCGACACCCCGGTGCGAGACGGTGCGGCGGGGCACGACCTCGAGCCCGTCCACCAGTGCCGCGGTGGCGGCGCGCTCGTGCGTCTCGACGACGGCGACGACCACGTCGCGTCCCTCGTCGAGCAGCCGACGCCCCTCTTCGAGCATCGTGTAGGTCTTGCCGACACCGGGCGCCGCACCGAGCAGGACCCGCAGCTTCCCGCGCTTCACGTGCTCATCCTCTCGCGTGCGGGGGTCGGTCTCCGCAAAACACCGGTGTTCACCTGTCGCACCGCGGATTGCGGGTGTTCGACGCGCGAGCACCGGTGTTTTGCGGAGGGGTCACCCACGGTCAGGACAGCTTCGCCAGGGCCAGGTTCAGCGACAACACGTTCACCACGGGCTCACCGAGGAACCCGAGCTGCCGCGACTCGGTGTGCGACGCCACGAGCTGCCGCACGGTTGCGACGGGCAACCCCCGCGCCGAGGCCACTCGAGCCACCTGCTGGGACGCGTAGGCCGGGCTGATGTCCGGGTCGAGCCCCGAACCGGATGCGGTCACGGCGTCGGCAGGCACCTGCGCGGCGGGGACCCCGTCGGCCTTCGCCAGCGCCGCACGACGCTCCTCGACGGCCTTGAGCAGGTCGGCGTTGTTCGGCCCGAGGTTCGAGCCGGAGGACGCCCCCGCGTCGTAGCCGTCCCCGGCGGCGGACGGCCGCGACTGGAACCAGCGGTCGGCCTGCTTGCCGGTGAACGACTGCCCGATCAACGAGGAACCGACGACCTTGCCGGACGAGTCCGTGACCATCGAACCGTTGGCCTGGTCGTGGAACGCCGCCTGGCCGACTCCCCAGACGGCGAGCGGGTAGCCGACGCCCAGGACGACGGTGGCGACGAGGGTGAGGCGGATGGCCACACCGGCGGAACGGAAGGTGGAACGTGCAGATGCCATGACTAGAACCCCGGGATGAGACCGACCACGAGGTCGATCAGTTTGATGCCGATGAAGGGGACGACCACGCCGCCCAGCCCGTAGACGAGCAGGTTGCGGCCGAGGATCGACGACGCTGCGGCCGCGCGGTACTTGACGCCACGCAGGGACAGCGGGATGAGCGCCACGATGACGAGCGCGTTGAAGATGACCGCCGACAGGATCGCGGACGACGGGCTGTGCAGCCCCATGATGTTGAGCGCCGCGAGCCCGGGGAACGCCGCCTGGAACATCGCCGGGATGATCGCGAAGTACTTCGCGACGTCGTTGGCGATGGAGAAGGTGGTCAGGGCACCGCGGGTGATGAGCAGCTGCTTGCCGATGCGGACGACGTCGATGAGCTTGGTCGGGTCGGAGTCGAGGTCGACCATGTTGCCCGCCTCCTTCGCCGCCGTCGTGCCGGTGTTCATCGCGACGCCGACGTCCGCCTGGGCCAGGGCCGGGGCGTCGTTGGTGCCGTCACCGGTCATGGCGACGAGGTTGCCGCCCTCCTGCTCGCGCTTGATGTAGGCGAGCTTGTCCTCCGGGGTGGCCTCGGCGAGGAAGTCGTCGACGCCGGCCTCGTGGGCGATGGCGGCCGCGGTGCGGGGGTTGTCGCCGGTGATCATCACCGTGCGGATGCCCATCGACCGGAGCTCGGCGAACCGCGACGCCATGCCGTCCTTGACGACGTCCTTCAGGTGCACGACGCCGAGCAGGGCGACCGCGCCCGTTGACGAGCGGCGACCGACGACGAGCGGGGTGCCGCCCTGGTCGGAGATCTCCGCGACGGTCGCGTCGATGGCCGAAACCACACCGGCATCGGTGGTGTCCGCCCAGGCGAGCACTGCCGCAGCGGCGCCCTTCCGGATCTGTGAGCCGTCGGGCAGGTCGAGACCGGACATGCGCGTCTGCGCCGTGAACGGCACCTCGACAGCGCCGTCCGGCAGTGCCGGCGCCACCCCTGCGTCAGCAGCGAGCGACACGATCGAGCGGCCTTCCGGTGTCCCGTCGGCGGCGCTCGACAGCGCGGCTGCCGCCATGAGCGAAGCCTCGCTCACGCCCGGCACCGGCACCACGCGGGATGCCCGACGGTTGCCGTAGGTGATCGTGCCGGTCTTGTCGAGCAGCAGCGTCGTGATGTCGCCGGCGGCCTCGACCGCGCGGCCCGACATCGCCAGCACGTTGTGCTGCACGAGCCGGTCCATGCCGGCGATGCCGATCGCGGAGAGCAGGGCTCCGATGGTGGTCGGGATGAGGCAGACGAGCAGGGCGATGAGCACCGGCACGCTGACCGTCGCACCGACGAGTCCCGCGATGGGCTGCATCGTCAGGCAGACGATCACGAAGACGATCGACAACGAGGCGAGCAGGATGTTCAGCGCGATCTCGTTCGGCGTCTTCTGCCGTGCCGCACCCTCGACCAGGCGGATCATCCGGTCGATGAAGGTCTCACCCGGCGTCGAGGTGATGCGCACCACGATCCGGTCCGACAGCACCCGGGTGCCGCCGGTGACGGCACTGCGGTCACCGCCGGACTCGCGGATGACCGGTGCGGACTCGCCGGTGACGGCCGACTCGTCGACCGACGCGATGCCGTCGATGACGTCACCGTCGCCGGGGATGACCTCGCCGGCGACGACCACGACCACGTCGCCCTTGGCCAGGTCGACGGACGCGACCTCCTCGGTCTCGTTGCCGGTCGCGGCCGCGTCGGTCGTCGCGTACCCGAGCACCCGACGGGCGCTCGTGGTCGAGCGGGTCTTCCGCAGGGTGTCGGCCTGCGCCTTGCCACGGCCCTCGGCCACCGACTCCGCCAGGTTGGCGAAGACGACGGTGAGCCAGAGCCAGACGGCGATGGCGATCGTGAACGCGGACGGCTCGACGACGGCAGCCGCCGTCGTCAGCGCCGCGCCGACCTCGACGATGAACATGACGGGGTTCCGCCACATGAGTCGCGGATCGAGTTTCCGCAGGGCGCCCGGGAGGCCCGCCACCAGTTGGCGGGGTCCGAATGCGGACGAGCGGGTGGCCGGTTCCACGGCGGTGCGCGGTTCCGACTCCGTGGTCACGGGGGTGGTCATGACAGTCCTTCTGCGAGCGGACCCAGTGCGAGCACCGGGAAGTAGGTGAGTGCGGTGACGATGACGGCGACGCCGCCGAGCAGCCCGATGAACAGCGGGCGGTGGGTGGGCAGCGTGCCGGCGGTCTCCGGCACCCGGTCCTGCGCGGCGAGGGACCCGGCGAGCGCCAGGACGAACACCATCGGCACGAAGCGGCCGAGCAGCATCACGACGCCGAGCGAGGAGTTCATCCAGGTGGTGTTCGCGGTGAGCCCGCCGAAGGCCGAGCCGTTGTTGTTCGCACCCGAGGTGAAGGCGTAGAGCAGCTCGGTCAGCCCGTGGTTGCCGGGGTTGAAGATCGACGTCCCGAGCACCTGTTCGCGGACCCCGGGGATCACGAGCGAGAGCCCGGTGGCCAGGAGCACGAGCGTCGGCGTGACGAGGATGTACAGCGCCGCGAAGGTCATCTCCTTGGCGCGGATCTTCTTGCCGAGGTACTCCGGGGTGCGACCGACGAGCAGGCCGCCGATGAACACCGTGATCACGGCGAGCACGAGCATGCCGTACAGGCCGGATCCGACGCCGCCGGGGGTGACCTCGCCGAGCATCATGTTGACGAGCGCCATCATCCCGCCGATCGGGGTGTAGCTGTCGTGCATCGCGTTGACCGCACCGGTGGACGTCGAGGTGGTCGCGGTCGAGAAGAGCGTCGAACCGAGGATGCCGAAGCGGCTCTCCTTGCCCTCCATCGCGGCACCGGCAGCGTGTGTGGCGACACCGCCGCCGCCGAGTTCGGCGATCGACATGACCGACAGCGACACGAGGAAGATCGCGCCCATCACGGCGAGGATCGCGTACCCCTGGCGGTCGTCGCCGACCAGGCGCCCGAACGTGCGCGGGAGCGAGAACGGGATGACGAGCATCAGGAAGATCTCGACGAGGTTCGTCCACGCCTGCGGGTTCTCGAACGGGTGCGCCGAGTTCGCGTTGAAGTAGCCACCACCGTTCGTGCCGAGCTCCTTGATCGCCTCCTGCGACGCGACGAACCCGTCCGGGATGTGCTGCGTGCCACCGATGAGCGTGGTGACGTCGGTGCCGCTCCCCCACGACTGGACGACCCCGCCGGCGACGAGGATGATCGCGAAGACGAACGCCCCGGGCAGCAGCAGTCGGCCGAGCCCGCGGACGATGTCCACCCACACGTTGCCGAGCGTGCCCGACTTGCGACGGGCGAACCCGCGCACCAGGGCCACGGCAACCGCCAGGCCGACGGCCGCGGACAGGAAGTTCTGCACCGCCAGGCCGGCCATCTGCACCGTGTAGCCGAGGGTGACCTCGGGCGAGTACGACTGCCAGTTCGTGTTCGACACGAACGACGCCGCGGTGTTGAACGCGAGCGAGGGTCCGACGCCGGGCAGCCCGAGGTCGCCGGGCAGGACGACCTGGATGCGCTGCAGCAGGTAGACGAGCAGGAGCCCGGCGACGCTGAAGAGCAGCACGCCGCGCAGGTACACGGGCCACGACTGCTCGGCGTCCGGGTCGACCCCGATCAGCCGGTAGACCCCGCGCTCGACCCGGTTGTGGCGGACGGGCGTGAAGACCTTCGCCATCCAGTCACCGAGCGGGCGGTACGCGACGACGAGCAGCAGGACGAGCGTGGCGACCTGGGCGATGCCCGCCCAGACGTCCGCGGCGCCCACTAGAAGCGCTCCGGACGCACGAGCGCCCAGACGAGGTACACGACTGCGGCGATGCCGAGGACGGCGGCCGCGATGGTGATGCCGATCACAGCCGTTCCACCCCCTTGGCGATCAGTGCCACCACGCCGAACACGGCGAGGACACCGGCGACGACGAACACGTCGAACACGAGGGACTCCAGAAGATCTGCGGTGTCCGCGCCGGGTGACGCGGACCGGCACCACGAGTGGTGCCGAACCGATGCTGCGTCCTGCGCCGGGCCTCCAGGCCGCTCCTAACGGATCCCTGACGCCGCCCTGACGGACGCATGCACGCTCCTAACGCGCGTGACCGACGCGGCTCAGTCAGCCGCGGTCGCGAGTCGAGTCGACAGGTCGCGGACTGCGCCACGCAGCGCCTCCGGCCCCTCGACCCGGATCGGCACGGCCAGCCCGGCGACGACTCCCGCGAGCCCGTCCCACGACCACGATCCGAGGGTGACGCGGGCCCGGTCGTCCTCGAACTGCTCGACCACGGCGTCCTCGGGCAGGTACGGCGCGATCCGCCGCGCATCGTCCGCCGTCGTGGTCACCGAACCGGTGCACGGCCACACGTCGTCGACCGCCGAACCCTTGAACCGCGCGGACACGAACGCGGCCGCATCGCCACCGGGGATCGGACGTGGCGTGAAGGGGACGCGGGTGCGCATCCGCGGCGTGATCCGGTCGATGCGGTGCGTGCGCCAGTCGTCGCGGTCGGCATCCCAGTCGAGCAGGTACCAGCGACCGTTCCGGGCGACGACGGCGTGCGGTTCCACCCGGTGCGGGGTCTCGTCGTCGCCGTACCCGAAGCGGAAGACCTCCTGCAGGTGGACGGCCTCGCTCACCGCCACCAGGACCTCCGGATCGGTGGTGGTCCGGCTCGTCGCGGTCACGGCCTGCACCGCGTCGACCCGGGACCGCAGCCGCGCGGGCATCACCTGCCGGACGGTCGCCAGGGCGCGGGCCGCCGACTCGGCGACGTCCGCCCCCGATGCCGGTGCCACGGCGAGCGCCAGGGCGATCGCCACCGCCTGGTCGTCGTCGAAGAGCAGCGGGGGCAGGTCGGAGCCGGCCTCCAGCCGGTAGCCGCCGGCCGGGCCACGGAGCGCCTCGACCCGGTACCCGAGCCCGCGGAGCCGATCGACGTCGCGGCGGACGGTGCGCGGACTGACGTCGAGCCGCCCGGCGAGCTCGTCGCCCGGCCAGTCGCGGTGCACCTGGAGCAGGGAGAGCAGCGCGAGCATCCGTGCGGAGGGTCCGGCCATGGCGTCCATCTTCGTCCGAGAAGCGGACACGATCTGACCGCATTGCCCGACATCCTCGTCCCATGAGCATCGAAACGACAACCCACCTCAACTTCGACGGCGACGCCCGCGCGGCGCTCGACTTCTACGCATCGGTCTTCGGCGGCGAGGTCACCGCCGCCACCTACGGCCAGATGGGCGCCCTGGACGACCCGGCCTGGGCGGACCGGATCGTCTTCGGTCAGGTCGCCACGGCCGCCGGCTTCCGCGTCATGGCCTTCGACGTCTGGCCCGGGCAGCCCTACGACCAGGGATCGAACGCCTTCTACGTGTTCGTGCACGGCGACGACACGGCCGAGATCGAGCGGTACTGGGCCGTACTGTCCGACGGCGCCGAGGTCCGGCAGCCCCTGGAACCCTCGGCCTGGGCACCGTTGGCCGGGCAGCTGCGCGACCGCTTCGGCGTGGTCTGGCAGCTCGACGTCGCCCGCGCTGGCGACTGATCCGTCCTGAGGGTCGCGGTCAGCGCGTCGGCGTCCACGTCGACACGGTGACCGCGGCCGTCACCGTCGCCGGCTCGAACACCGTGTCCGCCGCGACGTGGTGGTGGCTCGGCCCCATGTGCACGACGTCGTGGACGTCCTCCGTCGACAACTCCATGGACCAGGTCAGGTCCTCGGAGGACCGCAGCGCGAACGACGGCGTCAGGGAGTCGTGCAGCCGGCGCTCCTTCTCCGGGTCCACGCTGATCGTCGCTTCGGCGAGCTCCGCCAGGTGGCCGGCCCGCGGGGTCACCACCGCGAGCACGCCGTCGGCGTGCAGGACGCGGGCGTACTCGGTCTGGTTGCGGGGCGCGAAGACGTCGAGCAGGACGGCGGCAGCGCCGTCGACGACCGGGAGGCGCTCGGTCACGTCCCCGACGACGGCCCCCGCGCGCTCGTGGGCGCGTGCCGCACGCCGGATCGCGACGGCCGACAGGTCGAGCGCGACCCCGAGCCTCCCGTCCGCCGCGCGCAGCGCATGCGCCAGGTAGGTCCCCGGGCCGGAACCGACGTCGAGCACGATGCCGGGCGCGGTGGCATCCGCGACGATCGCGGCGAGCGCCCGCTCGACGGGCGCGTAGTGGCCGCGCCCCAGGAACCGCAGCCGCGCGTCCACCATCTCCGGGGTGTCCGCGGTGAGTGCGCGCCGCTTCGCGGGCAGGAGGGTCAGGTGGCCCTGCTTCGCCTCGTCGAACCGGTGACCGTTCGGGCAGCCGACCTGGCCACCGTCGACGCGGCCGAGGGGCTCGGCGCACACGGGGCAGGCGAGCATCGGCAGCAGGTCGTCACGCACCGGCCCAGCGTACGGGCCTCGGTACCCTGACCGGATGTCGCTGCAGCAGCTCTTCGGCCTCGACGGCCGCACCGCACTCGTGACGGGAGGCAGCTCCGGCATCGGCCGAGCGATCGCCACCGCACTCGCCGACGCGGGTGCCCGCGTCCTCGTCGCCGCCCGGACGTCCGCGACCATCAACGCCACCGTCGCCGGCCTCCGCCAGGCGGGACGCTCGGCTGACGGCATCGTCGCGGACCTCTCCTCCCGCGCTGGCGCACACGCACTCGCGGACGCTGCCGGGGACGTCGACGTGCTGGTGAACTCCGCCGGGATCAACCTGCGGCCGCCCATGCCCGAACTCGACGAGGCCACCTGGGACGCCACGATGGCCGTCAACCTCGACGCGCCGTTCGTGCTCGGGCAGCGGCTCGCACCCGGCATGGCGGCGCGTGGGTACGGGCGGATCGTTTCGATCAGTTCGCAGCAGGCCCACCGCCCCTTCGCCGCCAGCGGCGCGTACGGGGTCTCCAAGGCGGGTCTGGAGGCGTTGGCCCGGTCCCAGGCAGAGGCCTGGTCCGCGCAGGGGGTCACCTCCAACGTCCTCGTCCCCGGTTTCGTGCGCACCCCGCTCAACGAGCGACTCGGGTCCGACCCGGCGACGGTGGCGGCCCTCGCCGCGCGGACGCTGGTCGGCCGGAACGGGCTGGCGTCGGACTTCGCCGCGGCGGCGGTGTTCCTCGCCGGACCCGGGTCTGCCTACGTCACCGGGCAGTCCATCGCGGTGGACGGCGGGTTCTCCGTCCACTGACCCCGAGGTGCGCCGACGGCAGTGTGCTGCGCGGCAGTACGGTCAGGACATGGCAGTCATCGAGCAGGCAACGCTCCGCCCCTCCAAGGCCGAGGCGCTCGCCGCCTGGCTCCCCGACCAGGCGTGGAGCGGCGTCATCGCGGGATCGCCGCTCCAGGTCGTCGGGCAGTTCCGGTTCGACGACCCCGCTGGCGAGGTCGGCGTCGAGGTGCTCCTCGTCCGCACCGACGACGGCCGGGTCCTGCAGGCGCCACTGACCTACCGGGATGCACCACTGCCCGGTGCCGACGCGTTCCTGGTCACCGAGATGGACCACTCCGTGCTCGGGCGACGGTGGGTGTACGACGCCGTGGGCGATCCCGTCCACGCTGATGTCCTGCGCCGGGCGATCGTCACCGGCGGGCACGAAGCGGAGCTCGAGTTGGCCAACGGTGCCGGACAGCGGCCGAAGGACGCCTGGGCCAGCGGGAGTGGCTCCGATCCCGACTCCCCCACGGTCACCTCGGTGCGAGCGACCACCGCGGACGCCCTGACGTCGATCGCGACCGACCACGGCACGGTCGTCATCGCTCGGGTCGTCGGTACGGCCCTGCCCGAGGGCGAGACGCTGACCGGGACGTGGACGGACGGCTCCGAGGTGCTCGCCGTCCTGCTGCCCGAAGGCGCCTGAGGTACTGGCAGGGCCTGCCTGTGCCGGGGACCGGCTGGCAGGATCGACGGCGTGAAGACACTGGAGTTGCCACAGACAGACCTCACCGCCTCCGACGTCGTCGTCGGACTGATGCGGATCAACGACATGAGCGACGAGGACATCCGTTCGCTCTACAGCGCCTCGCGCGATGCGGGCGTGAACATGTTCGACCACGCCGCGGTCTACGGCGAGTGGCACGGCTGCGAGGAGCGGTTCGGCGCCGCCGTCACGCTGACGCCCGCGGAACGCGCCGAGATCGTGCTGCAGACCAAGGTCGGCATCCGGCCGACGCCGAACGGCGCGTACTTCGACTTCTCGTACGAGCACATCCTCGAGTCCGTGCACGAATCGCTCGAGGCGCTGCAGACCGAGTACGTCGACGTCCTGCTGCTGCACCGCCCCGACGCCCTGGTCGAGCCGGAAGAGGTCGCGAAGGCCTTCGACGAGCTGCACGCCGCCGGCAAGGTGCACCACTTCGGCGTCTCGAACCACACCCCCGGCCAGGTCGACCTGCTCAAGAAGCACGTCCGCCAGCCGCTCGCGTTCAATCAGGTGCAGCTGAGCATCACCCACGCCAACGTCATCTCGCAGGGCCTGACCGCGAACATGGGCGGCCTCGAGCAGTCGGTGGACCGCGACAACGACATCCTCAACTACTCGCGCATCAACGACATCACGCTGCAGGCCTGGTCGCCGTTCCAGAAGGGCTTCTTCGACGGCGTCTTCCTGGGCGACCGTGAGCAGTACGCGGAGCTGAACGACGTGCTCGAGGAGGTCGCCGCCGCGCACGGTGTCACCCCGACCGGCATCGCGGTCTCGTGGATCACCCGCCACCCCGCGCACTTCCAGGTCGTCCTCGGCACCACCAACCCGCAGCGCGTGCGGGACTCGGCAGCCGGCTCGGACGTCGAGCTGTCGCGCGAGGAGTGGTACCGGATCTTCACCGCGGCCGGACACACCGTTCCCTGAACCGGGACCACCCCGTGGGGTCGGGCAGGGTGGGGTCGTGCTCGACGACCTCGCCCTGCCCATCCGCCTGACCACACGCTCCGGCGAACTGACGCTGCGGGACGCGGTGGACGAGGACCTCGATGCGCTCATGGCGCTGTTGTCCGACGACCCGATCAGCGCCGCACGGGGTGACGTCGCCGCGCCGGAGGACCGCCCGCAGTACGCCGAGGCCCTCCGGTCGATCGTGGACGACCCGGCGAACGCGCTGCTCGTCGCCGAGGACGCCGACGGGCGGCTCGTCGGGACGCTGCAACTCACCCGGATCCCCGGGATGGCTCGTCGTGGTGCCACCCGGCTGCTCGTCGAGGCGGTGCGGGTCAGCAGTGCGCTGCGCTCCGGCGGCATCGGGAGTGCGCTGATGCGCTGGGTGACCGACGTCGCGGCGCCGGCCCTCGGGACCCCGCTCGTGCAGCTCACCTCGGACGCTGCACGGACCGATGCGCACCGGTTCTACGAGCGTCTCGGCTTCACCGGCTCGCACGTCGGGTTCAAGTACCGGGTCCCCGACCCTTCCGCCATCCCGCCTGATATGTCACACTGAGACCAGTCGCCCCATCGAGGTGGGTGCGGAAGTGATCCCCGGGAGCTCCTGCGGTATAGCGGGGCCCGGGGATTCGCGCGTTCACCGACGGTGTTCGTGGACGCTCAGCACATGGCCCAGCTGCTCGAGGTAGGCCGTTTCCCCTCGCCGAGCCAGCGCGACCACGCCGCACACCGCGTCCGCCGCCCAGAGAAGTGGCTCGCGGCCACCCGGCAGGTGCTCGAACGCCAACCCGTGCACCAACTTGCGTGATCGCAAGGCGTCGAGGTGCGCACGATCGTTCCGGTCCGAGGGCCCGCGAGATTCGAGGACGACTCGATCGACACCGCCCGCGCGGAGTTCCAAGATCAAGTGCTCAAGAGCGAGACGGCGACGACGCTCGCTCCGGACGGATGGGTCGGTCACGCTCACGACCCCGATGGCTGCAAACGGATGGTCGCACAGCATCCCGACGATCCCGGTGCGGTGCCGGGCGTCGCTCTCGGACCAGTGCAGCTTCCGCGCCGATCGTGGCTTGATGGCGCAGAGCGAGTCCCGGAACCGCTCAGCATCGCTGTCGGCAACTGTGACCGCCCCGAGGATGTACGCGCCGGGGTCACGTTCGTCTCCGGGCTCGGATTCGTCCACGTACGCCGTCGGTACCATTCCGGAATACTACCGGTCGGATGGGACCGCGCGGCCGCTGCAGCCGGGCGCGCGCTAGTCGTCGGAGTCGGCGCCAGCAGACCTCGGCGTCGGCACGTTCACGTCGACCGGGGACACCCCGGCGGGATCGGCCGAGGCGCCACCCACGACGTCGAACGAGATCCCCAGCATCGCCGGGTCCTCGTCGAGTTCGAGCCCGTCCTGACGGACCTGGTCCTCCGGGATTGCACGGCCACCGGACGGGTCCCACGAGTTCGCGATCGACATGCGCACGAGCATGCCCGAGCCGCTTGGCAATCGCCCAAGAAAGCCCGGAGGACCCCCGGAACGGTCAGAGGTCGTCCGGGTGGAGCCGCTCACCGGCGTGCGGACGTCGGAACACCGGGCCGCCGCCGGCCTCGTCCTCGTCGTGGTGACTGACGGGCGAGACGCTCGGGTCGGCGGAGTCGTCGCCGACGTCGGCGCCGCGGTCCTCCTCCATCTCGAGCTCGGACTCGTCACTGCCGTCCACGGGGATGGACCGGCCCTGCTGTTCGGGATCGAACGGTGCGCTCATCGACATGGGGCGAGCATGCTCCCGCTCGGTGAACGCCGGGTCAACGCTGTCCGTCGGCCGCGATGAGCTCGAACTGCGTCAGCGTCAGGTCGGTGCCGGCGGTGAACGTGAACGACGAACCGCCGCCGAGGATGCGGAACACCCGGGTCTGGCCGGCCCACGAGAACTCGGCACCGTCGACCGCGGTGACGGCGTCGTCGAGGCCGACCTGCCACGAGTAGGACCCCGGCGATGCCACCGTCACGGTGTACAACGAGGCGGCGGGGCACGACACGTCGAAGGACACGGACTCCCCCGCGGCGAGCGCCGTGACGGTGCGACCGGTGTCGTCGGTGAGCGCCGAGGCTCCGACGGGCAGGACGTCCACCGGGGCGTCCCGGTAGCCGTGCACGTCGGAGGCGGAGACGGGGCGGGTGTCCGACGCCCATCCCTGCGGTTCGTCGGACAGGGTGAACTCGATCCGCGACGCGGCCACGACCACGCTGTGCGGGATGGTGACCGAGGTCCAGGGCGAGCCGTCGACCGTCACCGACGCCACGTACGAACCTGCGGAGCCCGCGGCGATCTCGATGACCGTCTCCGTTCCTCCCGGCTGCCGCAGCACCGTCCTGCGGACCGACGGCGGTACGAGCACGTAGGTGCCGGTCGACGGCGCCAGCGGGTACAGGCCGATGGTCGCGAAGACGTACCAGGCGCTCATCTCACCGTTGTCCTCGTCGCCGGGGTAGCCCTGGCCGAGGTCCGACCCGACGAACAGCCGCTCGAGCGACTCGCGGACGATGCGGTGCGCGTCGTCGTGGCGCCCGGTGAACATCGGGAAGAAGGGGATGTGGTGCGCCGGCTGGTTCGACAGCCCGAGCATGCCCATCCGGACGTCGCGGGCCTCGGTCATCTCGTGGATCGGGAACCCGTACGAGCCGGACCGCGCCAGGGCGCCGGTCTCGGGTGTCGCGAAGAACGCGTCGAGAGCGGCATCGAACCGCTCCGGCCCGCCGTGCAGGTCGACGACGCCGGCGCCGTCGTGCGGCGCCGTGAACGCGGTGCCCCACGCGTTCGTCTCCGTGTAGTCGTCGCCCCAGTCGCGCGGGTCGAACTCGGTGCCGACCCGCCAGGAGCCGTCCGGGTCGCGGCCGATGAAGAACCCGCGCTCGGAGTCGAAGACGTGCCGGTACTGCAGCGACCGACGGGCGAACCACTCGGCCTCGGCCTCGTAGCGGGACAGGTCGGCGGGCGTCCGCGCCCGTGACGCGAGCAGGCCCGCCATGACGGCCAGACCCCAGTCGTTGATGGCCGCGTCCAGGGTCCACGACATCCCCTCGTGGGTCGCCGTGTCGACGTGGCCGCGGAAGGCGCCCGGGAGGCTCCCCTTGCGTCCGACGCGCTCGTCACGCGGCGGGACGGTCGCGTTCCGCACCGCGCTCCGGTACGCCTCGGCCAGGTCGAAGCCGCGCACGCCCTTCACCGCGAGGTCGGCGAAGACGGTGTCGCTCGTGGTGCCGGTCATGCAGTCCTCGGCACCGGGGGCACTCCAGCGGGGCGTCCACCCGCCGTCGTGGTGGTGCTCGACGAAGCCCTGTGCGAGCTCGCCAGCGGTCTCGGGGGTCAGGAGTCCGAGGAGCGGCCAGGCCGTGCGGTAGGTGTCCCAGAAGCCGTTCGTGGTGGTGAACGGACCTTCGACGATCTCCGGCCCGGGCTCGTCGCGGATCGGGTCCGCCAGCACGTCGCCGTACGGGGAGCGGTGCCGCGGGGTGCCGGTCAGGGCGGTCTCCCCGGCGCGGTTCGGGTAGAGGAACAGCCGGTACAGGCCGGAGTACAGACTCGTCAGCTGGTCGGGGGTCGCGCCGTCGAAGGACAGCGTCGCGAGCTTCTCGGTCCACAGCGCCTCGGCACGGGAGCACATGGCGTCGAACGAGCCGGCGGCGTCGAGGTTCGCGCGGGCGTCCTCGATCGAGACGGTCGAGATGCCGAGCAGGACGTCGACCGGGCCGGCCGTGCCGCTGGCCTCCCCCACGGACAGCCAGCCGCGCAGCTCGTGCTCGCCGATAGACGTGTGGTCTGCGGTGACGCCCGCGACCCGCAGGTGCACGTGGTGCGGCGGGGTGCCGGGGCGGTCGTCCAGGAGAGCCTCGACCACGGCGGTGCCGTCGGTGATCGTCACGGAGACGTCGGACACCCGGCCGTGGTGGTCGAGCACGACGCTGCGGGTGCCGGTGAACCGGAACCCGAGGGCGAACTCCCCCGCGGTCAGCTCGGCCGTCACACCGTGCTCGAGGGCGACCCGGTAGCGGTGCGGGCCGTCCTGCTCGTCCTCGTGGTCGAACCCGAGCGCGCGGGCGGACCGGTCGACATCGGGGGTGTCGAGTGGCGAGGGCATCACCTGGAACACCCCGCGGTCGCCCATCCACGGCGACGGGATGTGACTCGTCGCGAAGGCCTGGATCGCCGGACGGAGTCGCCCCTGGTCGTCGAGCCGGTCGTGCTCCTGGTACGCGTACGGCCAGCGGTTGCTCGAGGCGTCCGTCATCGGCAGGCCGAAGACCCCGCCGTGCGGGACGCCGACGAGCGGGGCGTTGTTGCCGCGGGAGAACCGGGAGGACGCCTGGGTGCCACGGGTCGTCCGGACGTGGCCGAGCGGGGTCGTCGGGGCCGGACGCGCGGGACCGATCCGGACGGCGTCGAGCCAGCCGCGCAGTGCGGGACGCTCGCCGTCGGCGGCCGCAGCCGGTGCGTCGGAGCCGAACCGGGCCTCCAGGCGGTCGACGACCAGCCCCGCGAACGGCGTGAGGTCGACCGCGCGACGGTTCCACTGGTCCACCCACTGCTTGCGGGCCGCGTCCTGCGCGTCCGGGGTGACCGCGTCGCCGTACTGGTCGGGGACCGCGGCGTCGTCACGCAGCCGCGAGCCGTCGGTGAAGACGACGTCGACGGCGAAGGCCGTGGCGTCCCAGAAGTGCGGCAGGTCTGCTTCGGTCGGTTCCGACGCGCCGTCGGGCAGGGTCCGCTCGGGGAACCAGACCCAGGACAGCTCGTCGCCGGTGGTGATGGTGCGTCCGGTGAAGCCGGGGACGATCGCCTCGGCCACGGACGCTCCCGCTGGTCGTTCGACGAGCCAGGCCTCTGCTGAACCGAAGCCGACGCCGTTCCGAGCGGCCACGGCCGTCGTCGGGCCACCGCTCCGTTGCAGTTCTCGCACGGAACGAGCCTATTTGCTCCAGGGACTGGACGAAAACCCCGGCGTGTCAGTGCTCGTCGTCAGTGCTCGTCGTCAGTGCTGGTCGTCAGTCCTTGTTGTGTCCCGGTGCGCTGCCGGACTTGCCGGGGGCGGTGTCCGACGTGGTGTCGACCGCGCCGGTGTCGGCCGCGCCGGTGTCGGCCGCGCCCGTACCGTCCTGCGGCTCCTGCACCGGGTTCGAGGCCGGGGTGCTCGGCTCCGGACCGACGGGCGGGTCCTGGGTGGGCTGCTCCGGCTCGGTCGGTTCGCTCGGCTGCTCGCTCGGTTCCTCGGCGGGCTGCGACGGCTGCTGCTGCTCCTGCGAGGGCTGCTGCTCGGCGGGTTCGCTCGGCTGCTGTTCCTCGCCCGGGTCCTCGGACGGCTGCTGCTCGGTCGGCGCGGTCGACGTGGTGTCCGTCGGGGTCGGAGTGCCGTCGTCGTCGCCGTTCAGGGCGAACACCGCGACCCCGATGCCGATGAGCACCAGGACGATCACGATGATCGCGGCGATGAGCGGTCCGCGCTTCTTCTTCTCCGGCTGGTCCTCCGACCGGTCGCCCCGGACCGGGCGGGGCGTGACCGGTGGCGGTGTCGGACCGCTCGGGCCCGATGCGCCGCGGTCGGCTGCCTGGGCGCCGAGGACGGTCGTCGAGACGTCGTCGGCGGGGTTCGGACGCTGGGTGTCGAGGACGCGGGTGGCGTCGTCGCCCGGGCGCGCGCCGCCGTTCGGCAGTTCGCTCGCCGGCATCGCCTGCGTCCGGTCGTCGGCGTTCGCCGCTGCGGCGGCACCGGCGCCGACCGCGGCACCAGCCGCACCGGCGGCCGCGGACGTCACCGCACCGGGCGTGCCGGGCAGCAGCTGCGTGGCGTTCGTCGGCTCGTCGCGGCCCAGCGCTCGCAGGCGCTCGGCCGCCTCGGCAGCCGTCGGTCGCTCCGCCGGGTCCTGCGCGGTCATCACGTGCAGCAGGGTGCGCCAGGCCGTGGGCAGCTGCCGGTCGATCTCGGGTGAACGGGTGAGCCGGGCGGTGGCCGACTCGACCGCGCTGCCCGGGAACGGCTGGCGGCCGGTCATGCACTCGAGCAGCACGAGCCCGAGCGAGTAGACGTCGGCCTTGCCGGTGATCTCCTTCGCCAGGACCTGCTCCGGGGCCAGGTACGCCGCCGTCCCCATCACGGTCCCCGTCCCCGTCACGCGTGAGGCGTCACGGAGCAGGGCGATCCCGAAGTCGGCGAGCTTGACGTGCCGGCCGTCGCTCTCGAGCAGGACGTTCGCGGGCTTCACGTCACGGTGGACGATCCCCTGCGCGTGCACGGCGGCCAGGCCGTCGGCGACCTGCGCACCCAGGCGGGCAGCGGTCGCGGGGTCGAGCGGACCCTCGCGCAGACGGGTCGCCAGGTCACTGCCCGGCACGAGTTCCATGACGAGGTACGAGTCACCGTCGACGTCGTCGAGAGCGGCGTCGTAGAGCGTGACGAGCTCGGGCGCGCGCAGCGTCGCGAGCGTCTGGATCTCCGCCTCGGCGCGGGCGCGCTCACCGCGGTCGACGGGGCCGATGCGGAACACCTTGACCGCGACCTCGCGACCGAGTTGCTCGTCGACCGCCCGGTACACGGACGCCATGCCACCGTGTCCGAGCGTGCCCGTGACGCGGTACCTGCCGCCGAAGACCCGTTCTTCCATGCCCGGCAACCTACCGGTCGCGGCTGACGGCGCTCTGCCGTTCGGGGCGCCCGGCGCGGTGCCTGGCGACTTCGTGAGCAGAAGATGTCGGGTGCGGGCGAGCAACCCGACGTCTTCTGCTCACGAAGTGATGCGGTCGACGTCCGGCGCGAGCTCGGCACCGTGGTGGAGCGCCGTCAGGTACAACCGGTGCGCCGTGATCACGAGGGCGAGCCACGCGAGTCCGAGCGCCCACGCCGCCAGGACGTCGGTCAGCCAGTGGTGCCCGAGGAACACCCGCGACGCCCCCACCGACAGCACGAACAGGGTGCCCACGACGATCGTCCACACCCGGGTGACGACGCGCGACTGCCGCAGGAGCAGGAGGTACACGATGGTGCCCACGATCACCGTGGAGTTGAGCGTGTGCCCCGACGGGAACGACGGCGACGTCTCGTACGGCGGCACCGCGTCGGACAGCGGTGGACGGGCACGGCCGATGAGGTCCTTGCCCGCGATCGTCATGAGCAACGAACCACCGCTCGCTGCGACCAGGAGCACCAGTGGCGTCCACGCACGGCGCTGGATCGTGAAGCCGACCAGGAACCCGAGCGCGACGATCGGCATCCCGATCGTGCCCGCGATGTCGGTCCACCAGGTGACGAGCGTGTCCGCCGTGGGTGATCGGAGTGTGAGCGCCCAGTCGAGGACGGGTCGGTCGAGCACCGCGACGTCGTCGGCTTCCCGCACGGCGTCGTAGACCTCGGAGGCGATCCACGTGGCGAGGACGGCGACGCCGAGACCCACGGCGAGGGTCAGCAGCAGGACGGGCATGGCACCGAAGCGCTTGCCG
Organism: Curtobacterium sp. MCLR17_040; assembly: GCF_003234735.1. Classification (NCBI taxonomy): domain Bacteria; kingdom Bacillati; phylum Actinomycetota; class Actinomycetes; order Micrococcales; family Microbacteriaceae; genus Curtobacterium; species Curtobacterium sp. MCLR17_040. The sequence goes on along the minus strand of NZ_QKTE01000002.1, from coordinate 211,979 downwards.
AGCGCGGTCCACGCACCGGCGACGCTGCGGCCGGCACGGGAGCGCCAACGGGTCAGGTCGACTTCGCCGACGGTGCGGTCGGCGGCGTCCCCGCGTTCGGTGTGCATCCGTCCACCCTGCCCGAAGCCGCCGGGAGCCGTCCCGGCCGAACGCTTCGCGGTGGGCAACTGAAATGCTACGTTGCAGACATCATGAAAGCGAGGTTCGACATGCGAGCAACGAAATGGCGAGGGATCACCGTCGCGGGCGGGGTACTCCTCGCAACCGTCGCCAGTGTCGGCATCACGGCACCAGCGACCGCGTCGACTGCGAGTGCCGTCGAGGCCTACGGGCTCGACGGCATCACCGTGCAAGGGCTCCCGAAGTTCACGAACCATGCGGCGCTCCTCGACTACGTCGCGACGAACTCGGTCAGCACTCGGCTCGACGCGGAGACCGGCAGGATCATCTCGGTCGCACCTGTTCCTCCCGCTGAGCGACAGGCGAAGGTGTCCGTACGGAACACCTGCAAGTCCGGAGATGCGTACTGGGCAGCCGCCGCGACGCCGTACACGAACAACTGCTTCTACGGCTCCGCCGGGACCTACACGTTCCCGAGCGGAGGCACGTTCTCGCGGAAGTTCTACATGGGGAGTCACACGGCTCGCGGGGGCTGGAAGTACGGCGGCAAGCAGCACCACACTCCGAAGCAGGGGCCCGGATCGGTCGCGACGCTCGACACCGCGACACAGATCAACCGCGGCCAGCTCTACTGACCGTGCCCGCTCGGGTGCCCCGTGCCGTCCTCGAGCACGCGGCACCCGACCAGGCGCTGCGGCGACAGCCCGACTAGTCCTTCGCCTCCGAGTACGCCCCCACCACCCCGACCGACAGCGGGAACGTCACCGGGAAGTCCTGGAACAGCAGCCGTCCGGCATCGACCGCGGCCTCCCGGATCTGCTGCGCCACCCACTCGGCGTGCTCCGCCGGAGCGTGCACCACGATCTCGTCGTGCACGAAGAACACCAGGTGCGGCCCGTCCGTCACGGCTCCGGGGAAGCGCGCGATCAGCCGCGACCGCAGGGAACCCATCCACGCGAGTGCCCACTCGGCCGCGGTCCCCTGCACCACGAAGTTCCGGGTGAACCGTCCCCAGCTCCGGGCGCGGGACTCGACCGCACGCTGCATCGCCGGGGTCCCCTCGACCGTGTAGGCCTGGTTCCGGGCCTCGAACCACGAGTCCTCGGGCACCGGTGACGTCCGCCCGAGCAGCGTCGTCACGGGTTCGCCGCGCTCCCCCGCACGGGCCGCCCGTTCCACCATGTCGAGCGCCTGCGGGAACGCCCGGACCAGGCGTGGCACGAGCCGACCGCCCTCGCCCTGGGTCGCCCCGTACATCGCACCGAGCATCGCCACCTTGGCCTGCTGCCGGGTCTCGACCGCCCCCGACGCCACCACGCCGTCGTACAGGTCGCGCCCGTCGCCGGCCGCGGCCATCGCCCGGTCGCCGGACATCGCGGCGAGCACACGTGGCTCCAGCTGCGCGGCGTCCGCCACGACGAGCTTCCACCCGGGGTCGGCGATGACGGCCCCGCGGATGCCCTTCGGCAACTGCATCGCTCCCCCGCCGTCGGCCGCCCAACGACCGGTGACGACACCGCCGACGACGTACTTCGGGTGGAACCGGCCGTCGCGGATCCAGTCGTCGAGCCAGGTCCAGCCGTTGGCGGTGAGCAGTCGCGCCAGGCGCTTGTACTCGAGCAGCGGCTCGATGACGGGGTGCTCGATCTCCTGCAGCTCCCACTTCCGCGTGCTCGTGACCATCAGGCCTGCCCGGCGCAGCGACTTCAGGACGTCGGCGGGCGAGTCCGGGTTGAGACCGGGGTCGTCGAGGCGCTCGCGCACGACGGCGGCGATCTCCTCGAGACGTCGCGGCCGCACCCCGTAGGGCACGCGCGGCCCGAGGGCGTCCTCGAGCAGCCGCTCGTGCACGTCGGCACGCCACGGCAGCCCCGCGTGCAGCATCTCGGCCGCCACGAGCGCACCGGCCGACTCCGCGGTGAGCAGCAGGCGGAGGGCACCGGGAGCGCTCGACCCCGCCACCGCGGCGAGCTGGGAGCGGAACTCCGCCACCGGGTCGACCTCGTCGTCGGGCGCGGAGGCGGTGAACAGGGCGTCGTCGAAGAGCTGGGCCTGCGTCGGCCGGACCATGCGGGCTTCCGCGACCGGGGCGTCCAGGGCATCTGCCGGCGCAGCGGCGAGCGCGGATCCCCGTGCCGCGAGCGCGGCCCGCAGGACACGACGACCGAGGCGCAGGTCGACGCAGCGACCGACCCGCCCACCTGCAGCGAGCACGGCCGGGTACCAGCGCGCGGTGTCGTCCCACACCCAGCGCACGCCCGGTGCGTCGTGGGCCGCGACGAAGGCCGGGAGGCCCGGCTCGTCCAGGCGGATCGGCTCGCCCCCGGCGGTCCCCGCGTCGGTCAGGGGCGTCGCGAGGACGCCGCCGTCGACGCGGCGGAGGACGAGGTGCACGACACGATCATGCCGTGCCCCACCGACCCCGGCGGACCAGGGCCGGAACGGGTGTCACTCGCCGGGTCGGACCGCCGCGGTGTCGGCGACGTCGATGCGGACGTCGCCGTCCTCGGCACGGGAGACCTCGACCCGCGGATCGGCGTCGTGCTCGTCGGATCCGGACATGCGGCGGAACGTGTCCTGTCGGCGTTCCTCGAACGTCATGTCGACGCCGTCGTCGAGGTGGTCGTGGTCGGGCTTCGTCATGCCGTGCACGGTACGCGGCCGCGGCTGCGGGCGGTCACGCGACCGGTGCCGTGCCGGTCCGCTCGGTCCAGTGCCCACCGCTCGCCCACCGGTCGAGCACGGCCGCGCGCAACCGACCGGACGGCGCCGCGGACCGCGCGGTCGCCAGCGGCACCCCGAAGACGAACTTCGCGACGCTGGCGTCCCCCTCGGTCGCGTCGCGCTCGCCCGGCGGGACGAGACGGAAGCGCCGGGCGAAGCGCACGAGGTTGGCATCGGGACCGAGCGCGGCGGGCAGTCCCGGGTCGAGCATCCAGGAGCGGCACTGCCACCGATCGGCAGCGAGCTGCGGTGCGAGGCCGCGCAGGACCTCGGGTGCGCGGGCGAACGAGCGGTCGCAGGCCACCGGGTCGAGCGGCCCGGTCTCCGGCACGTGCACGCCCCAGGCCGGCGTGCCGTCCGCCAGGTGGTCGCCGAGTTCGAACTGGAGGCGCCCCACGGCCACCACGCGCCCGGTCACCACGGCGACGAGCCACTCCACCCCGGTGCCGTGCAGCCCGTAGCGTGCGAGCTTGCGGTCGACGTCGGCGACGGAGGCCTCGGCGAGCGCGCGCGGGAGGCCCCGCTCCGCGAGCGCGTCGGCGCTGTCCGGCACCGCGGCGCGGAGCGCCGCGACCAGCAGCGCGTCCCGCTCCGCGGGCCCGGCGTCGGCGACGGTGGCGGCCAGTGCAGCCGCCACCGTCGCCGAGTCGTCCGGTGACCCCACGGCGGCGGCGAGGACCGCGACGGACGCGGGGCGGGCCTCCAGGCCGGGGGTCGCGGTGGTCACTTCAGACCGGACGACGCGAGCCCGTCCATTACCCGACGCTGCAGCACGACGAACATGATGAGCACCGGCGCCATCGCCATCAGGCTGGCGGCCATCAGCACCGGGTAGTCGATCGTGCGGTCACTCGACAGCGTCGCGAGGCCGGCTGCGAGCGGCATGTCCTCGGCGCGGGTGGAGACCACGAGCGGCCAGAGCAGCTCGTTCCACGACCACAGCACGGTCGTGATCGCGAGCACGCTGATCGAGGGACGGGCCAGGGGCAGCATGATCCGCCAGAACGTCTGGAACGGGTTCGCACCGTCCATCCGCGCTGCCTCTTCGAGCTCGGGCGGCATGTTCAGGAACGCGGTCCGCATCAGGAACGTGCCGAAGGCGCTGAACAGCCCGGGTGCGACGATCCCCATCAGGGTGTCGAGCCAGCCGAGCCCCTGCACGATCTGGTACTGCGAGATCAGGTAGACCTGCGAGGGCACGAGCAGGATCGACAGCACGATCGCGAGCAGTGCCGCCCGGCCGCGGAACCGCATCCGGGCGAAGGCGTACCCGGCGAGCGTGCACAGGACGATCTGCGCGATCGTGCGGATGATCGTGACGTACACCGACGTGCCGAGCTGGCTGAGGAACGGCAGGCGTTCGAAGACCTGCGCGTAGTTCTGCCACTGCAGCTCCCCCGGCCAGAAGACCGGCGTGACGGACTGCACCTGCGCGTTCGTGGAGAGCGACATGATGATCTGCCAGAGGAACGGGAAGGCCATCGCGAACCCGCCGATGCCGAGCACGACGTGGATCCACCAGTGGCTGCCGCCGCGACGGCCGGGTCGGCGTGCGGCCCGAGGCGGTGTGACGGTGGCGGTCATCCCTGCACCCACTTCCGTTGGACGCGGAACTGCACGAGCGTGACGATGCCGATGAGCAGGAAGATCACCATCGCGATCGCGGCCGCGAAGCCCTTGTCGTTGTCGATGAACCCGGCGCTGTAGAAGTAGAAGACGAGCGACATCGTCTTCGGGATCACCGGGTTGGTGCTGCCGAGGATCGCGTACAGCAGGTCGAACAGCTGGAAGCTCGAGATCGTCGTGACGATCACCACGAAGAAGATGCTCGGGCTGAGCAACGGCACGGTCACCGACCGGAACTGCCGCCACCGGCTCGCGCCGTCGAGCTCCGCGGCCTCGTAGAGCTCCGGCGGGATGTCCTTGAGCCCGGCGCCGAGGATGATCATCGAGAACCCGAGGGACGACCAGAGGCCGACCAGGCTCACCGCGATCAGCGCGAAGCCGGGGGTCGAGATCCAGTACGGGCCGTCGATGCCGAAGTTCCCGAGGAACCAGTTCACGATGCCGTAGTCGCCGTTGTACATGATCCGCCAGACCAGGGCGATCGCCGCGGGCATGGCGACGTACGGCAGGAAGAAGAGCACCCGGTAGAACTGCGCGAACCGCAGCCCCGGGGTGTTCAGCAGGCTGGCGAGCCACACCGCGATCGGGATCCCGGCGAGGACGATCACGGTGTAGATCACCGTGTTGAGCAGCGACTGGTACAGCTGCGGGTCACCGACGAGTCGGACGTAGTTGGCGACGCCGGTGAACGTGGCACCGCCGAAGACGCCCCAGCTGGTGAACGAGTACCAGAACGTCTGGATGATCGGCCAGATGTAGAAGGTGCCGACGCCGACGAGCAACGGGAGCACGAAGAGCCACGGCCACCAGCCGTCGGTCCGTCGTGGCGCTCGGCCGCCGTCGGCTCGCGGAGCGGGGGCACCCCGCCCGGACGAACGTGTCGTCCGGGCGGGGGCGGCTGCGGCCGGGGGCCGCTCGGTGTTGATCGTCACGCGCGGGTCCTACTTTTCCTTGGCGAGGGCGGCGTCCATCTTCTGTGCGAGGTCCTCTGCCACCTGGTCGACGGGCTTCGATCCGTCGAAGGCACTCGGCAGCAGGGTGGTCTCGAGGGTGTTCCAGGCCGCAGTGTTCTTCGACACCGGCAGCGGCTTCGCGTAGTCCACCGCGTCGAGGAACACCTGCAGGTCGGCGTCGGGCATCGTCTTCGTGAAGGCGCTCTGCGTGCCCTCGTACGCCGGGATGACCGCGCCCATGTCGCCCTGCTGCTGCTGGGCCGTCTTGCCCGCGAGGTAGACCTGCAGCGCCTGGGCGGCTGCCTTGTCCTTGCTCGCCTCGGACACGACGTTCGAGACGCCGTGGATGACGGTCGCCTGCTCCTTGCCCTTGGGAAGCGGGTAGGCGACGACGTCCTTCTCCATCTCGGTGCCGGTCAGCGCGGAGCGGAACCAGCTGCCGCCCTGGTACATCGCGAGCTTGCCCGAGGTGAACCACTGGTCGGCCGTGGTGTCGGTGAGCTGCTTGATCGAGGGCGATGCCCCCGAGTCGATCAGGTCGGTCCAGAACTGTAGGCCGTCCTCGGAGGCCTTCGTGGCGTACTCCGACTCGGTGCCGCCCGCGTTCACGACCGATCCCCCGGCCTGCAGGATCGTGTTGTAGTACGTCGTCTGGCCGTCCATGCCGCCGGCCGCACCGTAGGCGCCCTTCGACTTGAGCTTCTCGGACAGCTCGGCGCCGGTCTGCTGGAAGTCGTCCCACGTCCAGTCCTTGGACGGCAGGTCCATGCCGGCCTGCTCGAACAACGACTTGTTGACCCAGACGCCGATGGTGTCGAAGTCCTTCGGCACGCCGTACTGGGTGTCGTCGTACGTGTACAGGTCGTTGAGTGCGCTCGAGTACTTCGACGCGTCGATGTCACCCGACTCGACCTCGCCGGTGATCGGCGCGAGCTTGCCGTTGGCCGCGTACAGCTGGAAGTTCGGGCCGTTCATCCAGAACAGGTCGGGCAGGGTGTTGCTCGAACCCTGGGTCTGCAGCTTCGTCCAGTAGTTGGCGAACGGCGTGACGTCGACGCTCACCTTGATGTCCGGGTACTCCTCGTTGAAGCCCTTCAGGTTGGCCTTGATGGCCTTGACCTGGTTCTCGTCCCAGACGGCGTAGGTCAGGGACGCCTTGGTGTCCTTCGGCGCGGCCTCGTAGTCGCCGCCGGAGCCGGACGCGCCGGACGACGAGGAGCAGCCGGCCAGGAGCGCTGCCGCGCCGAGTGCGGCGACGGCGCCGAGGAGGACGCGGCGCACGCCGGTTCCTCGGGTGGGGATGTGTGCGGTCATCGGGGTGTCCTTTCGCACGGCCGTCAGGAGCCGACGGTCTGGGCGGGATGCGGGGTGGAGGGGGTGGAGTGCGGGGCGTTCGACGTGAAGTGCGCGATGGTCTCGGCCGGCAGGGGCGGGACGTCGATGGGGACGGACCCGTTGCGGAGCGAGCGCGTGGCCAGCGCGCCGGCGGCGACCGCGGCACGGGCCGCGATCGGGGACAGCTCCGACGGTTCGTCGAACGCGACGGACCGCAGGAACTCGGTCATGGTGAGCAGGTCGGCGTCGGCGTGCCCGTCCTCGACGCCGTCGATCGGGTACTCGCGGTCCCCCGCGGTGTCCCAGCCCCGGCGGTGCGTCCAGACCTTCACGACGCCACCACCGGTGTCGCCGATGTTCTCGAGGCGTCCCTCGGTGCCGATGACGGTGTAGTTCCGCCAGTAGTCCGGGGTGAAGTGGCACTGCTCGTAGCTGGCCTGCACCCCGTTGTCGAGCGTCATCATCACCATCGAGACGTCCTCGACGTCGACGACGGGGTTCAGCCCGGTCTGGGCGAGCGGCGGCCAGTTGTCGTGGGAGAACCAGTCCCCCATGAGCTCGCCGCTGCGGTCGCGCCGGTCGGTGACGTCACCGTAGACCGACAGCGAACCCATCCCGACGACCCGGGCGGTGTCGCCCCCGCCGAGCGCGTGGATGACGTCGAGGTCGTGGCTCGCCTTCTGCAGGAGCAGGGAGTTCACCTTGCTGCGGTCGGCGTGCCAGTCCTTGAAGTAGTAGTCACCGCCGTTGCCGACGAAGTGCCGGCACCAGACGGCCTTGACCTGACCGATCTCGCCGCGGTCGACGATCTCGCGCATCAGGCGGACGACGGCGGCGTGCCGGAAGTTGTGCCCGACGTACAGCGGCGTCCCGGTCTCCGCCGCGGTGTTCAGGACGGCGTCGGCGTCCTCGACCGTGATGGCCAGCGGCTTCTCGAGGTAGACGGCGATGCCCGCGCGGAGCAGGTCGATCGCGATCTCGGCGTGGGTCCAGTCCGGCGTGGTGACGATGGCCGCGTCGACGTGACCGGTGAGGTCACGGTGGTGTTCCACCACCAGGGCGTCCGGGTACTCGTCGTGCCCGCGGTCCCGGCCGGCCGCGGTCACGTCCGCGACGGCCACGACCCGGGCCTGCAGCGACGGGTCGTCCGCGGTTGCCTCGGCCACGTGGCGGGCGATGGCGGACCGCTGGCCCATCCCGATCACCGCGACGCGGAGTCCTGCGTTTTCAGCGCCCATGCTCATCGCTCCCTTGCGTGAATGTGACGCCCATGATGCCGAATCGATCATGAATGCACAATAGGCGCTCACGGATCGCTCACGCATCCGTGCCGGGGAGGGTTTTACACGATCGAAACGTCCGGACCGTTCCGGGGTGGCCGCAGGGGGTGCTCAGTCGGCGACGACGAGCTCCACGCCGGCGCTGGCCAGGTCAGCAGCGAACGAGGCAGGCACCGGCTGGTCGGTGACCAGGACGTCGATGCGGTCGAGCGGGCAGATCCGGGCGAAGGTCGACCGTTCGATCTTGGTCGAGTCGGCGACCACGACGACGCGTCGTCCGACCGAGGCGAAGTGGCGGCTGACCTCGGCCTCGCCCTCGTGCATGGTGGTCGCGCCGTACTGGCCGGTGAGACCGTCGACGCCGAGCACCACGAGGTCGAGGGCGAACTCGTCGAGGGTGTCCCGGACGAGCGGCCCGACGAGCTCGTAGGACTGCCGCCGCGCCACACCACCGGTGACCACGATCTTCACGTTGGCGCGGACGGACAGCTCGTACCCGACGTTCAGCGCGTTCGTCACGATCGTGATGCCGAACTCGCCGTCGGCGCGGATGAACCGCTCGCTCTTGCCGAGTTCACGCGCGACCTCGGTCGTGGTCGTCCCGCCGTTGAGGCCGACGGTCTCCCCCGGCTGCACCAGCCGGGCGGCCGCGCGGGCGATCGCCGTCTTGGCCTCGGCCTGCCGGGCGATCTTGTACTGCAGCGGGAGCTCGTACCCGGCCCCGAGTGCTGCCGCGCCCCCGTGGGTGCGCGTGACGAGCCGCTGGTCGGCGAGGGTCGCGAGGTCCCGGCGGGCCGTCGCGGCGGAGATCCCGAGCAGCTCCCCGATCTCGGCGATCGACACGTTGCCGCGTTCGCTCACCAGTTCGAGCAGGGCGTTCAGCCGCTGTTGGGGGGTCATGACGGTCATCCTACGGCGTCACCACCGTCCCCCGGTGATCGGAAATGACGTTTTCCCCTTCCCTTGCGCACGATCGCTCGCTACGCTTCCTGATCATCGATCACCCGGATCGACCCGGACCCGGAAGGCTCCCATGACCGACACCTTCGTGAGCGCTGAACTGGCCTCGCAGCCGGAGACCTGGCGTGCAGCCGCCGCGCTCCTGCCGACCTTCGCCGACGCGCTCCCCCAGCCGGGCGAACGCGTGGCCGTGATCGGCTGCGGCACGAGCTGGTTCATCGCCATGAGCTACGCCGTCGCCCGTGAGCAGGCGGGCCTCGGCGTGACCGATGCCTTCGCCGGGTCCGAGTACCCCGCGTCCCGCGAGTACGACCGCGTGCTCATGATCAGCCGCTCGGGCACCACGACCGAGATCGTCGACCTGCTGCAGGCCCTGCCGTCCCAGCGGACCGTCCTGATCACGGCCGTCGCCGACAGCCCCGCCGCGGCCGTCGCCGACCAGGTGGTCGCCCTGCCCTTCGCCGACGAGCGCTCGGTCGTCCAGACCCGCTTCGCCACCACGACGCTCGCACTGCTGCGGGCGTCCATCGGTGACGACGTCGACGCGCTCGCCGCCCAGGCCGAGACCGCGCTGACGGTGCCCATCGACGACCTGCTCGACGCCGAGCAGGTCTCGTTCGTCGGTCGTGGGGCCGCCGTCGGCCTGACGTTCGAAGCCGCGCTCAAGACGCGTGAGGCCGCGCAGTTCTGGGCTGAGTCCTACCCGGCGATGGACTACCGGCACGGTCCCATCGCGATCGCCCAGCCCGGCCGGCTCGTCTGGTCGCTCGGCACGGCACCCGAGGGCCTGGCCGACGAGGTCGCCGCCACCGGCGCCCGCTTCGTCCAGCACGACCTCGACCCGATCGCCGGGCTCGTCGTGGTGCACCGGTTCGCCGTCGCCCTGGCCGAGGGACGCGGGCTCGACCCGGACAACCCCCGGTCGCTCACCCGGTCGGTCATCCTCACCTGATGGGTGGCGCAGGCGCGGTGCTCGGGGTCGACGTCGGCGGCACGGGCATCAAGACCCGGCTGACGACGGCCGACGGACTCGTCCTCGACGAGACCCGGGTACCGACGCCGCGCGACGACCCGGGCGCCGAGCGCCTCGCCGCCGTCGTCGCCGAACTGGCCGCACAGGCCACGCGACGGGCGCCGCTCGGAGCCATCGGGGTGGTGACCCCCGGCGTCGTCGACGAGACCCGCGGCACCGTGGACCTGTCCGTCAACCTCGGGTGGCGTGACGTCCCGGTACGTGACCTCGTCCGTGCCGAGCTCCTGCGGCAGGGGATCGACGTGCCGCTCGCCTTCGGCCACGACGTCCGCGCCGGCGCCCTGGCCGAGGTCCGGGCCGGTGACCCGGCGCTCTCGCGGGGGTCGGTCTCGTTCGTGCCGGTCGGCACCGGGCTCGCGAGCGCGCTGGTGGTCGACGGCGTCGTCGTGTCCGGCGGTGGCTGGGCGGGGGAGATCGGGCAGGTCCGCATCCAGACCGGTCCGCACGCGGGCCACCGCGTCGAGGAGATCGCGTCCGCCGGGGGAGTCGCACGTCGTTCCGGGGCACCCTCCGCGCACGCCGCCATGCTCCTGGTCCGCCAGGGCGACCCCGCTGCCCGTGCGGTCTGGGACGACTGCGTCGCGGTCCTGGCCGACGCACTCGCCTGGACGACCGCGGTCGCCGGGGTCCACACCATCATCGTCGGCGGGGGACTCGCCGAGTCGGGGCCGCTGCTGCTCGACCCGCTGCGCGACGCCGTCACGGAGCGCCTGCAGGGCGTCCGTGTCCCCGTCGTCGTCCCCGCCCGGCACGGCGACGCAGCCGGCGCCATCGGAGCGGGGATCCTCGCACGCGCGCTGCTCGAGACCGAGACCGGGGTCCTGCTGTGACCACCCTCGTCCGGGCCCATCGCATCGTCACGGCCCAGGCGGACCTGCACGACGGCTGGCTCGTCATCGGTGACGACGACACCGTGCTGGCGACCGGCACCGGGTCCCCGATGCGCACGGACACCGCCGTCACCGTCGACGGCGCAGTCGTGCCCGGGTTCGTCGACCTGCACGCCCACGGCGCGCTCGGGCACGACTTCGCCGGGTGCTCCGCCGAGGACGCCCGTGCCGCCGCTGGGCACCACCGGTCACGGGGCACGACCACCCTGGTCGGGTCCATCGCCACGGGCGAGCGCGCGGACACCGTGGCGGCCCTCACCCGGCTCCGGCCGCTCGTCGCCGACGGCACGCTCGCCGGACTGCACCTGGAGGGGCCGTGGCTCGCGCCGGCCCGTCGCGGGGCGCACCGCGTCGACCTGCTGCACGCCCCGGACCCCGCCGAGGTCGACGCCTACTGCGACGCCGCGGGTGGCGGCCTGCGGATCGTCACGCTCGCGCCGGAGCTGCCGGGTGCACTCGACGCCGTCGCCCGCTTCGTCGACGACGGGGTCGTCGTCGCCATCGGCCACACCGACGCCACCGCCGAGCAGACCCGCCGCGCGGTCGACGCCGGAGCCTCGCTCATCACCCACCTGTTCAACGGGATGCCCCCGCTGCATCACCGCGCACCCGGGCCGGTCGGGGTCGCGCTCTCCGACGACCGTGTGCTGCTCGAGTGCATCGTCGACGGCCACCACCTCGACCCGGTCGCCGTCGACATCGTCCAGCGCAGCGCTCCGGGCCGGATGGTCCTGGTCTCCGACGCCATGGCGGCGACGGGCTGCCCCGACGGGGCGTACACGGTGGCCGGATCGGCGGTGACCGTCCGCGACGGGCTCGCCGTGCTCGCCGACGGTTCGTCGCTGGCGGGCAGCACGATCACGGTCGCCGACGCCGTCCGCCGCCTGCTCGACGCGGGGATCGACCTGCCCGAGATCGTCGCGGCGTCCGCGGGGCGTGCGGCACGCCTGCTCGGGGCCCCGGCACCGCTCAGCGTGGGCGCCCCCGCCGACCTGGTCGTGCTCGACCCGGAGCGCGGCAGCGTCCGAACCCTGCCGACGGCGGTGGTCGCGTGATCCTCGTCGTCACCCCGAACCCGGCCGTCGACGTGACCTACCGGGTCGCCGAACAGCGCATCGGCGAGACCCAGCGCGTGCTCGAGGTCCAGCGGCGCCCCGGCGGCAAGGGCTTGAACGTCGGACGGGTCCTCGCAGCCACCGGTGTCCCGACCCACGCCGTGCTGCCCCTCGGCGGCGACGGCGGGCGCTGGATCACCCATGCCCTCGACGACCTCGGGCTCGTCCACACCGACGTCGCTGTCCGTGGCGAGACCCGCACGACCGTGACGGTGGTGGACGACCTCGCGCACCCGACGATGTTCGGCGAGCCCGGCCCGGTGCTCAGCCCCGACGAGTGGGACACGGTCACCGCCGCGGTCGAGACACTGCTCGACAGCGATGTCGGCCGTACTGGCGGTGCCGCCGATGCCGCCGGTGCCCCGCCCGCAGCCGCCCTGGTCGTGTCGGGCTCGCTGCCCCGCGACACCGACCCCGCGGTCGTCGCCCGCTGGGTCACCGCCGCCCGCCGCCGCGGTGTGCTCTCCGTGGTCGACTGCTCGGGCACCGCGCTGCTGGCTGCCGCCTCGGCCGGGGCGACGGTCTGCAAGCCCAACCGCGAGGAACTGCTCGAGGCCACGGGCACCGACGACGAGCGCTCGGGGGCACTCCGGCTCCTCGGACTCGGCGCGACGGTCGTCGTGGTCTCTCGCGGCTCCGACGGCATCGCCGCCCACACCGCCGAGCACGTGCTCGAGGTGCCGGCGGTCCGCGGAGTCTCGGGCAACCCGACCGGCGCCGGGGACGCAGCCACCGCCGGGCTCGTCAGTGTGCTCGTCGATGTCCTCGTCGGTGCTGGTCTCCCCGGGCCTGACGGCAGCGTCCCGGCCCCCGACGACGCCACCCTGTTCCGAGCCCTGCGGTCCGCCGCCGCACACGGTGCCGCGGCCGTCCTCCAGCCGGTGGCCGGCGTGGTCGACCCGGCAGACGTCCAACGATTCCTGTCCACCCCGCCTGCTCCCGCCCACGACCGAACGAGGACCCCCGCATGATCACCGACCTCGCCCTCCCCGGCCTGCTCGACACCGCCCGGACGGCACGCCGCGGGGTCGGCGCGTTCAACGTGGTGCTGCTGGAGCACGCCGAGGCGATCGTCTCCGGCGCCGAGCTGGCCGGGCTGCCGGTGATCCTGCAGATCAGCGAGAACTGCGTCCGGTACCACGGCGGCCTCGCACCGATCACGACCGCGACCCAGGCGGTCGCACGGGCCGCCGACGTCGAGGTCCTCGTGCACCTCGACCACATCGAGGACCCGGAGCTGGTGGCGGCCGGCGTCGACCTGGGCGTCGACTCGGTCATGTACGACGGTTCACACCTGGACTTCGCCGCCAACGTGGCAGCGACCCGCGAGCTCGCCGCGCGGTGTCACGCCGCGGGGGTCGCGATCGAGGCCGAGCTCGGCGAGGTCGGCGGCAAGGACGGCGTGCACGCGCCCGGCGTCCGCACCGACCCGACCGACGCCGCCGCGTTCGTGGCCGACACCGGGGTCGATGCCCTGGCGGTCGCGGTGGGGACCTCGCACGCGATGCAGACCCGCGAGGCGTCGGTGGACCGTGACCTGGTCGAGCGCCTCCGTGCCGCGGTGCCGGTGCCGCTCGTGCTGCACGGGTCCTCGGGCCTGTCCGACGACGAACTCCGTGGCGCTGTACACGCGGGGATGACGAAGATCAACATCTCGACGCACCTGAACGGCCTGTTCACCCGTGCGCTCCGCACCGTGCTCGACGAGCGGCCAGACGTCGTCGACCCGCGCAAGTACGTGTCGGCGGGCCGGGACGCCATCGCCACCGAGACGGCACGGCTGCTGACGCTCCTGCACGCCTGACGCGCGAGCGGGCGCAAACGGGCGCGAGCTGGCGCTCAGCAGAGCGGGACGTTCACCGCCAGCCCGCCCATCGCGGTCTCCTTGTACTTCGACGACATGTCCGCCCCGGTCTGCCGCATCGTCTCGACGACCTGGTCGAGCGACACGTGGTGCACCCCGTCCCCGCGCAGGGCCATCCGGGCGGCGTTGATCGCCTTGTTCGCCGCGATCGCGTTCCGCTCGATGCACGGGATCTGCACCAGGCCGCCGATCGGGTCGCAGGTCAGCCCGAGGTTGTGCTCCATCGCGATCTCGGCGGCGTTCTCGACCTGCTCCGGCGTGCCCCCGAGGACCTCGGCGAGCCCTGCAGCCGCCATCGACGCCGCCGAACCGACCTCGCCCTGACAGCCGACCTCGGCACCGGAGATCGACGCCCGTTCCTTGTAGATCGACCCGATCGCCCCGGCGGTGAGCAGGAACCGCACGACGGCGTCGTCCCGTTCAGCGGCAGAGGCGTCGGCGACCGTGGGCACGTAGGTGAGCGCGTAGTACAGGACCGCGGGGATGATGCCGGCTGCGCCGTTCGTCGGGGCAGTGACGACGCGGCCTCCGGTGGCGTTCTCCTCGTTGACCGCCATGGCGACGAGGTTCACCCACTCCATCGCGAACAGCGGGTCGTGGTCGGGGTCCTCGCGGGTGAGCTGCTCGTGCCAGGTGGCGGCGCGACGACGGACGTCGAGTCCCCCGGGCAGGCACCCGCCCCGGCGGACGGATCGGTCGACGCACGACTCCATCACGCCGTGGATCCCGAGCAACCCCGAGCGGATCTCGGCGTCCGTCCGGGTGACGGCCTCGTTCGCCAGGGCGACGCCGCTGATCGGCAGGCCGGAACCGGCACACGCGGCGAGCAGCTCCGCGCCGCTCGAGAACGGGTACGGCACGGCGTCGTCGACCGGGATCGCGGCACCGGCGACGGCAGCGGATGCGTCGGCCGCGGACTCCGCCGCCTCGTCCCGTGCGATGAACCCACCACCGATCGAGTAGTAGGTCTCGTCCGCCAGGTCGGCACCGGCGGCGTCACGGGCGCGCAGCCGCATGGCGTTCGGGTGCCGGGGCAGCATCGTCAGGGGGTGCAGGACGATGTCGGCGAGGCGGAACGGCACGCTCGCACCGCCGTCGAGCCGCAGGACACCGTCGCGTTCCAGGGCGTCGAGCGCGAGGACCATGGCATCGGGGTCGACGGTCTCCGGGTGCGACCCCATGAGCCCGGCGACGACGGCACCGAGCGTGCCGTGGCCCTGTCCGGTCGACGCGAGGGACCCGTACAGGTCGACCACCACGGACGCGACGGGCAGGCCACGGACGAGGGTGGCGAACTCGGCACCGGCCCGCATCGGGCCGACGGTGTGCGAGCTCGAGGGGCCGACACCGACGCTGAACAGATCGAAGACGGAGACCGGCACGCCGCCACACTAACCCGTCCGGACGGACCGGTGCTCAGCGCCGCCGACCACCCTCGGGCGGCATCACGAACCACAGCACGACGTACGCGATCCACAGCGGCCCGGGGAAGAAGCTCAGGATGACCCAGACCACCCGGACCAGGGTGCGGGACAGGTTGAAGCGATCGGCGAGACCGGCGCAGACGCCGGCCAGCAGACGACCGTTGCGGGGACGGGAGAGTGTGCTCATACCGACGACGCTACGCAACGCCGCCGGTCGAGCGCATCCGGGACGCACCCCGAGCGTGGTGGGGGAAACCCCCGGACCGGCCCTGAGCAGCCCCGGGGTCAGGGGATGAGGACGATCTTGCCGCGGGTGTGGCCCTGCTCGAGCTCCTCGAAGGCGTCCTGCACGCGGTCGAGCGGGTAGGTCGCGGCGATCGGCACCTCGATGGCGCCGTTCGCGACCTCGAGGGCGAGCGCCCCGAGGATCTCCGGGTCGGCGGTGTCCGCGCTGCCCGAGGCCTTCGCTCCGACCTCGGCGGCCTCGTCGAACGCGATGATCGTCTCGATGCGGTCGACCGGCACCCCGAGGGCGATGCCGAGCCGGACGTACTCGGCGCCGTGGGTGTCGATCACGGCGTCGACGCCGTTCGTCGCGAGTTCGGTGATGCGCTCCTGCAGCCCGTCGCCGTAGGCGACCGGCCGTGCACGCTTGGAACGGAGCCACTCGTGGTTCGCCTCGGAGGCGACGGCGATGACGTCGATGCCCTCGTTCGCGAGCAGCTGGGTGACGAAGCCACCGACCCCGCCGGCGGCGCCGGACACGACGACGGTCTCGCCCGGACGCGGGTCGACCGCACGCACGGCTGCGGCCGCGGTGGTCGCGATGACGTCGAGGCCACCCGCCACGGTCCAGTCGAGCAGGCGTGGCTTCTGGACGACCTGGACGGCCGGCACGGAGACGTACTCGGCCTGGCTGGCGCGGTCCCACGACCAGCCGATGACCTCCTCGCCCTCGTCGACGCCGTCCACCTCGGCCCCGACGGCCACCACGATGCCGGCGAAGTCGGTGCCCTGCCCGGACGGCAGGTCGCCGCCGAACGCACCCTGGCGGATGGCCGACTCACCGGGGTTGATGCCTGCGGCGCGGACGCGGACGAGCACCCGCCCGGGCGTCACCTCGGGAACGGGCACCTCGGCGACGTGCAGGACAGATCGGTCACCCCACTCGTCGAAGCGGACAGCGCGCATGGTCTCCGGGATCTCAGTCATCGGCACCGACGCTACCCCGGAGCGCGGCACGCGGTCTGCGTGGACCGCTCCATCCCTGCGAGGACGCGAAAGCGAGAGGGTGCGAGACTGGGGGCATGCCCATCCTGAACAAGGACATGCAGGTCTGCATGTCGCTGGCCGCGCGACCGAGCAACATCGGCACCCGGTTCCACAACTACCTGTACGACGAGCTCGGCCTCAACTTCCTGTACAAGGCGTTCACCACGACCGACCTGCCCGGCGCCGTCGCCGGCATCCGTGCGCTCGGGATCCGCGGTTGCTCGGTGTCGATGCCCTTCAAGGAGGCGATCATCCCGCTGGTCGACCACATCGAGGACTCCGCCGCCGCGATCCAGTCGGTCAACACGGTCGTGAACGACGACGGCGCGCTCACCGCGTCGAACACCGACTACGAGGCGATCGCCGCACTGCTCGGGTCCCACCAGGTCGACCCGGCTTCGCGGGTGCTGCTCCGCGGCTCGGGTGGCATGGCCAAGGCCGTCACGGCGGCGTTCCGCGGCGCCGGCTTCGACCGGTTGACGGTCGTCGCCCGCAACGAGCAGACCGGCCCGGCCCTGGCGTCGCAGTACGGCTACGAGTGGGTCGCCGACGAGCGCGAGGCGGGGGAGACCGACCTGGTCGTCAACGTCACCCCGCTCGGCATGCGCGGCGACCAGCAGGACGCACTCGCCTTCGCGCCGGAACGGATCGAGGCGGCGCACACCGTCTTCGACGTGGTCGCGTTCCCGTCGGAGACCCCGCTCGTGCGGGCGGGCCGGGACGCCGGCAAGCACGTCATCACCGGCGCCGAGGTCATCGCCCTGCAGGCGGCCCGTCAGTTCGAGCGGTACACGGGCGTCGCCCTGACCGACGACCAGGTGGCGCGGGCCAGCGAGTTCTCGCGCGCCGAGTAGTCGACGCACCCACAGGGCGGACGGGAGGCCGTGGCGGCGCCGCCACGGGCCTCCCGTCCGTTCGTGGGGACGTCTCAGGCGTTCGCCGCGCGCCCGACGGCCACCCACTCGAGGCGGCGGAGCGTCTCGCGGTTGCGGATCCAGATGAGCGGCTGCATGAGGAAGTCGGGCACGTACGAACCCGGCCCGGCCACCGCGTTCTCGGTGATCGTGACCTTGCAGCCGTGCCGGTGCGGTTCGACGGTCAGCTCGACGCGGGCCTCGCCGATGGGCCAGCCCTTCGGCTGGATGACCATGCGGTGCGGCGGCTCCCACACCAGCGACGTCGTGACGTCGTTGATGACGATCGGCCACGCGCCGAACGAGTGGTGCAGGTGGGTACCGACCTGCGGCCAACCGGACTCCTCCTTGCGCATGCGCGAGGCCCCGACCACCCAGGTCGTGTAGAGCCACCCGTCGCCGAGCACGTCGAAGACGGCTTCGGGACGGCAGTGCAGGATGCGGACGTTCTTCGCCATGGTGATCAGCCTTCCGGGGTGAGGTCGACGTCGTCCGGCAGGCCGAAGGTGTGCCGGAGTGCGCTCTTCGCCGCGTGCCATCCGGCCATGCCGTGCACGCCGGGGCCGGGCGCGGAGGACTCGGAGCACAGGTACATGCCGCCGCCCATCCGCCACGGGTCGCTGGACAGGACGGGGCGCTTGACGAGCTGCCAGAAGCTCGCGGCACCGGCGGCGATGTCGCCACCGACGTAGTTCGGGTTGTACTCGCCCATCTGCACGGCCGTGCGGGAGCTCGACGACAGGATCGTGTCGCGGAACCCCGGCGCGAACCGCTCGATCTGGCGGGTGACGGCCTCGGTCGGGTCGACGTCCGACCCCGCGGGGACGTGCGCGTAGGCCCAGAAGACGTGCTTGCCCTTCGGGGCGCGGGTCGGGTCCACCACGGTCGGCTCCGCACCGAGCACGTACGGGCGCTCGGCGTGCTGGCCGTGCGCCACGGCACGTTCGGCGGCCGCGATCTCCTGGCGGGTCCCGCCGATGTGCACGGTCCCGGCCTTCCGCAGCGACTCGTTGGTCCACGGCACCGGGTCGGACAGCGCGAAGTCGACCTTCGCCGCCGCGTTGCCGAACCGGAAGCGCCGCAGTGCACCGTGCTTCGGGGTCGGGATCTGCTTGCCCGCGATCCGGAGCATGCCCGGCACGCTGGTGTCGAACAGCACCGCCTTCGCCGGGGTGAGGTCACCGAGCGATCGGACCTCCTGCCCGGTGACGATGCGGCCGCCGTGCGCGACGAGGTCGGCGGCGAGCGCGTCGACGATCGCCTGGCTGCCGCCGATCGGCACCGGCCAGCCGCGGGCGTGCGCGTACGAGCCGAGCGACAGGGCCGCCGCCGCGGTGGACAGGGACGGCAGGTGCTGGATCGAGTGCGCGGCGACGCCGGACACCATCGCCGGGGCGGCCTCGCCGCGGAAGCGCAGGTTCCACGCGGCGGTGCCCTGCTCGAGCGCCCGCAGACCGAAGCGCAGGACCGTCAGGGGGTGCCGCGGCACGTGCAGCAGCGCGTCGGTCGCGAAGTCGGCGACCTGGTCGGCGTTCTCCGCCAGCGGGGCCATCAGCTGCTTGAAGGCCGGCCCGTCCACCCCGAGCTCGGCGGCGGTGCGGTCGAGGTCCTGGTAGGCGATGCCGGCGCGGCCGCCGTCGAGCGGGTGGCCGTACTGCACCTCGGGCAGGCGGAGCTCGATGCGCTCCTCCATCCGGAACAGCCGGAAGAACTCGGACTGCAGGGCCATCGGGTGCACGGCGGAGCAGACGTCGTGCAGGAAGCCGGGCAGGGTGAGCTCGGCCGTCCGGGCGCCGCCGCCGATCGTGTCGTTCCGTTCGACGACCTCGACCGACAGTCCGGCGCGTGCGAGCGTCACCGCTGCCGCGAGCCCGTTCGGTCCCGCTCCGACGACCACCGCATCAACCATGCACCGAGCCTAGGGACTCGTGACTGCGTGTGGTGTCGGTCAGGTGCGCGAGGTGTCGGGATCAGCCGGGTCCGACTCGTCCTGGTCACCGTCGGCGTCGTCGGGCTCGTCGGCGTCGACCGGGGTCGATCCGACGGGGTGCTCAGCGAGCAACTCGGCGAAGTCCTCGTCGAGCATCTGCTGCAGCCGGTCGTCACGGCCGATCTCGTAGTCGTCCGCCGGGCGCTGCGCCCAACCGAGGCGTCCGACGACGGTGGTGCCGATGTCGTCCCAGGCGCGGGCCCGCGCGGCGAGCACGATGCCGTCGACGAAGTGCTGGTCGTCGCGCCGCTTGTCGAGCATGGTGGCGAGCTGCTCGTACGTGGCCTCGCGCATCCGGAGCTTCAGGTCGTCGCCCCGCCGGTAGTCGTGCTGGTGGCGGGAACGGCCCTTCTGCTTGCTCGAGGTGGAGCGGATCTCCCGCATGCGTGCGGCGTCGCCCCGCTGTTCCTCGGCCATGCGGTGGAGTTCCTCGCGCGTGGCCTCGGCGATGAGCGCGTGGTCGAAGTACCCCTGGTCACGCAGGGCATTCGTGATGATGCGGTTGGCCACCGCGATGGTGACCGCGGCCTTCGCGATGAGGAAGCCCTCGTCGACCGCCCGCTTCAGTTCGACCTGGCTGATGGGTCGATCGCGCACGTCGGGGTTGCGTCGTCCGAACAAGGCCATGCTCCGACGATACCGGCGACCGGTGTCGGTCGGCCTGCACGACGGCGACGGGCGTCAGAGCAGCAGGCCGTACACCGCGACGTCGACACGCTCGGGCCCGAGGGGCAGCGCCCCGCGCAGGGTGCCCTCGTGCGCGAAGCCGAGCCGCTCGGCGAGCCCCCGGCTCCGCGCGTTGTCGACCGCCGTCCGGATCTCCATCCGTGCGCACCCGCGCGCCCGGGCGACCCCGATCAACACGGTGGCCGCCCGCCGGACGACACCACGGCCCTCCTGTCCGGCGTCCACCCAGTAGCCGAGCGATGCCTGGCTCAGGTACGGGTCGAACGTCAGCGAAGCCACCCCGACGATGCGGTCGTCCGCCCGGATGACGCAGGGCAGCGCGCGGTCCATCGCGAACTGGCCGAGCAGGCGCTCCGTGTGCAGGGCGATGGCCTCGCGGGTCTGGGGGTCCCAGGCCCAGGGCTCGGCGGCGCGCAGACGGTCGGTGTTGGCGTGCACGAGTGCGAGCACCTGGTCGACCGTCGTCAGGTCGCGCAGCGTCAGCGTGTAGCCGTCACCGAGGTCGCGTCCGAACGTCGTCACCGTTCCGACACTAGGCAGCCCTGCCTGTCACTCGTACCGGAGCGCCTCGATCGGGTTCTGCCGTGCGGCTCGTCGTGCCGGCAGGGTGCCCGCCAGGAACGCGATGAACATCACGACGAGGATGATCGTGGCGACCGACCCCGGCGCGAACTGCATGATCTGCAGCCCCGGCAGGTCCTTGAGGAGCGTGCCCGCCAGGACGTTCGAGATCCCGGTGCCGAGCAGGATCGCGACCCCGGCGCCGATGGCGCTGCCGAGGAACCCGATGAACACCGCCTCGAGCGAGAACAGCGTGTAGACCTTGCCGCCACCCATGCCCATCGCCTTCATCAGGCCGATCTCGCGGGTGCGCTCCTGCACGCTCATGAGCAGGGTGTTGATGATGCCGAAGCCCGCGGCGACGAGCGCGATCACGGCGAAGGCGTTCAGGACCCCGACGATGCCGCTGATGACGGTCTGGAACTGGCCGAGCTGGTCCTGGATGGTCTGGCCGAGGAACCCGTCGTCGGCCAGGGACTTCTTGACCGTGGTCACGGAGGCGTCGGCGTCGAGCGTCGCGGTGGCGCTGGCGTAGGACGTCGCGATCGAGTCGGGCTTGCCGATCTCCTGCGCGGCCTGCATGGCGTCGGTCAGTGCGGCGTTCGCCCCGGCACCGCTGCCGAACAGCGACTCGTTCTGCACCCCGACGACGGTGGCGGTGAGCGTGTGCTCCTTGCCCTGGTAGTCGTCGACGGCGATCGTGAGCTCCTTGCCGACGGCGGCCGAGGCGCTGCCGAGACCCATGTTCTTCAGGTAGTCGGTCGGCAGCATCACCTGGTTGGCGTCGGTCTCGTCGTCGAGCTGCTTGCCGCTCGCCAGGTCGGCGTCGAGCTCGCCGGCGTTGGCCGTGAGCGACACGACGTACTTGCCCTGGTCGCCGTACTCGGCGTACTTCGGTGCGAGGGCGATCGCCGGACGGAGGCTCTTGATGCCGTCCGTCTTCTCGATCGCGTCGACGTCGGACTGCGACAGGTACGAGAACGACGCGGGGCCGCGGTCGACGCTCTGACCGGACGCCTCGGGGTCGTACTTCGCCGGGCCGCTGTCGGTCGAGGTGCTGTCGACCGCCTTCGTGATGGTCAGCGAACCGGTGTCGCCGATCGAGGAGACCTGGCTGTCGATGTAGTTGCTGACGCCCGTGCCGATAGCCGAGGTGAGCGTGATCGTGAAGGCGCCGATGAAGATCGCGATGACGGTCAGGGTCGTGCGCAGCTTCGAGCGGAAGGTGTTCGAGACCGCGGTGCGCAGGAGGTCGAGGAAGTTCATGCGGAGTGCCTTCCGTGCGTGGCAGACGCGTCGACCGCGTCGTCGGGTCCGCCGACGATCAGGCCGTCGCGGACGTTGACGCTGCGGTCGCAGCGCGCGGCGAGCTCTTCGTCGTGCGTGACCACGACGAGCGTGATCCCCCGCTCGCGCTGCAGCCCGAACAGCATGTCCTCGACCACCTGTCCGGTGTTCGTGTCGAGGTTGCCGGTGGGCTCGTCGGCGAAGATCACGCTCGGCTCACCGACCAGCGCCCGGGCGATGACCACGCGCTGCTTCTGGCCGCCGGACAGGTCGTTGGCGTCGTTCTTGGCCTTGTCGGCCAGCCCGAGGGCGTCGAGCGCCGCCATGCCCCGGCGCTTCCGCTCGGCTCCGGAGACGCCGGCGATCTTGAGCGGGAGCACGACGTTGTCGAGCACCGAGGTCTTCGGCGTCAGGAAGAACTGCTGGAACACGAACCCGAAGGTGCTGTTCCGGGTGCGGTTGACCTGGCGGGCACCGAGCGTCGCCGCGTCGGTGCCGTCGAGCAGCACCTGTCCGGCCGACGGCTTGTCGAGCAGTGCGAGCAGGTGCATCAGCGTCGACTTGCCGGAGCCGGACTTGCCGACGATCGCCAGGCTCTCGCCCTGGTGCACCGCCAGCGACACCCCCTTGAGCGCGTCGAACCGCGTCGCGCCGCGGCCGTAGGTCCTGGCGAGGTCACGGGCCTCGAGCACGGGAGTGGTCATGGGTTCACCGTAGTGTCCGATGCACGACTGCAAGTTTGCGTTTGCTGTAGATCATGTGACGTTCCGGTTACAGTCGGGCCATGCCCGACTCCGCGACGCCGTCAGAACTCGGTCTCCGTGACCGCAAGCGCATCGAGACCCGCAACCGCATCGCCGAGGCGGCTCGGTCCCTGGCCCTCGAGCAGGGCGTCGACGGCACCACGATCGAGCAGATCGCCGCGCGGGCCGACGTCTCCCCGCGCACGTTCTTCAACTACTTCGAGAGCAAGGAGGACGCGGTCCTCGGGCACACCGAGCTCGACCTCGAACCCGCCACCCTCGATGCGCACCTGGCCGCCGTCGCGGGCCAGCCGGCGGCGCAGGCCGTCGTGGACCTGGCGTTCCTGGTGTTCGGGTCGTCGTTCGGCGACGAGCACGAGCGGCTCGAGCGCAAGGCCGTCATCGTGCGGTTCCCGCAGCTGATGCGTCGGCAGGTCACGCGGATGACCACGGTCGCCGAGGCGATGACCGGCGCGGTGCGCACGATCCTCGAGCGCGACCCGGCCTGGGGCCCCGAGGCCGCGACCCCGCAGGCGGCGGAGATGCTGCTCGGCATGTGCATGACGGGCCTCCGCAGTGCCGCTCGGCACGAGGGTTCCGACCCGGAGCAGGTGCGGGCGGCGGTGGTCGCGTCGATCCGCGACACGGCTGCGCGCATCGCCGCGGCCTGAGACGCGACCACGAACGCAGGGGAGGCGCGGTGCCGGCTGGCACCGCGCCTCCCGTCCGTCGGTGCGCGCGTCGAGAACGGTCAGGGCTTCGTGATGAAGCCCTCCTTCACCATCCAGTCGAAGGCGACGTCCGCCGGCTCACGCCCCTCGACGTCGACCTGACGGTTCAGCTCCTGCAGCACGGCGTCCGTGAGCTTCGGCGAGATCTGGTCGTAGATCCCCTCGAGCTGCGGGTACTCCTTGAGCGTCTTCGAGTCGATGACGGGCGCGACGTTGTACGCCGGGAAGAACCCCTTGTCGTCATCGAGCACCGTCAGCCCGAGCGACTTGATGCGGCCGTCGGTGGTGAAGACCTCACCGAAGTTGCACTTGCCGCGGTCGGTGGCCGTGTAGACCGTGCCGGTGTCGAGGATGCTCACGTTGCTGCTCGGCACCCCGTTCGACCCCGAACCGCCGAGCTCCAGACCGTACTTCTTGAGCATCGGCTTGAAGCCGTCGGCACGGGAGTTGAACTCCGACTCGACACAGAACGTGCGCTGGTCGACCGGTAGCTTGGTGATGTCGGAGAGCGTCTTGACGTCCCCGAGCTCCTTGACGGCCTCGTTGCGGACGGCGAAGGCATACGTGTTGTTCATCGGCGCCGGCTTGAGCCAGGTCAGTCCGTTGCCGGCGTCCTCCTTCTTGACCGCCGTCCACTGCTCGGTCTTGTCCGGGATCCCCTTCGTGTGACCCATGAAGGTCAGCCAAGCGGTACCGGTGTACTCGTACGTGAAGTCGGCCGCGTGCGAGGTCATCAGCTCACGGACCGCGACGCTGCCGGGCACGTTCGTCTCGTCGGTGACGTCGAACCCGGCGGCCTTGGCGGCGAGCACGGCGATCTTGCCGAGCACGAGCTGCTCGGTGAAGTTCTTCGACGTCACGGTGATGTGGGCGCCGGCCGGCAGGTCGTCGATGCGCTGGATGGAGCCGGCGCCGGCCTCGGGCACGAACGACGTCGCGGGCTGCAGGCCGCACCCGGTCAGGACGAGGGCGGTGGCACCGGCGACGAACGCGGCGGCTCCGACCCGGGTGCGGGTGCTGCGGGTGCGGCGGGTCATCGGAGTCCCTTCGGTCGTGCGACCGTCTCGACCACGCGGCCGAGCCAGTCGATGGAGAGGGCGAGCAGGGCGACGAGCAGGGCCCCCGAGACGAGCACCTTCGGCAGGAACAGCGTCACGCCCGTCGTGATGAGCAGACCGAGTCCGCCCGCACCGACGAAGGTCGCCAGGCTCGCCGTGCCGACGAGCAGCACGAGGGCGGTCCGGATGCCCGAGAGCATCACGGGCACCGCGAGCGGCAGTTCGACGCGCATCAGCACGCTGAAGGCGCTCATGCCCATGCCGCGACCGGCCTCGACCAGGCGGTCGTCGACGCTCTGCACGCCGATCATGGTGTTCCGGAGCACCGGCAGGATCGCGTAGAGCACGAGCGCGATGACGGCGGACGAGCTGTTCAGGCCGAGCCAGGCGGCGAGCAGCACGATGAGACCGACGGCCGGGGCCGCCTGCCCGAAGTTCGCGACGGCGAGCACGTACGGGCTCGCCCGGCGCAGCGGCCCGCGGGTGAGCACGACGCCCAGCGGGATGCCGATCACGAGCACCAGGACCGTCGACTGCAGGGTCAGCACGAGGTGCTGGCCGGTCAGGGCCAGGATGTCCGCCGGGTTGAGCGTCGTGCGCTCCGTCGGGGTCAGGTCCGCCGTCGCGAGCCACACCGCGAAGCCGGCCAGGACGACCAGGATCGCGATCGGCTGGAACAACAGGCCCTTCCACGAGGTGCTCGCACCGGTGGCGGGGCCGGCAGTGGCGACTGCGCTCACAGGTCTTCTCCGGTGGGCATGGCCGACACCGGTGACGACGGCATGGTCTCGATCGGGTTCGTGTTCGTTCCGACCGGCGTGTAGGCCTGGTCTCCGGCGGCGGTCGCGCGGGAGCGGGTGATCGCCTCCATCACGGTCTCGACGGTGATGACGCCGCGGAACGCGTCACGACGACCGGTGACGAGTGCGGCTCCGGCGCTCGAGACGAGCATGGTGTCGAGCGCGTCGTTGAGGGTCGCGGCCTCGCCCACGACGGGCAGGCCGGGCTCGACGCCGTCGGGGATGCGGTCGAGGCGCTCGAGCTGGCGGCGCGACGGCCACCCGATCGGGCGCTGGCGGTGGTCGACGACGACGGCGTGCTGGTGCCCGCCGGCCTCGTTCATCCGCTGCAGCACGGCCTTGACCTCTTCGCCGGGCGAGCAGGTCACGGCCGACTCGACCTCGACGTCGCGCACGCGGTTCAGCGTGAGCTGCTTCAGGCCGGCACCGGAACCGATGAAGTTCTCGACGAACTCGTTCGCGGGCTCCGCCAGGATCCGCTCCGGGGTGTCGTACTGCACGATGTGCGCACCCTCGGTGAAGATGACGATCCAGTCGCCGAGCTTCACGGCCTCGTCGAAGTCGTGCGTGACGATGACGATCGTCTTGTGCAGTTCCTCCTGGATGCGCAGGAGCTCGTCCTGCAGGCGCTGGCGGGTGATCGGGTCGACCGCACCGAACGGCTCGTCCATGAGCAGGACGGGCGGATCCGCCGCGAGCGCACGGGCCACGCCGACGCGCTGCTGCTGGCCACCGGAGAGTTCGCGGGGGAACCGGTCGCGGTAGGTGTCGGGGTCGAGCGAGACCAGGTCGAGCAGCTCGTCGACACGCGCCGCGATCTTCTCCTTCGACCAGCCGAGCATCTTCGGCACGATCGCGATGTTCGCCGCGACCGTCATGTGCGGGAAGAGCCCGCCGGCCTGGATCACGTAACCCATGCGGCGGCGGAGCTCGTCGCCGTCGATACCGGTGACGTCGTCGTCGCCGACGACGATCCGGCCCTGGGTGGGCTCGATCAGGCGGTTGATCATCTTGAGGGTCGTCGTCTTGCCGCAGCCGGACGGGCCGACGAGCATGACGATCTTGCCGGCCGGGATCTCGAGCGTGATGCCGTCGACGGCGGGCTTCGACTGCCCGGGGTACCGCTTGGTGACCTCGTCGAGCAGGATGCTGCGCCCGGTGACGTCCCCGTCGGGCGCGGTGGTGGTGGCGGAGTCAGTGCTGGACACGGATACCTCTCGAGATGGTCAGGCGGCCGAGGCCGATGAGGAGCAGGTCGAGGACCAGGGCGAGCAGGACGACGCCGACCACCCCGACCACGACGGAGAACAGGGCGTTGGCGCCGCCGAGGCGGGACAGCCCGGAGAAGATGAAGCCGCCGAGCCCGGGGCCGAGCGCGTACGCGGCGATGGCGGCGATGCCCATCACCATCTGCGCGGCAACGCGGACACCGCTCAGGATGATCGGCCACGCCATCGGCAGCTCGACCTGCAGCAGGGTGCGGAACCGGCTCATGCCGATGCCGCGAGCCGACTCGACGACGGCAGGCGGGATCTCGGCGAGACCGACGACCGCGTTGCGCAGGATCGGCAGCGCGGCGAAGAAGACGACCGTCACGACCGACGGCAGGACGCCGAAGCCGAGCGGGACGATGAGCAGGCCGATGACGGCGAACGACGGCAGGGTGAGGCCGATGGCCGACACCCCGTTCGCGAACGCGGTCAGGCGCGGGCTGCGGTAGACGAGTGTGGCGAGCACCACGGCGATCACCGTGGCGAGGACGACGCACTGGACGACCAGTGAGAAGTGCTGCCACGATGCGAACCAGATCTGGTTCCATCGCTCCACGACGTACTGGAACACGGGTGGGCGCTCCCCTTCCGGTCGGCTGAACTGCCCACAGATCGGGGCACGAGCTCGGCCAAAGCTACGCAGCAGCTGGACCGGTTGTACAACGCAACCCCGCCGAGACGACGGTTTCCCTTGCGGTTGCGAGGATGACAACCCCTGATCAGCAGGGGTTTACCAGGGCGAGCCTGGGAGAACGGTAACGATCGGTCTGCCTGCTCGGCTATGCGCCCAGGCCGCGCAACCCCGCTCGCTCCGCGATGTCGACGAGCTGCTCACGCCACCGGACCCATTCCTCCGGGGACTTGTCGGCCAGGTTGCCGTCGCCGTCGCCTGCCAGGCCGTCGAGCATCTCGCGCACGATGTCGGCGTGACCCGCGTGCCGGGCGGTCTCGTACGCCATGTGCACCAGGATCCGGTGCAGCGTGACGTCCCGGTGCCCCTCCGGCCACCACGGCACGGTCCCGGTGGCGGTGAGGTCGAGCGCCTCGATCGTGGCGTCGGCGTGGGCGGCACTCCGGTGGTGGAAGGCCACGATGTCGGCCATGGTCTCGTCGAGCGAGGCGTACATGTCCTCGCCGTCCTCCGACTCGAGCCAGGCGGGCTGGTCCGGCAACGGCCGCCCGAACACCTCGCCGAAGTAGCCGGCCTGCACCCCGGCGACGTGCTTCACCAACCCGAGGACGTTCGTACCCGTGGGGGTCACCGGCCAGCGTGCCTGGCGCTCGGCCAGCCCGTCGAGCTTGGCCAGCAGGGCCGCGCGGTGCTTCTGCAGGTACCGGTGCAGCGTCCGCTTCACCGCGGCGTCGGCGGCAGCGGCGTCCGCGCCCGCGCCGGCCGCGGCCGCGGCCGCCGCACCGTCGGGGTTCCGCGCTGCCCCTTCGTCCGACAGCAGGGCGTTGCCGCTCGCCGCCAGGGTGCTGGTGCTCGCAGGGTGCACCTCGGGGACCGCTTCGACGTCGCTCATGCCCCCGATCGTGCCACCCGGAGCTCCTGCAGGCGCGTCGACTCCTGCACGGCGACCCGTTCGGCCGTCAGCAGCAGGCCGGCGACCTCGGTGCCGGTGCGTGCCGGGGCGTCGTTCCAGCTCGTCAGGTCCCGTACCCGCCCCATCCGGATGTCCGGCGCGGGGCACCACATTACGGGCTCGCCCTCGTCGCGGGCGAGGGCGTGCCACACGACGTCGAGCGCGTGCTGCACCCGGGGAGCGTGCACCGCGTGCGGGCCGCCGGCGGCGGACACGACCGCGCCGACCAGGCAGGCACCGACGAGCGGCCGGCCCTGCACGTCCATCGCGGCGGCGCTGGAGGCCTTGCGCTCGCGGCCGTGCTCGTCGAGGTAGGCGAACCAGGCGTGCTGGACCCACCCGCGTTCGACGACGGCGCGGGCGTCGGAGAGCAGGTGGACGAGTTCCCCGAGTTCGCGCACCCGGTCGTCGACCCGTCGCGCGCGGGCGGCGGCGCGGCGGTCCGAGATCCGGTCGAGCAGGCCGCGGAGACCGCGTCGCTCGGGTCGGACGGGGGCGGGGGAGGCGTCGGTGGCGACGTCGTGCTGGACGCGGAGCTCGAGGGTCATGGCGGCCCCTCCGATCGGCTGTGCACGGATGGTGCGGTCACGATAGCCCCGCGGGGACTCAGTCGTCCAGCACCGCGTCGATGCTCCGTTGCGCGACGCTCCGGAAGGCGCGTTCGTCGGCGGTCGCCAGCGCGGACGCGAGCGCGACCGCCCACCCCCGTGCGCGCAGCCAGGTGGCGTCCGGGGCCGCGACGCGCGCCCGGAACGCGGAACGCCCCGGCACGTCGAGCGTCAGCCAGGCGGTGGCGAGGTCGACGGCCGGGTCGCCCGCGGTGACGTCCCCGAAGTCGACCACGGCCGACAGGCGGTCGGCTCCGTCCGACGAGTCGACGAGCAGGTTGAAGGGGTGCAGGTCGCCGTGCACCCAGACGGGAGGCCCGGTGTGTGCGGGCGCGGCCGCTGCGGTCCGCCACAGCGTGGCCAGCTCTCCGGCCCGGTGCACGCCGTGCTCGTCGAGTCGCGTCAGCACGGCGTCGCTCCGCGACGCGAGCGGCACCGCACGGAACGGGTTCGCCGGGGCGTCGTCCGGGGCCGGGACGTGCAGGAGTACGACGAACGCGGCGAGCGCCTCGGCGACGGGGACCCCGGCCGCCCGTTCACCGATCGCCGTGCCGGGCAACCACGGCACGATGCTCCACGACCACGGGTAGCCGAGGGCGGGGCGTCCGGTGCGCACCGGGGCCGGCACCGGGACGACCGATCCGACCCGGGCGGCGATGTCCGGCAACCAGCGCTGTTCGTGTTCGACGAGCCGTGCGGCCAGCTCCCGACGGGGGACCCGGACGGCCAGGTCGTCGCCCAGACGCAGCACGACGTTGTCCCAGCCGTTCGCGACGACCTCGAGCGGGAGCCCGGCCAGGTCAGGGTGCTGGTCGTGCAGCAGGGCCCGGACGAGCGGGACGTCGACGTCGACCTCGGCAGCGGGTGTGGGCACCGCGTCAGGCTAGTGGGCCGCCGGACACATGCCCGCGAACTGGGGCCGGTGGCGCGACCCCCTTCTCGCTAGTCTCAGAGGTGAGGTGACGTGGGTGTTTCCCTGGGGGGACCCGCGTCACTCCGGAGCGATGAGCGCGACGAGCCGCGGGATCTCCGGACGCAGCCGTTCGGTGACGAACGCGTCCAGCAGGACCGTCCAGAGTTCCCGCAGGCCTGCGAACAGGTCGGCCCGACGGGTCATCACGTCCGAGACGGTCTGCACGCCGGTGTAGGCACGGACGACGACCCGGCCGACCAGGTCCGGGTCCCACCGCGGGTCGATCTCGCCCACCTCGACGGCCTGCCGCGCGAACCCGGCGACCACCGTGGTCCAGTCGGTGTACGGGTCCTGCCGCGCGACGTCGCTCGCGGCCACGTCGGTCGACAGCCGCACCCCGGCGCTCACGACGACCTCGGACGTCATCTGGACCGCGAGCCCCTGGCACAGCCACATGATCGACTCGAGCGGGGTGGTGCCCCGGGCCACCGCGGCCTCGCCGTAGCGGCGCGAGATCGCGTGCTGCTCGGCGACGACGGCCCCGGCCATGTCGGCCTTCGACGTGAAGTGGAAGTACAGCGCACCCTTGGTCATCCCGATGCGTTCGGCGATGCCGTCCATCGAGGCACCGACGTACCCGCGTTCGTCGAACTCCGCGGCCGCGCCCTCGATGATCGCCGTGCGGGTCGCGAGCGACCGCTGCTGCCGGGTCGGTCGGTCCTGCGCCATGGGGTCCGATCGTAGTCAGCGCACGCTGCCGCCGGGGTCCACTGGCCGCATTCGGCAGGCGTTCGGCCGGGTGCCCTACGGTCGGTCGCCATGGACGGATGGCGGAACCCTGCGCGCTGGGCACGGACGGGTCGGTGGCTGCTGCTGCCGATCGCGGTGCTGGACTGGGTCGCGCTCGCGCCGCAGACCATCGTGGTGCTCGCGTTCCTGATCGCCGTCGTCGGGCTCGCCGGCATGGGTGCGGCCCTCGTCGTGCACATGCTCCGTCGGTCCCGTGGGGCGATGGCCGGCCTCGGCGTGGTGATGCTGCTCGGCGGCCTCGTCGTGTTCGGCCTCGACCCGTTCCCGGGCTCCTTCCCGCTCATCCAGTCGTGGTGGCCGGAGTCCATCACGCAGCCGCAGCACGTCGGCAGCGCGTACTGGCAGCTCGCCGGCCTGGGCATCGAGCTGGCCGGGTTCGCCTTGCTCGCGACCCTGCTCGTGGTCTCACTGACCGGGACCCCGCGCCCACGGCAGGACCGCTTCCGCTCCTGATCTGCTGCGGGCGGCGGTCCGCACCCCGGGCGGCGCCTGGGCGGCGGATCCCACTCAGTGCCGCGTGAGCACCACCAGCGTGACGTCGACCACGGCGTCCGTGGGGACCGCCGTGCGCACCCGTTCGACCACGGTGGCCCCGTCCTGAGCCGAGCGCACCAGCGCGGCGAGGTCGTCCAGGTGCCGGAGCCCGTCCAGCGACAGGACGCCCTGGGTACAGATCGCCAGCCGGTCCCCGGGGTCCAGGTCGAGCGCGCCGGGCGACCGGGGGATCGACGCCGGCTGCAGCCCGAGCGGCAGGTCGAGCGGGTGCAGGACGCGAGCCGGACCGTCGGCGGGGACCAGCACCGCGAGGCCGTGGCCGGCGTCGCCGAAGTCGACGTGACCCGACGTCGGGTCGAGCCGCAGGTGGAACAGCGAGCCGACGGCGTCCGCAGCCGACAGGTCGGCGGTGACCTGCGCCTCCAGGCCGACGATCGCGTCCGACATGGCCGAGCCGGTCCGTGCTGCCACGGCACCGCGGACCGCCGCGGCGAGCAGGCCCGACGCCGGGCCGGCCGCGCTCACCCGGCCGACGGTGACGTGCAGGGCACCGTCCGGTGCGACGCGCCAGTCGGCGACGTCACCCCCGCCGTCGTCGTGCTGGGCCACCAGGACGTCGAGGTCGTACCCCGGCACCGCGACCGGGTCCGGCACCAGGCCGTCGAGCACCCGACGGACCCGCCCGCGGTCGATGGCGACGCCGAGCTCGCGCTCCGCCCACCGGGCCAGGTCGCCCAGCAGGGCGACGTCGTCCGGTGAGAACGTGCGCGGCACCGCGTCCATCAGGCACAGCGTGCCCACCCGGGTGCCGTCGACCATGGTCAACGGTGCGCCCGCGTAGAACCGGATGCCGTGCTCGGCCACCGCCGCGGTGTGGGCGAACCGGGCGTCGAGCGACGCGTCGGGGATCACCATCGGTTCGCGGGTGAGCACCGTCGACGCGCAGAACTGCTCGCTGGCGGGGACACTCGACCCCTGGTGCCAGCCGAAGGTCGACTGCGTGGTGACGAGGTCGTGGTGGACGAGGTTGAGGAAGGTCAACGGGACGTCGAACGCCTCGTGGGCCATGCGGGTGATGCGGTCGAAGCGCTCCTCGGGTCCTGATCCCAAGATGGCGAGCGCCTCGATCACCGCGGTGCGCTTGTCCGCACCGTCGAGATGGTTGGTCACCCGGCCTGTCTACCCCCATCGTCCGACAGGAACCAGTCCCGTGGGTGGGGGTCAGCCGTCAACTCGCGGCGCTCGGACACCGGGGCGGCCCAGGCGGCGGCGTTCGACAGCACGCGCTGGATGTCCGGGTGGTGGTAGACGGGGTACTCCTGGTCGCCGGGCGAGAAGTAGAAGACCTTGCCGAGCCCCCGGCGGTACGCGACACCGGAGCGGAAGACCTCGCCGCCCGCGAAGGTCGACAGGAACACCTCTTCGTCGGGGCGCGGGATGTCGAAGTACTCGCCGTACATCTCCTGCCGGTCGATGACGATCGGGTGCGGGACCCCGGCGGCGATCGGGTGCTCGGGCGCCACAGTCCAGACGAGTTCGCGCTCGCCGTCGTTCCGCCACTTCAGCGAGCAGGTCGTGCCCATCAGGCGCTTGAACGGCTTGGAGTAGTGGCCGGAGTGCAGCACCACCAGGCCCATGCCGGCGTGCACGGCATCGACGACCAGGTCGACGACGGCGTCGCTGACCTCGTCGTGGGCGGCGTGGCCCCACCAGAACAGCACGTCCGTGGTGGACAGTCGTTCGGCGGTGATGCCGTGGTCGGGTTCCTGCAGGGTGGCGGTGGAGACGTCGGCCCCGGGCTGCAGCTGCCGGAGCGCCTGGGCGATCACGGCGTGCATGCCGTCGGGGTAGTGCCCGACGACCGTCGCGTCACCGCGGGTCTCGTGCACGTTCTCGTTCCAGACGACGATGTTCAGGGGACGGTTCTCGGTCGACGGCGACATGGGACCCACGCTACCCGTGATCGCTTTGCGCAGGTCCTGGCGTTTCCTGATCGTTTGGCCTACCTTCAGATCACAATCGCGCAGGCGACGGTGCCAGGGGGTGCCGGTCACCGCCCGCGCAGGACAGGGGCTCGTCCGATGCAGCACCGCACCATCACCACCGTCGCACTCGCGGCGGTGCTCGCACTCGCCGTACCGACCACCGCGTGGGCATCACCCACCGGTCACCACTCGAAACGGACCGCGACCACCTCGACCGAGACCTACACGGCGAGCGACGCGGTCATCCCGAACCCCTCGCGCGGGTTCGACCACACCACCGAGACGCACTACCGCGCCGACGGCACCGGGTACACGCCGCTCGACGCCGCGACCCTCCAGGGCTACCGGGCCGAGGGCGTCACGCAGGTCGTCCGGGTGTTCTACATGGAGGCGTTCGTCCAGCAGCGGCAACTCAGCCCGGCCTGGCTCGCGCTCGTGCAGCACGACTACGACACCGCGCGCGCAGCCGGCGTGGGTGTGATCACCCGGTTCGCGTACGTCCAGGGTGGCTCGTACCCGTACTCGGCGCCGTACGGTGACGCCGACCTGCCGACCGTGCTCGCGCACATCGAGCAGCTCACCCCGACGCTCCGCCGGAACGCCGACGTCATCCCGACCCTGCAGGGGGGATTCATCGGGCTCTGGGGCGAGGGCTACTACACGGACCACTTCGCCAGCGACCCGGCGAACCCGGGTGTGCTGACCGAGGCCGACAAGGACGCCCGACGACAGGTCCTGCAGGCCGAACTCGCGGCCCTGCCGTCCAGCCGCTCGGTCCAGGTCCGCACGATGCAGATGAAGCAGGACGCACTCCGCACGCCGTCCGGCACGGCCGGGGCGCTCACCCCGGCGCAGGCGCACGACGGGTCGGCAGCGTCGCGCATCGGGCACCACAACGACTGCTTCCTCGCCTCGCCGGACGACTTCGGCACGTTCCTGAGCAACCCGCTGTCGCTCGACCAGGACTACCTGGCGGCGGAGTCGCGGTACGTCCCCGTCGGTGGTGAGACCTGCGCCGTGAACGCGCCGCGGTCCGAGTACCCGTCCGCCTCGGCCGAGATGGCGAAGTACCACTACAGCTACCTCAACCTCGACTACAACAAGGACGTCCTGGCGACCTGGGGTGCGGAGGGCATGACCGACGCCGCGAAGAAGCTCGGCTACCGCTTCACGATGACGTCGAGCACCGCCACCTCGGGCGCGAAGCCGTCGGTGGCGGTGTCGATCCGGAACGACGGCTGGGCGGCGCCGTACAACAGCCGCCCGGTGCAGCTCGTCCTGACCGACGGCGATCGCCGGGTGACCGTGCCCGTGGTCGCCGACGCGTCGTCCTGGCAGCCGGGACGGACCGTGACCGTCCGGGCGTCGCTGGCCGACGTGCCGAACGGGCGCTGGAGCGTCGCACTCGCCCTGCCCGCGCCGGAGGCCTCGGTGGCGGCGAACCCGGCCTTCGCGATCCAGACGGCGAACACCGGCACGTGGGACGCGAGCGCGGGTGTGAACCGCCTCGGGCAGACGGTGGTCGTGCGGCACTGAGCGGACCTGCAGCGCGCCCCGGGTCGGACGATCCGGGGCGTTCTGCTGTCTGTCAACCGGGTCCGCCACGATTGACGGCATGACTCCGCGCTCCCTGTTCCGCGCCGCCGCGGTCGCCGAACTCGTGACCTGGACCCTGCTCATCCTCGGGATGGTGCTCAAGTACGGCCTGGACGTCGGTGACTGGGGCGTCCGCATCGGCGGTGGGGTGCACGGCTTCGTGTTCCTGGCGTACCTGGTGGTCACGACGGTCGTCGCGGTGAACCAGCGGTGGTCGTTCGGGGCGCTCGTGCTCGGCTGGGCCAGTGCCGTCGTGCCGTACGCCACGGTGCCGTTCGAGGTCGCGGTCGCCCGCCGCGGCATGCTCGAGGGCTCCTGGCGCCGCTCGCCGGACGCCCAATCGGGTGTCTGGGACCGCCTGCTGTTCTTCGTGGTGCGTCGGCCCGCCGTGGCCGCGGGCATCGGGGTCGTGGCCGTCGCCCTGGTCTTCACCGTGCTGCTCGCCGCCGGCCCGCCCGTGCCGTCCCGCGGCTGACGCGACGAGCGCCACGCGTCCCTTCGTGAGCAGCAATGGTCGGGTTCGTGGTGCGGACGCGACCACGGACGGACGGGAGGCCCGGTGCCAGCTGGCACCGGGCCTCCCGTCCGTGGGCTGGTCGCTGCTAGAGCGCTGCCAGCGCCGCGTTCAACGTGACGGACGGACGCATGACCGCGCTCGTCTTGGCGTCGTCGGGACGGTAGTAGCCGCCGATGTCGGCCGGGTGACCCTGCACCGAGACGAGCTCGTCGACGATGGTGCGCTCCTGCTCGCCGAGCTTCGCCGCGAGGTCCGCGAACGACGCCGCGAGCTCGGTGTCCTGGGTCTGCGCCGCGAGCTCCTCGGCCCAGTACTTCGCCAGGTAGAAGTGGCTACCGCGGTTGTCGATCGAGCCGAGCTTCCGACCCGGGGACTTGTCCTGCTCCAGGAACGTCCCGGTGGCGCGGTCGAGGGTCTCGCCCAGGATCTTCGCCCGCTCGTTGCCCGTCACGCCGGCGAGGTGCTCGAGGCTGACCGCCAGCGCGAGGAACTCGCCCAGGCTGTCCCAGCGCAGGTAGTTCTGCTGCACGAGCTGCTGCACGTGCTTCGGGGCGGACCCACCGGCACCGGTCTCGAACAGGCCGCCACCGCCCAGCAGCGGGACGACGGAGAGCATCTTCGCCGAGGTGCCGAGCTCCATGATCGGGAACAGGTCGGTCAGGTAGTCGCGCAGGACGTTGCCGGTGACCGAGATGGTGTCCTCGCCGCGGCGGATGCGCTCGAGCGAGAAGCGCATGGCGTCCTCGGGCGCGAGGATCTCGATCTGCAGGCCCTCGGTGTCGTGCTCGCCGAGGTACTGGCGAACGAGCCCGATCAGGTTCGCGTCGTGCGCGCGGGTCTCGTCGAGCCAGAACACGGCCGGCGTCGCGGAGGCACGGGCGCGGGTGACGGCGAGCTTCACCCAGTCGCGGATGGCGACGTCCTTGGTCTGGCAGGCGCGCCAGATGTCGCCGGGCTCGACGTCGTGCTCGATGACGACGTCGCCCGAGGCGGTCGTGACGCGGACCACACCGGCGCCGGGCAGCTCGAAGGTCTTGTCGTGCGAGCCGTACTCCTCGGCCTTCTGCGCCATCAGGCCGACGTTGGGCACGGAGCCCATCGTCGACGGGTCGAAGGCGCCGTGGGCGCGGCAGTCGTCGAGCACGGCTTGGTAGATGCCGGCGTAGCTCGAGTCGGGGATGACGGCGA
Source organism: Curtobacterium sp. MCLR17_040 (assembly GCF_003234735.1). Taxonomy (NCBI): domain Bacteria; kingdom Bacillati; phylum Actinomycetota; class Actinomycetes; order Micrococcales; family Microbacteriaceae; genus Curtobacterium; species Curtobacterium sp. MCLR17_040. The sequence continues at coordinate 175,646 of NZ_QKTE01000002.1, read as the reverse complement.
GGGTGTCGTGCTCGTCGCCGTCCGGGCCCCACATGTGGCCCGAGGTGCGGATCATCGCCGGCATCGAGGCGTCGACGATGACGTCGCTCGGCACGTGCAGGTTCGTGATGCCCTTGTCCGAGTCGACCATGGCGAGCTCGGGGCCGTCGGCGATGCCCTGCTTGAAGGCACGCTCGATCTCGGCGCCGTTCGGCAGCGCACCGAGGCCGGCGAGGATCGAACCGAGGCCGTCGTTCGGGGTCAGGCCCGCGGCGGCGAGGTCGGCGCCGTAGCGCTCGAACACCGACGGGAAGAACGCCTTGATGACGTGGCCGAAGATGATCGGGTCGGAGATCTTCATCATCGTGGCCTTGAGGTGCACGGAGAACAGGACGTCCTCGGCCGCGGCGCGCTCGATCTGCTTGCGCAGGAACGACTCGAGTGCGGCCACGTGCAGCACGGTGCCGTCCACGACCTCGCCCTGCAGGACGGGGATCGACTGCTTGAGGACCTGCTCGCTGCCGTCCTCGGCCACGAAGGTGATCGTCAGGACGTCGTCGGCGGGGGCGATCCAGGACTTCTCGTTCGAGCGGAAGTCGTCGACGCCCATGGTGGTGACGTTCGTCTTCGAGTCACGCGACCAGGCGCCCATGCGGTGCGGGTGCTTGCGGGCGTAGTTCTTGACGGACAGGGGTGCGCGGCGGTCGGAGTTGCCCTCGCGCAGCACCGGGTTGACGGCGCTGCCCTGGACGCGGCCGTAGCGGGCGCGGACGTCGCGCTGCTCGTCGGTCGTGGCCTCGTCCGGGTAGTCGGGCAGGTCGTAGCCCTGCGCCTGCAGTTCCTTGATCGCGACCTTGAGCTGGGGGATCGACGCCGAGATGTTCGGCAGCTTGATGATGTTCGCCTCAGGGGTCTTCGCCAGGTCGCCGAGTTCGGCGAGGGCGTCGTCCAGGCGCTGCTCGTCGGTGAGCCGCTCCGGGAACTGGGCGATGATCCGGCCGGCGAGCGAGATGTCGCGGGTCTCGACGTCGACACCCGCGGTGCCGGCGAAGGCCTGGATGACCGGGAGGAAGGAGTGGGTGGCGAGGAACGGCGCCTCGTCCGTGAGGGTGTAGATGATCTTGGCCATGCTGGCGGGTACTCCCTTGTTCGACCGTCGGTACGTCCACGGTACTCGTGGCGCAGGATGTCTCGACATCAAGATACATGGCCCCCGCTTCCGCGCGGCAGATGCTCGGCCGACACCCTGGAGGCGCACTGTCGACACATAGGAACGGTGCGTGGACTGGTCTTCCGCAGCACCAGAGCGAGGGAGAGCGCGCATGACCACCACACGGCAGACCCCGGACGACTTCGGCTGGACCGCGGAGGACCTGCGGTCCGCCTACGCCTCGGACGGCAGCGGGCCCTACCGGTACGCGCCGGACGGCGCCGGCCCGTTCTCGTACGACCCCGACGGCTCCGGTCCCTGGCTCGTCGGCCCCGAACCCCGACCGAGTGCCGGGCGGTTCGCACCGCGTCAGCGTGGTAGCCGGTCGCGGTTGCGGCGGATCGGGACGGCCTGCACCGCCGGAGCGCTGGCGCTCGTGCTCGCCGTCGGCAGTGTCTCCGTCGTCGCGCACGCCGCTCCTCCACACCCGTCGGTGCAGGCGAGCGCCGTCCACGGTTCCGGACCCGACGGAGCCTGAGCCTCAGTCGCCGATCGAGACGCGGAACACCCGGACGCCGGCGGCACGGAGCCCGGCGAGCCCGAGCCGCATGCGCAGGGGCCGGAAGGGCCGGCGGAACCCGGACGATGCCGACGCGGCATCGATCTGGTGCAGGACCTCGGACGTCAGGGTGCGCTCGAGCTTCGGCGCGAGCCGGGTCACCCCGGACACCGTGACGACGATGCGGACAGCGTGCGGCGCGAGCATCGGTGCAATGAGCTCGGCAGCAGCCTGCGCCCGGTGGAACGCGGGGTCGTCACCGGGGCGACGGATCGCGATGACGGCCAACGCCGCGTCCCACGTCTCCTCGGGGTCCGGCAGGTCGTCGACCCCGATGACCCGCATCCGCGCGGCGTCGATCCCGGCGCGCACGGCCGCGGCCCGGAGCACGGGCAGGAGTTCCTGGGTACCGGCCAGCACGACGTCGGCCGACGCCAGGTCGACCGTTCCGTACCGCTCACGCGGCGATCGGGCCATGGTGCGGGTCCTTCCGTCGCTTTCCCATGACCGTACCGATGCGGAGGGCCCGGGGGACGCTTCCGCCCGTGGTGATCAGGCGCCTCCCAGCGCACTCGGTAACGAAAAGATCACGAAAGGGCCTGTACAAAGCGACAGAGTCGTGCAGAATAGTGGGCGGCCATGACGACTGCACCCGAACTCGACCAGCACCCGGAGACCCCGGTGGTGCACCTGTCCCGTCGCGCCGCCCTCGAGGCCGAGCGTGCAGCAGCCCGCGGACCGCAGCGTCGCAGCAAGACGGCGCCGGTCGCGAAGGCCGAAAAGCCGGCCAAGGCAGCGAAGGCCGCGAAGCCGGCCAAGGCGCCGAAGGCCGCGAAGGTCGCCAAGCCCGTGCAGGCCGTCGTCCTCGCGACCGCGTCCTCGGCCACCGAGCCGGCCGGCCGCCGTTCCGCAACCGCACGCGCCACCACCGAGCACGTCGACGACCGCATCCAGCGCGTCGTCCGTCGCCCCGCACCCAAGGTGACCCGCGTCGCCAGCGCACCCCGGGCCTCCCGGTCGGCCCGCGCCGGACGCATCACGCTCACCAGCGCCGCGGCCGCCATCGCGATGTTCGCCGCCTCGGCGATGCCCGCCCACGCGAGCGCCGGCACCTCGATGGCCACCTCGACCATCGCACCCATCGTGCGTACCCAGGACTACGCCGTGACCCAGGCGGTCACGGCCGCCGGGTTCGACCGTGACGGCTTCACCGTCGGCGGCGGCTCGACCGTCACCACGAAGACGGCTGGTTCCGCCGACACCGCGGCGACCGCGGGCGGCGCCGTCTCGTTCGGCGGCGCGGTCCGCTCGCCGTTCCCCGGCCCGGTGCAGATGAGCTCCGGCTTCGGGTACCGCTCGGCACCGTGCGGCGCGTGCTCGTCGCTGCACCAGGGCCTCGACTTCACCCCGGGCATGGGCACGCCGATCGGCGCCGTCGCCGCGGGCAAGGTCCGGGTCTCGGGCACGTACTTCTCGTACGGCAACGCGGTCATCATCGACCACGTGGTCGATGGCCGTCAGGTCTCCACGCTCTACGGCCACATGATCCCCGGCTCCTCGCCGCTCAAGGTCGGCGACACCGTCGCGGCCGGCCAGTTCATCGGGCTCGTCGGGTCGTCCGGCGTCTCGACCGGTGCCCACCTGCACCTCGAGGTCCTGATGGACGGCGTCACGCCGATCGACCCGAAGGCGTGGCTCGAAGCCCGCATCGGTCGCTCGCTCACGCTGTAGCGACCGCGCCCCGCACCGACCGCTCCCCGTTGCGACGCGGGATCCACAGCCGCTGTCGAGCGGCAGCACGGTGATGTCCCAGTCGGCCTGTGCAGACTCACAGGCATGGACGATCCCCACAGACCGCCCGCCCGTCGTCGATCCGAGGCGGCTGCCCGCTGATGGGCGCCGACACCTGGATCGCCTTCGGGCTCGTCATCCTCTTCGTGCTCGTCGGCGGGGTCTTCGCGGCCGCCGAGATCGCTCTCGTCTCCCTCCGCGAATCCCAGCTGCAGCAGCTCGAACGCCGCGGCCCCCGCGGGATGCGGGTCGCCGAGCTCGGCCGTGACCCCAACCGGTTCCTGTCCGCCGTGCAGATCGGCGTGACCGTCGCCGGGTTCTTCTCCGCCGCGTACGGTGCATCCTCGATCGCACCCGACGTCGCGCCGCTGTTCCAGGGGCTCGGCCTCGAGCAGGGCACGGCCGAAGCCGTCGCGCTGGTGCTGATGACCCTCATCATCGCGTACCTGTCGCTCGTGTTCGGCGAGCTCGTGCCGAAGCGCCTCGCCCTGCAGCGTGCCGAGGGCTTCTCGATGGCCGTCGCCCCGACCCTGGAGCGCTTCGCGGTGCTGATGCGGCCGGTGATCTGGCTGCTCTCGAAGTCCACCGACACCGTCGTGCGACTGCTCGGCGGCGACCCGAACGCCCGCAGCGAGTCGATGAGCACCGAGGAGCTCCGCGGCCTGGTCGACGAGCACACCGGCGTCGATGAGCAGGGACGCCGGATCGCCCGCAGCGCCCTGGACGCCGGTGACCGCATCCTGCGCGAGTCGATGCGTCCCTGGTACGACGTCTCGACGCTGGATGCCGGCCTCTCCGTCGCCGAGGCCACCGACCAGGCCATCGCGGCCGGGCACACCCGGTACCTCGTGACCTCCGGCGGACGTGAGGAGGTGCAGGGGTTCGTGCACCTCCGTGACCTGCTGCGTCCGGTCGATCCCTCGGCACCGGTCGCCACGCTCGTCCGGCCGGTGCTCGCCCTGCCCGAGACGAAGTCGCTGTCGAGCGCGATCGCGGACATGCGCACCGACGGCCACCAGATCGCCCTGGTGGTCGACGAGTACGGCGGCAGCGCGGGCATGGTCACGCTCGAGGCGCTGCTCGAGGACCTCGTCGGCCGCATCCGCGACGAGTGGGACTCCACCGAGCACGACGAGTCCGTGCTGGCACACGACGGCGTCGACGGAGCCACGGTGCTCGAGGACCTGGCCGCGGACGGTGGTCCGGTCCTGCCGGACGGCGACTACGAGACCGTGGGTGGGCTCGTGCAGGTGCAGCTCGACCGCGTGCCCGAGGTGGGTGACGTCGTCCTGGCCGGCGGCCACCGCCTCGAGGTGACCGCCATGGACGGTCACCGCGTCGCGCGGGTGCGCATCGGACCCGACGCCGCGCCCTGACCGCGGCCCCCAGCGGTCGGGAGGCCCGTGGCGGCCCCGCCACGGGCCTCCCGACCGGCCCTGGTCGCGTCCACCCCGTCGAAGCGACTGAATCCCGCGAATGTTCGGGCACGATCTGTCGCTTTTGCGAACCGGACGGTCGGGCGACCCGCGAAGTGTCGCTTCTGCGCACCGGGGGCTGACGGGTACCGCCCGTGCCTGCCGGACGCACGGCCCGGGCACGTAAGCTCGTCGCATGGGTATCGACGTGCGCAACGAGATCCGCGACTTCCTGTCCTCCAGGCGGGCGCGGCTCACCCCCGAGCAGGTCGGCATGCCGTCGTTCGGCGGTGGCGTCCGACGCGTGCCCGGGCTGCGTCGGCACGAGGTCGCCATGCTCGCCGGCGTCAGCGTCGACTACTACACGCGACTCGAACGCGGCTCGCTCAAGGGCGTCTCGGACAGCGTGCTCGAGGGCCTGGCGAGCGCCCTGCAGCTCGACGAGGACGAGCGTGCGCACCTGTGGGACCTCACGCGCCTGGCGAACTCCGGCGCGAAGGTCATGCACCGGAACGTGCCGACCCGCGTGCGCCCCGGCGTGCAGCGGCTGCTCGACGCCATCACCGGCGCGCCGGCCTGGGTGCGGAACGAGCGCGGGGACGTCGTCGCGACGAACGAGCTCGGCCGCGCGCTCTACGCTCCGCTCTTCGCCGGCCCCGGACGCCCGGTGAACACCGCACGCTTCACGTTCCTCGACCCGGCCGCCCGCGACTTCTTCCCGGATTGGGCGCAGACCGCGAAGGACGCCGTGGCCGTGCTCCGGACCGCCGCGGTGTCGAACCCCTGCGAGCCGGGACTCATCACGCTCGTCGGTGAGCTCTCCACCCGGAGCGAGGAGTTCCGCGGCTGGTGGGCCGCCCACGACGTCCGGATGCAGCGCACCGGCAAGAAGCGCATCGACCACCCGATCGTGGGGGAGCTGCGGCTGTCCTACGAGGCGCTCGACCTGGTCGCCGACCCCGGCCTGACGCTGTTCTCGTACTCGGCCGAACCGGGCAGCGAGTCCGAGCGGTCGCTCGCGCTGCTCGGCAGCTGGGCCGCGACGGAGCGGGCCGAGCAGTACGCGGCCATGCGCGAGTCGGAGTCCGAGTCCGAGTCGGTCGACTGACCCGGCCCGCCGACGGGCAGGTGCGTCAGCGCCGTGGTCGGAACGTCAGGCCTGGGGCGGCACGTCGCCGTCGAACAGCTCCGGCGAGCGCATCCGCTCGATGCGCAGCTGCCGCTCCGTCGCCGACAACCGCAGCACACGGATCGCGGCGAACACGAGCACGATGAGGGCGACGGCCAGCACGGCGAGCGCCAGCACGAACAGGGCGTAGAGGACGACGACGAATCCGAGACCACTGTCTGCGAGCATCCGTCGAACATAGCAGCGCGGGTTCGTAGGGTGGAGACGTGACGAGGACCACGGACGGCTCAGCCGGGGACGCGGACCACCGGCAGCACCGCCGGCCCGAACCCGCGTTTGCCCGCGCGGTCGCGAAGGCCCTCGGAGACGCCCGGGCCGTGCTCGACGTCGGGGCCGGCGCTGTTTCCTACGCACCGACCGACCGCGACGTGACCGCCGTGGAACCCGCCGGAGACCTGCCCTTCGCCGACGCCACCTTCGACGCCGCGATGACGACCTTCTCGCTGCACGAGTGGGACGACCTCGAACGCGGGCTCGCCGAGGTGCGTCGGGTCACCCGGGGCCCGATCGTGGTCCTGACGTTCGACCCCGACCGCATCGAGCGATCCTGGCTCGCCGAGTACGCGCCCGAGGTGCTGTCGGCCGACGCCCGTCGCCATCCGGCACTGCCGCGGATCGCCGACGCACTGGGCGACGACACCGTGACGAGCACCCCGTTGCCGATCCCGTTCACGTGCGTCGACGGGTTCGCCGAGGCGTACTACGCGCGCCCCGAGCGGCTGCTCGACCCCGGCGTGCGCCAGGCGGACCCGGCATGGGGACTGGTCGACGAGTTCACCGTCCGGCGGTCGGTGGCAGCGCTCCGGACCGCGCTGGAGTCGGGGGAGTGGGACCGGCGGCACGGGTCGTTGCGGATCCGCCCGACGTACGAGGGCTCGGTCGTCCTGGTCACGGCGACGCCGAACCGGCCGCGGGCTGACCGGGCCGGGCTTGACACCCGGTCGTAGGCTGGTCGGGTGAGCTTCCAGGAGGTGGTCGGCGCCCGTATCGCCGGCATCAGGGCGTGAGGCCCCCGGTCGTGCCCTCGGGTGCGGCCGCCCTCGTCGAACCCTGACCTCCTCCGCCCGGTGCGGTGTGCGTCCGCACACCCCGGGCCTGCACGAAAGCGATCACCCATGCTCCCCATCGTGGAGAAGACCCTCCGCACGTCCTTCGTCAACGCCTCGCGCAAGGAGGTGTCCGACCTCACGCTGCCCGCCGACTTCGAAACGCTCGACTGGGACGCGCTCGACTACCTCGGCTGGCGCGACCCGAAGATCGGTCGGCGTGCGTACGCCGTCGTGCCGACCCTGGACGGCGACCTGATCGGCATCCTGTTCCGGCAGGCCGAGGCCTCGCCCCGCTCCCGTGCCCAGTGCTCGTGGTGCCAGGACGTCAAGCTGCCGAACGACGTCGCGTTCTACAGCGCGAAGCGGTCCGGGCCGGCCGGACGGAACGGCAACACCGTCGGCACCCTGGTGTGCCAGGACTTCCAGTGCTCGCGGAACGTCCGGAAGCTGCCGCCGCCCGCCTACGAGGGGTACGACGTCGAGGCAGCGCGCCTCCGGCGCATCGAGGACCTGCAGGTCCGGGCCGCGTCCTTCGCCGCCGAGGTCTGAGACGCGACTGACGACGGACGGGAGGCCCGTGGCGGATCCGCCACGGGCCTCCAGGCCGTCAATCGGTCGCGTCTACCGACCGATGGTCGACATGTCGGGGTAGCGGTCACCGGTCGGGACCGGCAGCGCCGACAGGCGCGACAGCTGGTCCGCGGTGAGCGTCAGGTCGGCTGCGCCGACGTTCTCCTCGAGGCGGGAGACCCGCTTCGTGCCGGGGATCGGGACGATGTCGTCACCCTGGGCCAGCAGCCAGGCGAGCGACACCTGCGCCGGGGTGGCCCCGGCCTCGGTCGCGATCTCCTTGACCGCGTCGACGATGCGCATGTTCTGCTCGAACGCCTCCTGCTGGAAGCGCGGGTTCGCCAGGCGGAAGTCGTCGGAGTCCAGGTCGGACGGCTTCGTGATGGCACCCGTCAGGAACCCGCGGCCGAGCGGCGAGTACGGCACCAGGCCGATGCCGAGCTCGCGCAGGGTGTCGAGCACGTCGCCCTCGGGGTCCCGCGTCCACAGCGAGTACTCGCTCTGCAGCGCGGTGATCGGGTGGACGGCGTGGGCCTTGCGGATGGTCTCGGCACCGGCCTCGGACAGTCCGATGTGCCGGATCTTGCCCTCCTGCACGAAGCCGGCGAGCTGGCCGATGACGTCCTCGATCGGGACGGCCGGGTCGACGCGGTGCTGGTAGTAGAGGTCGATGTGGTCCGTGCCGAGGCGACGGAGTGAGCCCTCGAGCGCCTCGCGCACGGACTCGGGCTTGCTGGAGATCCCGCGCTGCTGCGTCGGGGTCTCTTCACCGGCCTCGTGGTGGTACAGGCCGAACTTGGTCGCGATGACGACGTCGTCGCGACGGCCCTCGAGCGCGCGGCGCAGGAGTTCCTCGTTCGTGTAGGGGCCGTACGCCTCGGCGGTGTCGAACAGGGTGACGCCGAGGTCGATCGCGCGGTGGATGGTGCGGATCGACTCGTCGTCGTCGGTGCCGGCGCCCGTGTAGAAGGCGCTCATACCCATGGTTCCGAGGCCGATCGGTCCGACCTCGAGGTCTGCGAGCTTGCGTGTCTGCATGCTGCAGGTCTACTCCCGGTCCCCCTGACGGCGGGAGGCACTGGCTGTACCCGCCTCCGCACCGCTAGGCTGCGAGGGACGGGGCAGACGCCCTGGGCTCGGGGGAATGTCGTGGTCGTCATCTGGATCGTCATCGCCGTGGTCGTCGTGCTCGGCGCCCTGCTCGTCGTGCTCGAGGTGCAGAACCGCCGTCGGCGGCGGGCGCTCGCGGACCTCGAGGACTTCTCCGACCCCACGGCCGGGTCACGTGCCATGGCCGATGCCGAGGCCGCTCGATCGACGGCCGAAGGCGTGTCGAAGACCGCGCACCCGGGTGGCAGCGCCGCCAGCGGGATGTTCTCCGGCTGACCCACCCGGCCGCTCCGGCGGTTGTGCGAAGCAGCGGATCGCGGTGACCCGAGCTGCCCGCGCTTCGTGAGGTTCCTCCAAGGTGCTCGCACGAGTGCTCCGCGCACTGGTGTGATCGACCCGTGAACCTGTACTTCCGACTGCTCCTGCTGCAGCTGCGCACCCGTCTGCGCGCTCGGGTCGGTGGACGCCGCCGGGCGTCGCTCTGGGACGAGGTCCGGACGCCGTTCCGGGTCGCTCCCACCGACCTCGACCCGCTGCGCCACGTCAACAACGGCAAGTACCTGTCGATGCTCGACCTCGGTCGGCTCGACTTGATGCTCCGCTCCGGGTACTGGGCCGCACTGTCCGAGCACGGCTGGTACCCCGTCGTCTCGGCGCAGACGATCACGTACAAGCGGTCGTTGACGCTCGGCCAGCGGTTCGAGCTCCGCACCCACGTGCTCGGGGTCGACGACCGTGCCGTGTACCTGGAGCAGACGTTCGTGCGGCAGGGTGCCGTGATGGCCCGCGCCGTGGTGCAGGCCCGGTTCCTGCGACGTTCCGGCGGGACGGTGCCGACCGCGGACCTGCTCGAGGCGGCGGGCGGCGCGGACCGCGACCTCACCGTGCCCGACTGGGTGCACGACTGGGCGAGTGCGACCCGGATCAGCAGCAGCGCGGCCTGACCCGCGCGGCCGCCCGGTCCTACGATGACCGCATGGACATCGTCGACCTGGTGCTGCCGGACGTCGCCGCGTGGCGCGCCTGGCTCGACGATCACGAGCACGAACCCGACGGCGTGTGGCTCGTCCTCGCCAAGAAGGGCGTCACGGAGCCGACGACGCTGACCTACGACACGGCCCTCGACGAGGCGCTCTGCTCCGGGTGGATCGACGGGCAGCGGCGCGGGCGCGACGACACGACCTACCGCCAGCGGTTCACCCCGCGCCGGAAGGCCTCGCTGTGGTCGCAGCGGAACCTCGGCCTGGTCGCCGCACTCATCGCCGAGGGGCGGATGCGGGAGCGCGGGCACGCCGAGATCGAGCGCGCCAAGGCTGACGGCCGGTGGGACCGCGCCTACGCCGGCTCGGCAACGGCCACGGTGCCCGTGGACCTGCAGGCCGCGCTCGACGCCGCCCCCGCAGCCGCCGCGCTGTTCGCCGAGCTCGATGCCACGAACCGGTACGCCGTGCTGCACCGCATCACCACCGCCCCGAACGCCACGGTGCGGACGAACCGGCTCACCAAGCTCGTCGGCGGACTCGAACGCGGCGAGACCCCGTACCCGCGACCCACCCGTCCGTAGACCCTGCGAACCCGGAAAGCGGTCGGGGGACACCGACTCAGGGACCGGCAACGCACCGGGCGTAGACCGGGGACATGACCACAGGCACTGACACCACGAACCGTCCGGCCGCGTCCTCCGGCACCTTCCGCATCGGCGGCGACCTCGAGGTCAACCGGCTCGGCTACGGCACCATGCAGCTCACCGGCCCCGGCGTCTGGGGACCGCCGAAGGACCACGACGAGGCGATCCGCGTCCTCAAGCGTGCCGTCGAGCTCGGCGTGAACTTCTTCGACACCGCCGACTCGTACGGCCCCTACGTCGCCGAGGAGCTCCTCAAGGAGGCCCTGCACCCCTACGGCGACGACGTCGTCATCGCCACGAAGGCCGGCCTCACCCGCACCGGCCCGAACGTCTGGCCGCCCGTCGGCCGCCCGGAGTACCTCCGGCAAGAGGCGGAGATGAGCCTCCGCCGCCTGGGCCTCGAGCGCATCGACCTCTTCCAGCTGCACCGCATCGACCCGAAGGTGCCGCTCGAGGACCAGGTCGGCGAGCTGAAGAAGCTGCAGGACGAGGGCAAGATCCGCCACATCGGCCTGTCCGAGGTCTCCGTCGACGAGGTCAAGGCCGCACAGGAGATCGCCACGATCGTCTCCGTGCAGAACCTCTACAACCTGCAGAAGCGTGACGCCGAGGAGCTGCTCGACTGGTCCGAGGAGCAGGGCATCGGCTTCATCCCGTGGTTCCCCCTGGCCACGGGTGGCCTGACCGGAGAGGACTCGCCGCTCACCGAGATCGCCGAGCGCAAGGGTGCCACCCCGGCGCAGCTCGCGCTCGCCTGGCTGCTCAAGCGCTCCCCGGTGATGCTGCCGATCCCCGGCACGTCGAGCGTCGCGCACCTGGAGGACAACCTCGCGGGTGCCACCGTCGAGCTGACCGACGACGAGTTCGAGGAGCTGGCGAAGCTGGGTCACTGACCCTCCGGGCGCGACCGCGGGTCGCGAACGCGCCGACCGGTCGGACGGGAGGCGCGGTGCCAGCTGGCACCGCGCCTCCTGTCCGTTTTCCCGCCCCGTCCAGATCCGTGCTTGCGCACGCATACCGGGTATGTGCATACTCAGTATGGCCACGGTGGCCCGAGACAGGGGAAGTGTCATGAGCGTTCGGATGGGCGTACTCGCGCTGCTGGTGGGGGGACCCGGCTACGGGTACCAGCTCCGGGGGGAGTTCGAGCACCGCACCGGCGGGAGCTGGCCGCTGAACATCGGCCAGGTCTACACGACCCTGGACCGCCTGGAACGCGACGGCCTGGTGGCCCGCGGCGACGCCGACGACGACGGACACGTCGTCTACACGGCGACCGACGCGGGTCGTGCGGAGGTGGCGCGCTGGTTCAGCGAGCCCGTGCCGGCCAAGCGCGGCCGCGACGAGCTGGCGATCAAGTTCGCCCTCGCCGTGACCGTGCCCGGGGTCGACGTCGCCCGGCTGGTGCAGGTGCAGCGCGGTGCCGCGATCCGGAACCTGCAGGACCTGACGCGGCTGAAGCGCACGACCGACCCGTCGACCGACCTGGCGTGGTCGCTCGTGCTCGAGTCGATGGTGTTCCAGGCCGAGGCCGAGGTGCGCTGGCTCGACCACGTGGAGTCGAGTGTCGCGCGGTACCGGCCGGACGAGCACCCGGCGGCGCCTGCCAGTGCCGACGCTGCCGCTGCCGCTGCGGCTGCGGCTGCCCGGAGCGCACGGTGACCGCCGCACCGCTCCTGCAGCTCGATGCCGTGAGCGTGCACTACGGCTCCGGCGCGAAGGCCGTCACCGCCCTGGCCGGCATCGACCTGCGGGTCGAGCGCGGCGAGATGGTGGCCGTGATGGGCACCTCGGGGTCGGGCAAGTCGACGCTGCTCGCCTGCGCCGGCACCCTGCTGCCGCCGACGAGCGGTGAGGTGCTGATCGACGGCGCCTTCGTGTCCGACCGTCCCGCCAAGGAGCTCGCAGCGTTGCGCCGCCGACTCATCGGGTTCGTGTTCCAGGACTTCAACCTGATCCCCTCGCTGACCGCGGTCGAGAACGTGGCACTGCCGCTCGAGCTGGACGGGTGGAAGGCCTCGCAGGCCCGCCGCGCCGCGGAGCTCGCGCTGGACAACGTCGAGCTGTCGCACCGCTCCGACGCCTACCCGGACGACCTGTCCGGCGGCCAGCAGCAGCGCGTCGCGATCGCCCGCGGCGTGGTGGGCGAGCGCCGGCTCGTGCTCGCCGACGAACCGACCGGAGCCCTCGACTCGCAGACCGGCGAGGTCGTGCTCCGCATGCTCCGTCGGCACGTCGACGCCGGAGCCGGCGCCCTCCTGGTGACCCACGACGCCCGGCACGCGGCCTGGGCGGACCGGATCGTGTTCCTGCGCGACGGTCGGGTGGTCGACGAGACCGTGTACTCGGGCGTCGAGGCCGCGCTGACGGACCGGACCGCCTCGTGAGCCGGGGTCGGCGTGCCGGGACCGGCCGGACGCCGTTCGCCCTGAGACCGGCGCTCCGTCTGGGGCGTCGACTGGCGTTCGCGAAGGCGGGCCGTGCGGCACTGATCATCGCGCTCATCGGCATCCCCACCGCCGGGTTCGCCGCCGTCGCCGTCGTCGTGCAGTCCACACAGGCCACCGCAACCGAGCGGCTCGACTACGACCTCGGCCAGGCATCGGCGCAGATGCGGGTGTCCGGCCCGGACCTGCCCGGCATGGTGCAGGACCCCGTCCAGTGGCAGTCCACGGACTCGAAGCGGAACAGCCCCGTCACGAAGTCGGACGAGGACTCACCGTTCACGAACGTCCTGGCCCACGTGCCCGACGGCGCCCTGTCGATCCCGGTCGGCGGCACACCCGTCGTGGTCCAGGGGCCGAAGGGTCCCGTCGGCCTGACCGCGGTCGAGGGCAGCGTCTGGGACCCGTCGCTCGAGGGCCACTGGCACGTGCTCGACGGTTCCAGGCCGACCACGCGCAGTGAGCTCATGGTCACGCCGGCGACGCTCGACCGCCTCGGGGCGCACATCGGCGACACGGTGGACCTGACCGACCCGGTCACCAAGCGCTTCACGATCACCGGCACCATGACCGACCTGGGGACGGACCCGGGTTCGCAGGGCATCTTCCTGCCCTGGGGCACGACGCTCTCGACGACCGACACCACCGATGACGTCGGGCTCACCGACGTCACCGTGTACCTGCCGTCGGACGCCCCGACGTGGTCGGAGATCCGGCAGCTCAACGCGCACGGCATCATCGTGCAGTCGCGTCCGGTCGTGCTCGACCCGCCCGACGCCCGGCTCCCCGGTGGGCAGCTGGGTTCGTCGCTCGGCTGGTACCTCGGGGCGATGGGACTGCTCGGCGTCTTCGCGATGTTCGAGGTCGCCCTGCTCGCCGGGGCCGCGTTCCTGGTCGGCACCCGGGCGGACACCCGCTCGTACGCCATCGTCACGAGCGTCGGCGGGGACAAGCGGTTCGTCCGCACGATCGTCGCCGGGTCGGGCCTGGTGCTCGGGCTCGTCGGCGCGGTCCTCGGGGTCGCCGCCGGCACCGGGATCGGTGTGCTCGCCTACCGACTGATCGACAACGGCAACGTGGCGTCGTTCCCCGGGTTGCACGTGCCGCCGCTCCTGCTGCTGTCCATCGCGGCCGCCGGGGTGCTCGCCGGACTCGTCTCCGCGCTCGTCGCCGCACGGTCGGCGACCCGGATCAACGTGCTCGCGGCGCTGCGGGGCTCGCTCCGTCCGGTGCCCGTCAGCCGTCCGGCCCGCCGTCGTCGGCGCATCTGGGGCCCACTGCTCATGGTCCTCGGAGCCGTGATGACGATGGCGTGCGGCGTCGGCGTCCTCATGCTCAACGACCGCCCTGTGCAGCACGACCGGTGGGCCTACGTCGTCGGTGTCGGCGTCGCGATCGGGCCGTGCCTGATGCAGCTCGGCATCGCCATCTGCTCACCGTGGCTGCTCGCCCTGATCACCCGGCTCACCTCGCGGGCCGGTCTGTCCGCCCGGCTCGCCGCCCGCGACGCCCGCCGCAACCCGGTCCGCACGGTGCCGGTGCTGGCGAGCGTGATGAGCGTCGTGTTCGTGGCCTCCGTCGTGATCACGTGGAGCGCGTCGAGCCACGCCCAGTACGTCCGTGGGTACGAGTACTCCACGGCGGTCGGGGTGGCGACGGCCGAGGTGCAGACCGAGACGAAGGACGGCGGCAGTACCGGTCGCCACGACGCAGAACTGACGGCCCACGCCGCGAAGGTGGTGTCCGGGGTCTTCGACCAGGACCGCATCCGGGTGCTCGGTGTCGCGCAGGAGCAGCCGGGCGACACCCCCTCGACCGTCACGATCCCGCACCGCTGGAGCGCGTACGACTGCCCGGTGAACGACACCAGGAGCTGCTCGTACTACCTGGACACGGCGAGCGTGTCGAGCCCGCACATCTGGACCGGGACCGTGGACGACTACGCCGTGCTCACCGGGCACCGGCCGTCCGCCGCCGTGCGGGACGCGCTCGAGGGCGGCGAGGCCGTGTCGCTCTGGCCCGAGTACGCCCACGACGGTGCGGTCCGCGTCGACACCTTCCACGACCGGACGTGGGAGAGCGACCCCATCACCGAGCGGAGCCGACCGGCGGCCAGCGTCTCGATCCCCGCCGTGCTCGACGTGCAGACCCCGCGGATCCAGGTCGGCGTCTTCATGACGAAGGCGACCGCCGAACGGTACGGCGTGCCCGTGGTCGACGGCATGCTCGTCACGACGCTGCCCCACGACCTCGACCCGGCCCAGGCGGACGAGCTGAGCTCGGCGTGGCAGAGCTTCGGCGGCGACGACCGTGCCCGGTGGAGCGGCCCGTCGTTCATGTACGAAGCCGGCCCCACCGACAACGAGGCGATCATCCGGGCGATCGTGCTCGCACTGGCCGCGGCCGTCACGATCGGTGCGACGGCGGTGGCGATCGGACTCGCACGGTCCGACGGCCGGCGGGACGACGAGGTGCTCGACGCCATCGGTGCCGCACCGCGCCTGCGCCGAGGGGTGTCGACTTGGCAGGCGGCGATCCTGGCCACGGTCGGCTCGGTGATCGGGACACTCCTCGGACTCCTGCCGATCCGCGCCCTGACCCTGCGGTTCACCGAGAGCCCGGTCGGGGTGAACCACATGCCGTTCATGCCGGACTGGCCGGTGCTGGCCCTGCTCGCGATCGGCCTGCCCCTCGTGGTGACGGCCGGGGCGTGGCTGACCTCGCGGGGTCGGCGGCGGGTGGCGGTGCGACGGGCGCACTGATGCGCGCGCTGCCTGAGCCGCGCGCTGCGTGAGGCTTCGCTTGGTGAGCAGAAGATGTCGAGTCGGCTGCTCGGACTCGACGTCTTCTGCTCACGAAGTGACCGGCAACGAAGACTCGGAAGCACATTGACTACGTTTGGCGTCACAACAACCGAACGATCACAGTGCGGACGTCCTTGAGTGGCCACATCAGCAACGGATGGGTGAGATGAGCGAGATTGCACGGCTCGTCGATGCCGGAGCGATCGAAGCCGCGGTCGCCGAAGCTCAGGGGCTGACTCCCGACCGGGTCGCCGACCTCCTCTTCGCCTCGGGCGGCTTCGCTGTGGACATGGCTCCGTACGACGCGTTCGTCCGGCGCTGGTACGAGCGCCTCGACAGCCCCTATCTGCGCGCGGCGGCGGCGGAACGATTCGGGGATGCCTACCTCACCGAACTCGCGGGGGTGCCCGGGGGCGAGGCGTTCGCGGCCGAGCTGACCGAGGCCGCACTCCGAGCCGTGATCGCGCACACCGGTCGACTGATGCGCGGGCCGGCGATCACCGAATGGGCAGAACCGCACGTCGCGGTGATGAGCACCGCCCGCGCGCGGTCCTGGCGAGCGGCGTCGATGGATCTCGCGAAGGTGCACTTGCCGGAGTGACGGACGGGAGGCCCGTGGCGGCATCGCCACGGGCCTCCAGTCCGTCATGGAGTGAGCAGAAGGCGACGGGTCGGGTTTTCGGACTCGTCGCGTTCTGCTCACTCGATGCCACTCACGGGAGCTCGGGCAGCGCCTCCGCGTAGGTGCGGAAGTCGCCGCGCTCCGTGTGGATCGCCCACAGACGGTCGGCGATGGACTCCCCGGAGTGCTCGGGCTGCCCGTCGTCGATGCCGAACGGGATGATGAGCTGGCCGACGTGGACGTCCTCGTCGCGCACGGCGTCGTGCAGCAGCTGCGCGTAGGCGCTCTCGGCGGCGAAGGCGACGGACGTGCCGGTGACGCGGGCGCCCGGTCGGACCGCGCTGCCGCCGTTCACGAACAGGATCGTGCCGTGGCCGATCGCGCGCATGCCGGGCAGCACCTGGCGGACGGCGTTGACCGAGCCGTGGACCGAGAACTCGATCGGGCCGACCAGGTCGTCCGCCGTGGTCTCGAGCACGGGGCGCATGTACTCCTTGGCGGGGAGCGGGCTGTACTGCAGCACCTCGATGGGGCCGAGCTGCTCCGTGGCGCGCTCGAGCGCGGTGCGCAGGGAGTCCCCGTCACGGACGTTCGCGGCGAACCCGGCTGCGGTGTGGCCGCGCTCACGCAGCTCCGCGGCGAGGCCGTCCAGCCGGTCCTGGTTGCGGGAGATCAGGGCGACGGCGAAGCCCTCACGGGCGAAGCGCTCGGCGACGGCGAGGCCGAGGCCCTTGCCGGCCCCGACGATGGCGATGGTGGTCATGCGGTGTACTCCTCGTCGCTCACGTGCTCGAGCCAGGTGGTGGTCGTCGCCGGGTCGGCGGCGGCCTCGAGCATCGCGAGGTGTTCCATGTAGTCGGTGGGGGTCGCGCCGTGCCAGTGTTCCTCGCCGGCGGGCGTGTAGACGGTCTGTCCAGCCTGCACCTCGATGACGCGGCCGTCCCGGGTGCCCATCCGCGCGACGCCCTCGGTGACGTGCAGGGTCTGCCCCTTGGCGTGCGAGTGCCAGGCGGTGCGGGCGCCGGGCAGGAACCGGACCTTGGCGACGGTCATCGTCTGACCGGGCTCCTTCGGCGAGGCGATGGCGTCGAGGTACACGTCGCCGGTGAACTGCTCGGGCGGGTTCTTGGCGGTCGGCTGCTTCGGTTCGATCTGCATGCCGACGACGGTAGGCCGCCGTGCGCACCGTCGGGAGGTGCCGACAGACCCCCTCAGGGGTTTCCCGAACGCAGCGTGTGTGATCGACCCACGACCCCGGGAGGATCATCGTGGACACACCCGCCGGAACGCCCCGCAGCCGCCGCCTCTGGTCGGTGGCCGGCCTCGCCGCCGTCGCGGCGCTGGCCCTCACCGCCTGCACGAGCGGCGACGGAGCAGAGCGGGACGGATCCGACCGAGGCGGCTCGCCGTCGGCGCGCGCGACCGCGCCCGCCGACCTGTCGGCGGGGCAGGTGGCACTCGACGGTGACACCACCGACGTGGTCACCGGCCTGGAGGCCCCCTGGTCGGTGGTCCTGACGGGTGACGACGGCGACGCGCTGGTCAGCGAGCGCGACTCGGCCCGGGTGCTCGAGCTGCGGTCCGACGGCAACACCCGTCAGGTCGGCACGGTCGACGGTGTCAGCCACGGCGGCGAGGGCGGACTGCTCGGGCTCGCGCTGCACGACGACGACCTGTTCGTCTACTCCACGGCCGACGACGGCAACCGGATCCAGCGGTACGAGCTGACGGGGAGCACCGGGTCGTGGGGGCTCGGCGAGGCGACGACGATCATCGACGGGCTGCCGAAGAACACGTTCCACGACGGCGGGCGGATCGCGTTCGGGCCCGACGACATGCTCTACGCGAGCGTCGGGGACGCCGGCGCGAGCACGGACGCACAGGACGAGGAGTCACTCGCGGGCAAGATCCTGCGGCTCACCCCGGACGGCGACGTCCCCGCCGACAACCCGATCGACGGGTCGCCGGTGTGGAGCCTCGGGCACCGCAACGTGCAGGGCATGGGGTGGTCGTCGGACGGCACGATGTTCGCGTCGGAGTTCGGCGAGAACACCCACGACGAGCTCAACGTGATCGAGCCCGGGTCGAACTACGGTTGGCCCGAGGTCGAGGGCACCGGCGGCGAGGACCAGGGGTTCGTCGACCCCGTGCAGCAGTGGTCCACCGACGAGGCGTCCCCGAGTGGCCTCGCCGTCGTCGACGACACGGTGTTCGTCGCGAACCTGCGGGGCGAGGTGCTCCGGGCGGTCCCCGCCGACGACGCCGGCACTGCGACCGAGTACTTCGCGGGTGACTTCGGCCGCATCCGCACTGTGCTCGAGGGCCCGTCGGACACGCTCTGGTTCGTCACGAACAACACCGACGGCCGCGGGACGCCGTCGAGCGGGGACGACCGGATCGTCTCCGTCCCGTTCACGCGCACGTGAAAGGGGTTCCCGCAGCCCCTCGCTCGCGCCGGACGGGGCGAAGTACCGTGACGGCATGAACCACCGCGACGAAGCGCGCGACTTCCTCTCCAGCCGTCGCGCCCGCATCACCCCCGAGCAGGCCGGCGTCGAGACCTTCGGCACACGGCGCCGCGTCACCGGGCTGCGTCGCGAAGAGGTCGCACGCCTGGCCGGCGTCAGCATCGACTACTACACGCGGCTCGAGCGCGGGAACCTGCAGGGGGTCTCGGACAGCGTGCTCGACGCCATCGGCCGGGCCCTGCAGCTCGACCCCGCCGAGCAGGAGCACCTGCGCGACCTGTCGCAGCACCAGAACGAGACCCCGCGTCGCGCCGGTCGTGTCGTGCCCGTCGCTGCCGTCCGACCCGAGCTGCAGTACCTGCTCGACGTCGTCACGGACGCCCCGGCGATGATCATCAACAACCGGCAGGACATCGTCGCCGCGAACGCGCTCGGCTTCGCGATGCACTCGGACCTGGTCGCGGCACCGGCACGGCCGATGAACTTCTCGCGCTTCATCTTCCTCGACCCGCAGGCGCGGAACTTCTACCAGGACTGGCCGCGGGCCGCGCACACGAACGTCGCGATCCTGCGCCGCGAAGCGGGCCGGACGCCGAACGACAAGGACCTCGCCGCGCTGATCGGCGAGCTGTCGATGCGGAGCGACGACTTCCGCGAGCTCTGGGCAGCGCACGACGTCCGCCGCCACTACGCCGGCGTGAAGTCGTTCCGACACAGCGTCGTGGGGCCGCTCGAACTGCACTTCCAGACGCTCGAACTCGCCGAGGACCCGGGGCTCTCGCTCACGATCTACCCGGCGACGCCGGGCAGCCCGACGGCCGACGCCCTGCGGGTGCTGGCCTCGTGGGCGGCGACCGAGGGCATCGCGGAGCGGGCGCGCCAGCTCGCCTGACGCGGTGGTCGCGACCACCGCATCTGCCGGGAGGGACGGGGCGGGCCCGCACCGCGCCTCCAGGCCGCCCGTGGTTGCGTCAGACCTCCGGGATCGCCCGGTCGAACCGGCTCGTGTCCGTCCCGTCCGGGTCCGGGCCGTTGCGACGGCCGGTGTCCAGGGCGTCGAGCCGCGCGAGCTCGTCGTCCGTCAGCGCGAAGTCGAAGACGGCGAAGTTCTCGGCGATGCGACCGGGGTTCGTCGACTTCGGGATCGCGTTCCGCCCCTGCTGCACGTGCCAGCGGAGCATCACCTGCGCCGGCGTCTTGCCGTGCGCCTCGGCGATCGACCGGATCGTCGGGTCGTCCATCACGCTGACCCGCTCGTCGCCCCAGCCGGGGTAGAACGTGATGCCACCGATGGGGGACCACGCCTGGTCGAGGATGCCGTGCTCGGCGTCGGCGCGCTGGACGTCCGGCTGGGTGAAGTACGGGTGCAGTTCGACCTGGTTGAGCGCCGGGATGACGTCGGACTGCTCGAGCAAGGAGCGCAGGTGGTGGGGCATGAAGTTGCTCACACCGATCGCGCGGACCCGGCCGTCGGCGTACAGGCGCTCGAGGGCCCGGTACGCCTGCACGGTCTGCTCGAAGCGGTCGGGAGCGGGCTGGTGCAGGATCAGCACGTCGATCGTGTCGAAGGCTAGCTTGCCGGTGGCCTTGTCGAAGGCGTGCAGGGTCTCGTCGAAGCCGTAGTCCGAGACCCAGATCTTGGTCTCGACCACGATGTCGTCGCGGTCGACGCCCGAGGCGCGGATGCCCTCGCCGACCTCGCGCTCGTTGCCGTACGCGGCGGCGGTGTCGATGTGGCGGTACCCGGTCTCCAGCGCCGTGCGGACGGCGTCCACGGTCTCCTCCGGGGCGCTCTGGAACACGCCGAAACCGATGGCGGGGATCTCGAGTCCGTTGTTCAGGGTGACTGTCTCCATGCCGACGACGCTACGCCGCCGACCCCCTGCTGACGGGTACCAGCAACCCCTGCTTCCGGCACCCGGCCGGCCGTACCGTGGACGCATGGACACCAGAAGCGAAGTGCGCGACTTCCTCCGCACACGCCGCGAGCGCGTCACGCCGCAGCAGGTCGGTCTGCCCGACTTCGGTGGGGTCCGCCGCGTCAAGGGACTGCGGCGCGAAGAGCTCGCACTCGTCGCGGGGATGAGCGTCGACTACTACGTCCGCCTCGAGCGCGGAAACCTGACCGGGGTCTCCGAGAGCGTCCTCGAGTCGTTGTCCCGCGCGCTCCTTCTCGACGATGCCGAGCACGCGCACCTGTTCGACCTGGCCCGTCTGCAGAACGCTTCGGGTGCCTCACGCCGGACGATCCCGACGTCGAAGGTCCGGCCGAACGTGCAGCGGGTGCTCGACTCGATCAGCGCCCCGGCCTGGGTCCGCAACGGCCGGTTCGACTTCCTCGCCGGCAACGCGCTCGCCCGAGCTGTGTACTCGCCGCTGTTCCTGTCGCCCTCCGGCACCCCGAACACCGGGCGTTTCGCGTTCCTCGACCCGCGCGGTCAGCAGTTCTGGCGAGACTGGGACTCGGTCGCCGGCGACGTGGTCGCCGCCCTGCGCGCCGAGGCGGCCCGCTCGCCGTACGACAAGGGACTGACCGACCTGATCGGGGAGCTCTCCACCCGCAGTGACGAGTTCCGGCGGCGCTGGGCCGCACACGACGTGATGCGGCACCGGAGCGGTGTGAAGCGCGTGCACCACCCGGACGTGGGCGACATCGACATGAGCTACGAGACGATGGAGCTCGTCACGGACTCGGGGCTGACCATGGTCGTGTACGGCACCGAGCCCGGGTCGGCGTCCGAGGAACGGCTGCAGCTGCTGGCGAACCTCGCGGCGACGAGCGCGACCGGTGCGACGGGTGCGGCGGCTGCGTCGACCGCTTCCGTCGCCGGTGCTGCTTCCGTCGCTGGTGCTGCTGCTGCCGGGGAGGACGCGTGAACGAGACCGAGTCCGTCGAGACCGTCGTCCCGGCTCCGCCGACCGGGTTCCTCGGCCGACTGCGGTTCCGGTGGCGTGCCGAGCAGGAGATCCACGAGCTCACCCGCGACCGTGAACTCGAGGAGCGGGTCCGAGCCGAGGCAGCGGTGCGGCTCGCGCCCGGCCCGTGGCACCTGGGGGAGCTGTTCCGGCGACGGTGACGGCTGAGGGGGGAGGACAGCACCTGTCACGGCCCTGCGGTCGGCCCTAGCGTCGAGGACATGACCTTCGCCGACACCGACCCCGAGTTCGCCCGGTACCACGCCGACTTCGTGGACGAGACCCTGCGGAACGCATCACTCAGCGAGCACGACCGCGTGGTCGTCCAGCTCGGTGCGACGATCGCGGCCGGGGCGCCGACGGCGTTCCGCGATCTGCTGGACGAGGCCCTCGACGGCCCGCTCTCGCCCACCGAGGCGAAGGAGATCGTCTACCAGGCCGTGGCCTACGTCGGTTCCGCACGCGTCGGCGACTTCCTGACGATCACCAACGCCGTACTGGTCGCCCGCGGGGTCACCCTGCCGTTGCCCGGGCAGTCGACGACGACCCCGGCGGACCGACTCGAGCGCGGCCGAGCGGTGCAGGGCTCCGTCGTCGGTGCGGACCGCGTCGACGCGATGTACGAGAACGCTCCCGCGGACGCCGTGCACTTCCAGCGGTTCCTGTCCGGCAACTGCTTCGGGGACACCGTCGGCCGGGACGGGCTGTCGCTGCCCACCCGTGAACTCCTGACCTTCGCGCTGCTCGCGGCGCTCGGCGGGGCCGACGCCCAGGTGCAGGGGCACGTGGCCGGCAACCTGAACGTCGGGAACACCCGCCAGCAGATGCTGGACGTCCTGACCGTGCTCGTCCCGCTCATCGGCTACCCGCGCACGTTGAACGCCCTGGCCGCCGTGAACGAGGGAGCACCCGCAGCATGACCACCGACCACTCGATGTCGACGGGCCGGACCCTGCTGTTCGCCGTCGCCGGGGGAGCAGCGGTCGGCAACCTGTACTGGTCGCAGCCACTGCTCGACGACATCGCATCGTCGCTCGGCACCTCGGCGTCGCTCGCCGGGCTGCTCGTCACGCTGACCCAGGTCGGCTACGCCCTCGGCATCCTGCTCGTCGTGCCGCTCGGGGACGTCCTCGATCGCCGGCGCCTCATCCCCTGGGTGCTCGTCGCCTCCGCCGTCGCGCTGCTGCTCGCCGCGATCGCTCCGACCTTCGCGACGCTCCTGGTCGCCCTGGCACTGGTCGGGCTGACCACGGTCGCCGGGCAGCTCCTCATCCCGCTGGCCGGGGACCTCGCCGACCCTGCGCAGCGCGGACGCGTGGTCGGCACGATCGCGTCCGGGGTGCTCACCGGCATCCTGGTGTCGCGGACGATCAGCGGCCTGGTCGCGGACGCGTTCGGGTGGCGTGCGATCTACGTGCTCGCCGCCGTCGTCGCGGTGGTCCTCGCCCTGCTGCTGCGGCGCGCCATCCCGGAGCTCGGAACCCGCACCAAGGTGGCGTACCCGCAGCTCATCCTGTCGGTGTTCCGTGCCGTCCGGACCCACCGAACCGTGCAGGTCACGCTCGTGATCAGCTCGTCGGTGTTCGCCGTGTTCACGATGTTCTGGACCGCGCTGACGTTCCTGCTGAGCACCGACCCCTACGACTTCTCCACCAGCAGCATCGGGTTGGTCGGCCTGGTGGGGCTCGCGGGTGCCGTGGCGGCGCAGCGGGTCGGGCGGCTGCACGACCGGGGACTGTCGGTACCCGTCACCGGGGGAGCGATCGTGCTCCTGCTCGTCTCCCTGGTCGTCGCCGGGATCGGTGCGCACTCGATCGTCGTGGTGCTGCTCGCCGTGCTGCTGCTCGACGTCGCCGTGCAGGCCGCGAACGTGCTCAACCAGACCCGGCTCTTCTCGGTGGACCCGGCCGCGCGGAGCCGGCTCAACACGGCGTTCGTCACCTCGAACTTCATCGGTGGCGCGATCGGCTCCGCGCTGGCGTCGGTGCTGTGGAACGCCGGGGGCTGGACGGCGGTCACGATCGGCGCCGCGGTGCTGGCCGGATTCGCCGCGACGGTCTGGGTCGTGCACCGGAACCGTGGGCTCGTGGTCGAGCCGGAGCGGGCCTGATCACGGGGCTCAGCGGAGCAGGGGGTTCGCGACCTCGAGCTCACCGTGGTCGACGAGCCAGCGCACGGCGTCCAGCACGGTCTCCTCGGCGGTGAACGCCGGTGCGTAGCCGAGCAGACGACTCGCCTTCTCGGTGCTGAAGACCTGGCTGCGGGACAGGTGCTCCCAGCTGGCGTCAGCGTGCTCCGGAGCCGTGGTCTCGCGGAACCGGTCCCACGTGACGGGGTCGAGCCGGGCCTCCTGGCCGAACCACGACGCTGCCAGGTGGGCGTACCCGCGCGCGGTAAGCGCCGTCGGAGCCGTGACGAAGAAGTCCTCGCCAGCCGCCGCATCGCGGTGCTCGACCGCGAGCTGGAACGCCTGCGCGACGTCGTCGGCGTGTACGTGAGCCATCGTCTCGGCACCGAGACCGGGGACCTCGAGCGGTTCGCCGGCGGACAGCTTCGTCAGCACCGCCGTGTCGAGGTTGCCGAGCGGACCGATCGGCGTCCAGCCCGGACCGCTGATGTGACCGGGGTGCAGCGACGTCGTGACCAAACCGCCTGATGCGGTTTCTTCCTTGAGCATCCGGGCGATTGCGTCCTTCTGGACGCCGTAGTCACCGAACGGCGGGGTCGCGTTCTGCTCGGTGATCGGCAGCACGTGCGAGACGCCGGCGCGCCAGATGGAGCCGCAGTGCACCAAGTGCGTACCGGTACCGCGGAGCGCGTCGACCAGCGCTGCGGCCGAGGACTCGGTGAAGCAGACGAGGTCGACGACGGCGTCGGCACCGAGTGCGGCGATGCGGCTGCCGAAGGTGCCGTCGCGGTCCTCCTGCTCGCGGTCGGCGGTGATCCGCTCGACCTGCTGCCACTCCGGGGCGTCGGCGTACGGGGTGCTCGTGCCGCGGGTGACGGCGACGACCCGGTGACCCGAGCGGACGAGACGGGGGACGAGGAACGAGCCGATGTGGCCGGTGGCTCCGATGACGACGATGTGCATGGGGGCCACCGTAGGCCGAGGCGTGCGCATCGTGAGCAGGAATGGTCGGGTGCGGCGGTGCGACCCGACCGTTCCTGCTCAAGAAACGCGCCCGCGGCGAGCGCGGCGCCCGCGAGCGCGGCCCTCGCCGCGCACGAGCGGCACGCTCAGTCGGCGGTGATGACCTTCACGGAGCCGGCGATGGTCGCGGCGTCCTCGGCGAGCGCGACGACGGGGTCGGGCAGGCCCGCGCCCCCGAGGGCCTTGCGCGCACCCCAGCCGACGAAGCTGCCGACGAGGGCACCGACGCCACCGAGGATCGCGCCCTCGATGCGCAGGTCACGCTTGCCCGTGGTGCCGAGGGCAGCACCGGCGAGGGCACCGGACGCGACACGTCCGAGCAGCGCCGAGGGGGCGATGCGGTTCGGGGTCTTCGGCAGCTTGTCGCCGATGAGCTCACCGATGGCGGAGGCCACGAGCAGCCCGCGGCCGACCGGGGTGCTGAAGACCTTCCACTGCTGCCACGAACCCTTCAGCGAGGACCGGTCGTGGTTCAGTGCGAGGACGGCGAGCGGGGTGGCGCTCCGGCCGCCGCTCATGATGCCGAGGACCAGGGTGCGGACCAGGGTGTGCTGCTCGTGCTGCTTGCTCATCGTGACTCCTGTCGTGTTGCCCCCGACGGTACGCACGGTGACCTCGGGTGTTCCGAGCATCGCGGGCGACAGGCGGACGTCGGGCGGACGCCGAGCGGACGTCGGGCGTTCCCCGGGCACGGAGCCGCCCCGAGTAGCGTCCTGCCCATGAGCAACGTCATCGTCTTCGGCGGCCACGGCAAGGTCGCACTCCTCGCCACCCGCATCCTGTCCGAGCGCGGACACACGGTCACCTCCGTCATCCGGAACGCCGACCAGTCCGACGAGATCCGAGCCCACGGCGGCGAACCGCTCGTCGCGGACATCCAGCAGCAGTCCCTGAACGACTTCGCCGAACTCGTCCGCGGGCACGACGCCGTGGTGTGGTCGGCCGGTGCCGGTGGCGGGTCCGTCGACCGGACCTGGGCGATCGACCGCGACGCTGCGGTGCTGTCGATCCAGGGGGCGAAGCAGGCCGGCGTCGACCGCTACGTGATGGTGTCGTTCTCGGGCTCGCAGCTCGACCACGGCGTCCCGCAGGACCAGGACTTCTTCGCGTACGCGCAGTCGAAGATGATCGCCGACGCCGTGCTCCGCGACTCGGGGCTGCAGTGGACGATCGTCGCCCCGAGCACCCTGACCGACGACGAGCCGACCGGCTCCGTCGACTGGGACGGCTCGTCGACCCAGGTGCCGCGCGGTGACGTGGCGCACGTGGTCGCCGACGTGGTCGAGAACCCCGGCACGGCCGGCAACACGTTCCGGTTCAACACCGGGTCGACGCCGGTGGCGGAGTTCCTCCGCGCCGACGCGGTCTGACCGAGACCGACTGCGCCGACGCGGCCTGACCGGGCCGACCGCGCCGACACGGACTGACTGAGCCAGTCAGACCGACCAACGCGCAGACCAACGGGGTCGCGGCGGTTCTCCGCCACGACCCCGTCCGTGTCCCTGCAGAGCGTCGAGCTCAGTAGAGCGTCGAGATCCCCGTCATGTCGCCACGGCCGAGCGTGCGGCCGTCGAGCTCGCAGTAGCCGCCGGACGGCTCCATGACCTGGCCGGTGCCGGTGGCGACGTGGTCGAGGCCGTACAGGTGGCCCCACTCGTGCGTGGCGACGACCTGGGTGTCGAAGCGCGCGCCCGAGCAGGTGGCCGTCGAGCTCCACTTGAAGCCGGTGGCGTAGCGCTGGTCGGCCTCGCGGGCGTTGCCGTTGCCGTCGAACCAGACGCACGTGACACCGAGGGTCCCGGTCGGGAGCTTGCCCCAGCCCATCACGTTGTAGCCGTTGTTCCGCGAGCAGCCGCCCTGGTCGGTGAGGTTGGGCTTCTGGGTCGCGAGACGCAGGTAGTCGTTCTTCGCCGTCGACGTGACGGTCCGGTCACACGCCGAGATCGTGCCGTTCCAGGTGTTCGCCGCCTTGCGCAGGGCGTCCTTGGCGTACGACGACTTCTGCCCGGTCTGGTTGTAGTACCACTTGACCGTGCTCGGCCAGGTGTAGCCGGACGCCTTGTACGCCGTGCTCGTGCACTTCGTGGTCGCAGCGGTCGTCGCGGCGGGGGCGGCCTGTGCCGTCGCGGCCTGGCTCTGCGCACGCTCCTGCTGGACGGCGGGGGCCGAACCGGTCCAGGCCTCGTCGACGCGGACGGCGACACCGGCGGAGCCGTTGTTCGCGATGAGGACGTCGGCGAGCTCGGGCGCCCCGGGGGCGGCCGAGCTGCTCGCCATGACGCTCTCACCCGGCGCGGGGAGCGCGAAGGTGCGTCCGTCCGGCGTCACGACCGTCCCGGAGGTCGCCGTGCAGCCGCTCTCGAGCGTCTGCACGGACAGGGTCCCGGGGGCGCAGCTCGCGCCGGCCCCCGGGGTCGCCGCCTGGGCGGGTGCTGCGGTGATGGTGAGACCGGCGAGGATCGCGACGATCGCCCCGGTGCTGAGCGCGTTCCTGACAGGACGCATGGTTCCCTTCCAGCGGCAGGCGACGTGCCCCCCGCTCCTGATCGGGGTCCATGCTCGCCGATGACCACGCAGCGGGTCCAGGACTGCGCTGCGGGGACACGCCCCCAGTCAGGGGCGGCGGCTCAGGCCATCTGCGCGTAGAAGCGCTCCGGTGCATCGGCGAGCGACGCCTTCACCATCCGGCTCCAGTCGTCGACGAGCACCTCGGCCACGCCACGCTCCACACCGTCGAGTGCCGCACGGGCCACGTCCGTCGGGTCCGTCTTCGGGCCGTCGTAGTCGCCCATCATGTCGGTGTCGGCCGCACCGAGGTGGAGTCCCTGCACGCTGATGCCCCGGTCGGCGAGCTCCAGGCGGACGGCGTTCGTCATGTTCCACTCGGCCGCCTTCGCCGCGGCGTAGCCACCCGCGCCGGGCGCCGCGAACCACGACAGGGCCGACAGCACGTTGACGATCGCGCCGCCGCCGTTCCGCTCGATCACCGGTGCGAAGGCGCGGATCATCGACAGGCTGCCCCAGAAGTGCGTGTCCATGGCCTTCCGGACGATGGTCAGGTCGTCGGTCACCAGGGAGCCCTGCGTCGAGATGCCGGCGTTGTTCACGAGCAGCGTCACGTCGCCCGCGGCGGCGGCCACCGCGTCGACCGAGGCCTGGTCGGTGATGTCGAGGGGCAGCGCGACGACGCCCTCGACGTCGACGAGTTCGGGGCGGCGTGCGGTCGCGTAGACCTTCGACGCTCCGCGCTCCAGCAGCTCCAGGGCGAAGCGGCGTCCGATGCCGCGGTTCGAGCCGGTGACGAGTGCGACCGATCCAGCGATGTCCATGGTGTCTCCTCCTGCCGCGCGGGTGTCTCCCGCAGCGGCTCGGCTACGCTAAGACCTCACATCCATGTCAGGGGCAAGTCCGGATCGGAGCACCATGCGCATCGGTGACCTCGCGGCCGAGACCGGCGTCAGCGTCCGCTCGCTGCGGTACTACGAGGAGCAGGGGCTGCTCACCGCGTCGCGCACCGCGAGCGGGCAGCGGATCTACACGGACGCAGCCGTCGAGCGGGTCCAGCTCGTGCAGCAGCTGTTCGCCGCCGGGCTCGCGAGCCGCACGATCGTGCAGCTGCTGCCCTGCGTCGACCGTGGGGAGTCGACGCCGGAGTCGTTCGCGCTCCTCATCGCCGAGCGGGACCGGATCACTGCGCAGCTGGCCGAGCTCGAGGCGGTCCGGGGTCGGCTCGACCAGGTCATCGAGATCACCGAGCACCCCACCGCCGAGCACTGCCCGGCACTGCGTGACCGGCCTGCGGAGCCGGTCGCGGCCTGAGACGCGGCACCGGGACGGACGGGAGGCCCGTGGCGGGTCCGCCACGGGCCTCCCGTCCGCATCCTGGTCACGACCAGGGCCGCAGGTGCGGCGTCAGGGCTGGAACACCTGGATCTGGTCCAGCTCGGCGAACCCGGTCCCCTTGGTGAAGGTGAGCGTGTTCGCGCCGGCCTTCAGCGTGACCGTCTTCTGCGCCCATCCGAACCGGCCCCAGTTGACGGTCGGCGCGTAGCTGACCGAACCGGCCGAGGTGCCGTTGACCGCGAGCGCGTGGGTGCTCGTCGCACCCGTGCCGTTGTCGTACCGGACGTTCACCGTGTACGTCCCCGCGGTCGCGGCCTGCACCGTGAACTGCACGGAACTCGTCGCGTTGTTGATGTTGCCGACCT
This sequence comes from Curtobacterium sp. MCLR17_040, assembly GCF_003234735.1. Classification (NCBI taxonomy): domain Bacteria; kingdom Bacillati; phylum Actinomycetota; class Actinomycetes; order Micrococcales; family Microbacteriaceae; genus Curtobacterium; species Curtobacterium sp. MCLR17_040. The sequence goes on along the minus strand of NZ_QKTE01000002.1, from coordinate 146,594 downwards.
TCGCGCCGCCCACCGCGTCGGCCTGCGTGACCGTGCTCGTGTCGTTCCGGACCGCGGACTCGGCCTCGTACCGCTGCGCGTTGATCGGGATCGACCCGACCCGCACGTCGTTGTACGTGGTGGTGAGGTTCTCGACGTTCGTCGCCTGGTACAGCGTCTTGCCGTCGGCGCTCGAGTCGAAGCCCTGGGCGAAGCCGCTGAACGTCCCGCCCTCGGCATCCCGCGCGTCGTACGTCACCGCGTACGGCAGCTGCTCCCACGAGCCCGTGCCCTGGTTGCGGTTCACGACGAAGTTCTGGCCGCCGTCGATGTTGCCCGCGCTGTCGAGGGACCACTTGGACGAGACGACGATCATGCCGTTGGCGTTGCCGGCGGTCGGCACCCAGCGCACCTCGGGCGACGACCCGACCCCACGGCCGTCCGGCAGCGCGATCTTGGTGCCGATGCTCGTCTCGGGGCTCCAGTTCAGACCGTCCGGTGAGGTCTTGAAGTACACCGGCGCCGTGTTGTTCGTCTGGCTCGGCCGGTTCACGACCTCGAACGTCGCCACGTAGTTGCCGTTCGGGATCCTCGTCACCGTGATCATGCCCGGACGGTCGCTCTTGTTGGTCGGTGCGGACACGTTGACCAGGGGACCCCAGGTCAGGCCGCCGTCCGTGGAGCGCCGGTAGCTGACGGCCTGCAGGACGTTGTTCGCCTTCTGCCGCTCGTCCGAGAAGTAGGTGACCAGCCCGCCGTTCGCGTCGACGGCGACGGACGGCTCCCACACCGTCGAGGTCGTCGAGCTCGGGCTCGGGTCGTAGGTGGCCGGGCCGCCGGTGTCGACGGTGCTCACGAAGGACCAGGTCAGCCCGTGGTCGAGGCTCTTGTACATGACCAGTCGGCTGCTCGAGCGGTCGGTGGGCATGATCATGCCGCTCAGCAACAGCGTGCCGGCCGGCATCGTGCCGAGCTGGACCGGGGTCTCGTACAGCGAGGGCTGCGCGGTGCGGGTGAGCGTCGGGAACTGCGTGCTCGGCTTGACCGTGGCGACGCGGCTCCACGAGGTGCCGTTGTCCGTGCTCCGGTAGATCGGGTAGACCTGCACGCCGTTCTCGAGCACGAGCTGGTCGAAGGTGACGAACTGCTGGCCGTTGGCCGACCCGCTGTTCTTCAGGACGATGTTCTTCGCGTAGGTGGTGCCGGCAGCGCGGCCGCCCTCGGGGTTGAACGAGGAACCCGCTGCCGGCGAGTACACGAGGGCTCCGTTGCCGGTCGTGACCGCCTGGGCGGGGAGGGGGCCGGTGACACCGGCGACGAGGGCTGCCGCGGCGGCAGCAGCGGTGACGACGAGCGCGAGCGCTCGGCGTCGACGAGGCGCCGGAGCGGCGCCGAGGCGGAGGGACATGGTGCTCCGTTCGGTTGGTGGTGCGGTGGTGGTGCGCGGAGGCGGACTGGAGGCGCGGGACCGACCCGCCCCGCGCCTCCAGACCCTCAGGTGGTCGCCGACAGGGCCGCTGCCACGGCCCGTTCCTGTCGCGTGTGCGCAGCGAACGCGTCGGCGACCGGGTTGCGGCGACGGTCGAGGCCGCCCGCGCCGTCCTCGACGAGGTCGAAGAGGCCCATCGTGAGCAGGTGCTCCTGGCGTGGGGCGTCCGTGTGCCGCCAGGTCCACTCGTACATGTCGAACAGCGGCCACCAGGTGTAGCCGACGACCGGCACGCCCTCGTCGCGGAGCTCCCGCACGGCCGTGACCGACGCGTCCAGCCAGCCGATGCGCTCCTCGACCGAACCGGTGACGCACGTCTCCGTGAGCATGACCGGGGCGCCGTAGCGCTCGGCGTAGGTGGTGAGCACGTCGCGGAGCCCCTCGACGCCGGTGTCCTCGTAGGGCCGCGGGTCGGCGAACCCGCCGCCGTGGTGCACCCCCGTCTCGAAGACCTCGGTGGAGTGCAGCGGGTAGTAGTTGACGCCCATCACGTCGGGCCGGACCGCGTGCTGCCGGAACCAGTCGAGGTCGGCGTCGGTGACACCCCCGGAGCGCAGCCGACCGACCAGGGGGTGCGCGTCGTCGACGCCACCGGTGACCAGGTCCTCGACCAGGAACGTCTGGGCGCGCAGGCGGGCGACCGTGTCGCGGTGTTCCGGGGCGTCGACGTCGCCCACGTACCGGATGCCGGCGTCCACGTGCACGAAGGTGGCGGCGTCTCCGAGTTCGCGGGTGATCGCGTGCTGCGTCGAGACGAACCCCTTGGCCAGGGCGGACGCGATCCGGGCCGACCCCTCGGCGCCGGTCAGGTACGGGGGCCAGTACCCGTACTCACCCGAGAACAGGGCGTGGATGACGGGCTCGTTGACGGGCGTGTAGTCGGTGGCGACATCGCCGTACCGCGCGGCGAACCGGGCGGCGTACTCGGTGACGTGCGCCGGGTAGTCGGGGTGGGCGAACTGCCCGTCGAGCCAGAGCGGCGTGCCGTAGTGCAGCAGGTCGACCACGGGCCGCAGGCCGGTCTCGCGGAACCGCGCCATGACGCCGTCCACCCACGACCAGTCCCAGACGCCGGGCTCGGGGGCGACCCGGTACCAGGGGACGCCCCAGCGCAGGAGCTCGGCGCCGACGTCGACCGCCAGCCCGAGGTCAGCGGCGTACTGCCGGTAGTGGTCGGTCAGCTCGTACTCGTCGATGGGCCGTTCACCCGGTCGGGCCTGCGGGACGAAGGTGTCCTCGATGCCCAGGGCGAAGTGCAGCCTGCCGTCGTCGGACCAGTGCATGGTGTCTCGTTTCGTGGTGGGCACGGCCGCTCCGGGCTCGTGCGGTGTCGTCGTCACTTGAGCCCGGTGCTGGCGACGCTCTCGATGAAGCGGCGTTGCACGAGCAGGAACATGACGGCGAGGGGCAGCACGGCGATCAGGGCGCCGGCCATCATCACGCCCTGCGGGATGATCCCGCCGGGGCCGGTCAGCAGGGTGAGGCCGGACGTGATGGTCCCCATGTCCTGGTCGGTGGTGAACACCAGCGGCCAGAGCAGGTCGTTCCAGTTGTTGACGAAGGTGAAGATGCCGAGGGTGAGCAGGGCGGGGACGGCGTTCGGCAGGACGACGCTCCGGAAGATCCGCCACTCCGAGGCCCCGTCGATCCGCGCCGCGTTGTCCAGGTCGCGGGGGAGCGACACGAAGAACTGCCGCAGGAAGAAGATCCCGAAGGCGTCGGCCGCCCGCGGCGCGATCAGCCCCGCGAACGTGTTCACCCACCCGAGGTCGGACACCAGTTGGTAGATCGGGATGAGCGTCGCCTGGAACGGGATCATCAGGCTGGCGACGATCACGATGAGCAGCACCTTGCTGCCCCGGAAGTCGAGCCGTGCCAGGGCGTAGGCGGCGAGCGCGTCGAACGCCAGCGCGAACACCGTCACACCGCCGGCGAAGGCGAAGCTGTTCAGGATGAGCCGCCCGAACGGCAGCTGTGTGAAGATCGCCCGGAAGTTGTCGAGCGTCCAGGTGTGCGGGAACAGCGTCGGCGGGTAGGCGTTGACCTCGCTCGCCGGCTTGAACGCGGTGAACACGATCACGAGCACGGGGAGCAGCACCGCCAGGGTCACGACGGCCACGGCTGCGAAGCCGAGCCACCGCATCGACGGCTGTCGACGGGCCACGGTGCTGCGTCGGACGACGGTGGCGGGACGGGGGAGCGCGGTCATGATGCGGTGTCCTCTCCGCGCTTCCCGAAGAACAGGAACTGCACGAGGCTGAGCAGCAGGGTCGCGATGAGGAGCACGTACGCCAGGGCGCTCGCGAACCCGAGGTCGAGGTCCTTGAAGCCGGACTGGTAGATCTGCATGACGATCGTCTCGGTCGACCGGTACGGACCACCGCCGGTCAGGACGTAGATCTGGTCGAACGCCTGCAGCGCGGCGATGAGGGCGACGATCACGACGAACGCCATCGTGTTGCTCAGCATCGGGAAGGTGACGTTCGCGAACCGCTGGCGGCCGTTCGCGCCGTCGAGCTGCGCTGCCTCGTACAGGCTCGTGGGGATCTCCTGCAGCCCGGCCAGGAAGATCACCATGTAGAAGCCGAAGTTCTTCCACACGGCCACGAGCACCACGGTGGGCATCGCGAGCGTCGGGTCCTGCAGCACGTTGCCGAGCCGGATGCCGACGAGCTGCAGCCAGTGGTTCAGCAGGCCGATCTGCGGGTCGAGCAGGTACGACCACGCGAACGCGGCGACGGCCAGGGACACGATGAACGGCAGGAACAACGCCGACCGGAAGAACCCGCGGAACGGCAGGGCCGGGTGGTTCAGCACGAGGGCGAGCACCAGGGCGACGACGATCGCGACGGGGGTGAAGAGCACCGAGTAGAGCGCGGTGTTGCCGATGGACCGCAGGACGTCGGGGTCGGTGAAGACCCGGACGTAGTTCGCGAAGCCGATGAACGACGGGTCGCCGAACCCGCTGGCGTCGGTGAACGACAGCTGGAGCGCCGAGAGCATCGGCCAGAGCACGAACGCCCCGAGGATGACGATCGCGGGTGCGAGGAACCCGACGATGGTGGCGCGGCGGCGGAACGTGCCGTTCAGGGGCGATCGTCCGCCGAGCTGGCCCGGTGGTCGGTACCGACGGTGTCGGCCGAGTTGCTGCGTGGTCACGAGGGTCCTCCGAGGGCCGCTGCTGCTACTTCAGGGCCGACTGCACGTCGGCGTCGGCGGTGGCGAGGAGCGATCCGGGGTCCCCGCCCGCCATCGCCTTCTGGGTCGCGGTGTCCACGGCGGTGAGCACGTCGGCGCTGTCGACCACGCCGGGCAGGAGCGGGATCGTGGTGCCCGGCAGCCCGGTGAGCGTCGCGACGGTCGGGTTCTCGTCGACGTCCGCGGCGGTGACGTCGGTGCGGAGCGGCGGCCAGCCGGACCCGAGGGCCCACTTCGTCGCGACGGACTGCTCGTTGAAGTAGCGCAGGAACCGCTCGGCGGCTGCCTGCTCCGCGTCGTCGGTCTGGGCCGTCACACCGAGCGAGATGCCGATGGCCGAGGCCACCTGTGCTTCGGGGCCCGCCGGGATCGCCGCGATGCCGTAGTCGATGTCCGAGGCCTCGGCGACACCGGCCATCCAGGGGCCGCCGATCTCCATGGCGGTCTTGCCGGCGGTGAAGAGCTTGTCCGCGGCGATGCCGTCGACACCGGTCGGCGAGATCTTGTCGTCGCGCACCGCCTTCGCCCAGTACTCGAGCGTCTCGGCGTTCGCGGCGGAGTCGATGGTGGACTTCGTGCCCGCCTCGTTCGTGATCGATCCGCCGTTACCGGCGAACAGGCTCGGCCAGATGCCGTTGCCGACGGTCTGGTGGTCAGGCAGTACGAGCCCGTACTGCTCCGGGGTGCCGTCGCCGTTCTCGTCCTTCGTGAGCTTCTTCGCGTCGGCGACCCACTCGTCCCAGGTGGTCGGGAAGGAGTCGATGCCGGCCGCTGCGAACAGCTTCTTGTTGTAGATCACGGAGAGCGGGACGAACCCGCTCGGCACCCCGTACTCCTTGCCGTCGACCCGCTCCATCGCGACGGCCTGTTCCTTCAGGTCCCCGGTGTTGTTGGCGTCGTCGGCGTAGAAGTCGCTGAGGTCGACCAGCGCCTTCTTCTGCGCGTAGACCGGCAGCCTGTCGGAGGTCATCGCGACGAGGTCCGGGCCCTTCTTCGCGGACAGGGCGGGGAGCATCGTGTCGTCGATCACGGCCCAGGTCTTCGTCTGGGTCGTGATGGTGACCTTGTCCTGCGAGGCGTTGAAGTCCTTGACGATGCCGTCCAGGACCTTGCCGTCGGCCTCGGTGTAGCCGTGCCAGAACGTCAGGTCGACGTGGCCGCCGTCACCCGACGATCCGGGGGAGCCGGCGCACCCGGCGAGGGAGAGCGACGCCGCTGCTGCGAGCGCGACGACCGCGATGTGCTTCTTCATCGAAAACCTGCCATCCGTCCGGCACGTCGGTGTGCGGACCTCGTCCATCCCGGATTTACACCGGTGTAAATGTGGACAGTAGCCGGTGCTCGACCGCCCGGTCAAGGGGTCGGGGAGCACCCGTGGTCAACGGGTCAGGCAGAGACCGAACGCAACGGTCCGGACGACGCCCGGACGACGAGTGCGTGCGGGGAGCGCAGCACCCCCGGTGTCGCCGGGGCGCCCTCCTCGAGCTGGGCGACGAGCACCCCGACCGCCGTCGCCGCGACGCGGTCCAGGTCGGCCGACACCGTGGTCAGCGCCGGGGTCGAGTACGCCGACTCCTCGATGTCGTCGAACCCGACGACCGCGACGTCGTCCGGTACGGTCCGGCCCGCGAGCTGCAGGGCACTCATCGCCCCGAGCGCCAGCGCGTCGTTGCAGCAGACGATCCCGTCGACCGGCACGCCGGCGTCGAGGAGCTGCCGCGCAGCCGCCGCCCCCTCGGCCCGGTGCCACAGCGCGGTCGGCACCACCCGCTCGGGCGCGAACGGCAGGCCGTGGTCGTCGAGCGCCTCGCGGTAGCCCCGCAGTCGCTCCTGCGCCGTGCGCACGGGTCCCGACGGGTCGGAGCCGATGAACGCGATCGACCGGCGGCCGGCGTCGAGCAGATGCGCGGTCGCGTCCCGCAGCGCGTCGGCGTTCGACATCGCGATGAACGGCACGGGGGCGTCCGGGATCGGCTCACCGAGCACGACCAGGGGGAACTTCACCTCGAGTGCGGCGGCGTCGCTCGGCCGGACGGTCAGCGGGCTGTAGATGATGCCGTCGATGGAGTGCTCGCGCATCCGGGTGATCGCGTCCGCCTCGCGCACGCCGCTCGCGGTCTGCTCGATGAGCACCGTGTAGCCCACGGCTCCGGCAGCGCGGATGACGGCGTCGGCGAGTTCGGCGAAGTACGCCTGCCGCAGTTCCGGCACCGCGAGCCCGAGCACCTTGGAGCGTCCGGCGCGGAAGTTCCGGGCCGAGACGTTGAGTTCGTAGCCGAGCTCGTCGACGGCGGCCATCACGCGGTCACGGGTGCGGACGGAGACGTGTTCGTAGCCGGACAGCACGTTCGAGACGGTCTTCTTCGAGACACCCGCCACGGCGGCGACGTCGCTCATCGTGGGCGGAGAGCGGTGCCCCTGCGCCATCGGGCGCCCCCTCTCACGTGCGGACTGCGTTCGGCAGGAACCTACCGCACCAGCGTGGTGCGGACCGGACGGGAGGCCCGTGGCGGGCCCGCCACGGGCCTCCCGTCCAGGCTCGGCCCGTCCAGGGCCCCGCTCAGTCCGCCAGGAACCGCAGGACCGCGAGCACCCGCCGGTTCTCGTTCGGCGTCGCCTCGAGCCCGAGCTTGGTGAAGACGGCGGTGACGTGCTTCTCGACGGTCCCGCCGGACAGGAACAGGGTGTCCGCGATCGCGGCGTTCGACCGGCCCTCGGCCATCAGACGCAGCACGTCGGTCTCGCGGGCGGTCAGCGAATCGAGCGGACCGCTCGTGGCACGCGGCGCCTGGACCAGTGCGGCCGCCACCTCGGGGTCGAGCACCACGTTGCCCGCTGCGACCTGGTGCAGCGAGTCGATGAAGGTGCCGACTTCGGCGACCTGGTCCTTGAGCAGGTACCCGACGCCGACCGTGGCGACGTCGAGCAGCGCCCGCGCCCACTGCGCCTCGGCGTACTGCGAGAACAGGAGCACCCCGACGTCGGGTCGGACGTCCTTCACCCGCACGGCCGCACGGACGCCCTCGTCGGTGTGGGTCGGCGGCATCCGGATGTCCATCACCACGACGTCGACCGCGCCGTGCGCGACGGCGGCCACCGCGGCGTCGCCGTCCGACACCGGCACGACCTCGTGCCCGCGACCGCGCAGCAGGGACGTCAGCCCCTCGCGCACGATCGTGTTGTCGTCGGCGACGACGATCCTCACCGTTCGGCTCCGCTCGGCATGCGCATCCGGATGCGGGTCGGGCCGCCGGCGGGGCTGTCCACCTGCAGGTCACCGTCGACGGCGCGCAGCCGTTCGAGGACCCCGGCCAGGCCGGTGCCGTGACCGTCGGGGGTGCCGAGCGCGACGTGGGCCCCGCCGTGGCCGTCGTCCTCGACCTCGACGAGCAGGTCGGTGCCGAGCATGCCGACCCGGACGGCGGTGGCCGAGGCTCCGGCGTGCTTCGACACGTTCGTCAGCAGCTCGAGCACCCCGAAGTACGCGATGCCCTCGACGACGCGGGACGGCCGGACGGGCAGGTCCACCGACAGCGCGACGGGGAACGGGGTCCGGGAGCACGCCGAGGTCAGCGCGGCCTCGAGCCCCTCGTCGAGGACGGGCGGGTGGATGCCGCGGGCCAGGGCGCGGAGCTCGACCAGGGCCTCCTTGGTCGACGCGTGCGCCCGGTCGACCAGTGCGGTGACCGCGTCCGGGTCGGCGCCGGTCTGCAGGCGGTCGCGGGCGTCGCCGAGGGTCATCGCCAGGCCGACGAGCCGGGCCTGGGTGCCGTCGTGCAGCTCCCGCTCGATGCGGCGCAGGGTGGTGTCGGCGTCGAGCACGGCGGCGTCGCGCGAGGCCGTGACCTGGCGGAGCCGCAGGTCGCGGGCGGTGGCACCGAGCAGGGCGCGGATGACCACACGCTGCAGTGCCGCGAGCCCGTGGTTCACCGCGGGCCAGAGGAACAGCACGATGAGCAGGCCCAGCACCGCGAACGCGACCTGCAGCGACGGGGTGTCGACGTACACGCCGAGGAACTGCGCACCGCTGTGGAGCTCGCCGTCCGCGCCCCGCTGCGCCGGCAGGAAGTGCCCCCACGCCGCGTGGGTCATCGCGCCCAGACCACTGACGAGCACAGCGGTCGAGACGGCGAACGTGGTGGTGGTCAGCACGAACCCCGCGAGCAGGTACGCGAACGCCCGCCAGGTGGGGCCGTCCGACAGCCGGGCGAACGCGGTGCCGAGCGGCGTCGAACCTGCACGGGGCGGTGCCGGGGCGACGACGACCTGCCCGAGCAGCGCGGCGGACATCCGGCGGGTGACCGCGGCGAACCAGTGCGACCCACCGAGCAGGAACGCGGCGACGACCAGGCCGACCCAGGTCAGCGACACCGGGACGCCGACGGCCAGCACCACGACGAACCACGCCAGCGCGGCGATCGCGATCGGCAGGTGCGCGGCGTGGAACGCGAAGGCCCGCCAGGTGCTGCCGTCGGCGACGGCTCGGAACGGTCGGAACCGGGGGACGGTGGTGGGGGCGCCCGGGGTGGCGACGGCGGTGTACATGCGGACCTCTTCGTGTCGGTGACGAGCTTATTGCCCGACACCAGCCTCGCCGCGGGGGTCCGCCCGCACACCGGTGCTGCCCCCCGTGGTCGGTGGGGAAACCCCGCGATCATCGTCAGCCGGGTCGGCTCAGGCGCCGGTCTGCTCCGTCGGCGCGGCCACGGGCTTCGACTGGCTCGACCCTCGTTGCCGCAGGGACACGGTGGCGATCACCATCACCGAGATGACCAGGAACTCCGACTGCCAGTTCTGCATCGACTCGAACCAGAACTGGCTCGTGCCCAGGTAGCCCCACGCCGAGACCACGCTGTCGCCGTGCTCGAGCTGCTCCTCGTTGTAGGCCGCAGCGCCTCCGATCACGTGCCCGACGACACTGCCGAGGAACAGCACCGCGAACAGGATCAGCAGCGAGTTCTCGTACAGCACGAGCACGATCCCGCCCCGGCGCACCGGCCACGGGGCCTTCGGGTCGTCGGCGTGCTCCCGGGGGTCCTCGTCCTGCGGGCTCTGTTCGTCCAGGGGCTCGGACTCGCTCGACCCCTTCTGGAACAGGAACACCGTGAACACGATGTACGCGCCCATCTGCAGGAACTCGCTCTCCCAGTTCTCGAAGGTCGCCTCGGCGAAGTCGCCGCTCGTCAGGAAGCCCCAGAGCGACACGGCCGCCTCGCCGTGCTGGAGGGCGTCCGCCGCGGACACCCGCCACCCGGCGAACACCATGCCGACGAAGCACACGACGAAGACGGCGACGTTCGCGAGGAGCAGGCCGTGCCGTCGCACGCGCTGCCACCCGCTCGATCCGTTGTGCAGGCCGAGGGTCACCGGATCCTCCGTTCGTCGTCTCGACGCCATCCTCGTCCGGGCGCGACGAACGCCTTCGCAGGAGCACCCGACCGGTCGCGGCGGTTCCGTCAGCGACTCAGAGCGTGATGCCGGTGGCCTCGGCGAGCGCGTCGAGCAGGTCGGTGCGGAACCGCTGGTCGGCGACCGCCGGGTGCGGTTCCTGCCGCTCTCCGTGGAACCAGTAACCACCTGTCACGGTTTGGTCCGGGTCGGTCGCGAGCGTCTCCTGCGTGCGGTGTCCCAGCTCGAAGTCGTCGGGAGCGCCGGCCCCGCCCATCTTGGTCGCCACCCAGCCCGGGTCGACGGCGTTGCTCAGCACGCCCGGGCGTCGGAGCGGCACCTCGGCGGCGAGTGCCGTCACGAACAGCTTCGTGTCGGAGTACGAGTTCGTCTCCGACGCGCCGGTCCAGTCGACGGTGTCCAGGCGCGGGCGGCCGCCCCGGTGCATCCCGCTGCTCAGGTACACGTGCCGCTCCGGCGAGCGCAGCAACGCGGTGAACAGGTACGGCGCCACGACGTTCACGGGCACCAGGGAACGGCCCGAGATCACGCCGGCGTTGTGCACGACGGCGTCGAGCGGGGTGCCGGCGTCGAGTTCCCGGGCGGTGGCGATCACGGCGTCGCGGTCCGCCAGGTCGGCGACGACGAGTTCGGCGCCGCGCTCCACCAGGTCGGCGACCGCCTCGGCGCGGGCCCGGTTGCGCGCGTGGACGACGACGTCGTGCCCGCTGCGGAGCAGCGAGTCGGCGGTTCCCCGCCCGAGGCCGTCAGTGGATCCGGTGACGAGGATGCGTGCCATCCGCCCATCATGCGCCCGACCGCTGCGGCGGGTCCGGCAGGTGGACCGGGACCGGGCGGACGGGAGGCACGGTGCGGGCCCGCCACGGGCCTCCCGGCTGTTCACGGGCCGGCCACAGGGCCGCGGTACGGTCGCTGCATGAGCAGCTTCCTCGAGCCCGTCGACGCCGTCGGCGTCGGTGACGCGACGATCGTGCCGGACGCCACACGACCGGTCGCGGCGGTCGTCACGGGCGACGACGTGCGGTGGGTGACGTGGCCGGACGCCCCGTTGCCGGACGGTGCGGTCGACGAGGTCGGGGTCCTCGCGACCGACGAGGGCGCTTGGGTGGTCTACGTGTCGCGCGAGGACGCTGAAGGCGACCTCGACACAGAGTCGCGGACGGCCGTGCACGTCACACCGGCCGGGGTGACGTGCGCGGTCGACCTCGGGGATCGACGGGTGCTCGGGGCGGACGTCGAGGGGCTGTGGATCGGCGACCCGCGTGACGCGTCCATGTGGATGGGTGACGACGAGGACGAGGGACTCGAGGATCCGGAGGACGACGAGGCGGTCGAGGACGACGAGGACTCGGATGACCCACTCGACGGCGTCGACCCGGAGACCCTGCCGTGGGCGCCGTCGGAGCCGTTCTGGCCGTCGCCGGAGGAGTGGGCGGCGACGCTGGCGGCCGGCGAGGAGCCGGAGGACGACGACCCCGAGCTGCTGAACGACGACGACGATGACGGCCCCCGCTACTTCTGGAGTGCCGGATCCGACGCCGACGACGAGGACGGCTTCCCTCGCCGGTCGGGACCACCGGCCGATCCCGCGTCACCCCTGCCGACCCCGCCGACCGAGCTCGTGCTCGTCCGGACCGACGGCAGCCGGACGACGATCACCGTCGACCACCTGGCTGAGGAGGTCCGCCGGGCGGGCACGGTGCTCACCGTCCGGTACATGCCCACCGGACCCCGGCGCACACCCGATCCGACGGGCGGATTGACCTACCACTACGACGCTCGGGAGGTCGACCTCGACGTCGCTGCCGGCCTGCCCAGCGTCGTCACCACCGATGACCTGCCGTCCCGTGCCGCGAGCGACGAGGACGAGACGTCGTGGGAGGACGAACAGGAGCGTCTGGAAGCAGCCCGCGCTCCGTGGACGGAGCAGTTCGACCTGACCGACGTCGAGGGCGCGCGCTGGCCGTTGCACGACCTGGACGCTGCCGCACGGGAGCGCGCGGTCGCGGACCTCGTGGACGTGCTCGAGGCCCTCGACCAGCCCGGCATCCTGTGGACCCGCGACCACCCGGAGCCCCGCCGGTCGGCGAGCGACTACCGAGCCGTCGAGGTCACCGTCGAGGGCGAGTGGCCGGCGACCGAGGTCGTGGTGTCGTTCGATCACCGCGCCGTGCCGTACCTGCGGCTCCGTCGGCGCTACCGGGTGTTCGACGACGCCGGGCACGTGGAGGACTGGACCTACGTCGGCGTGCACCTGGACGAGGACATCGACAGCGGGCACATCGCCGACCGGTCGGACGCGGTGGACGGGGTGCTCGACATCTGACGGGTGCGGTCCTGCATGATCCCACCGCCCCGTGCGGCTCGCTGGTCCTGTACGTTTCCTGTGTAGACATCCCCCTGACCAGAGAGGACGCGGCGCCATGAGTGACGGCACGCCCCAGTACAACCAGCAGAACCCGAACCCCTACGCCGCCGGCGGGCAGCCCTACGGCGCTCCGATGCAGCCGTCGTCCGACCGCTTCAACGTCATGGCGATCGTCGGGTTCGTCCTGGCCTTCGTGGTGAACATCGCCGGCCTCGTCGTGTCGATCATCGCGCTCTCGCAGATCAAGAAGACCGGGGAGCGCGGCCGCGGCCTCGCCCTCGCCGGCGTCATCATCAGCGCCCTGTCGCTCGTGTTCGGCATCATCTGGGTGATCTTCGTGATCGCTGTCGTCGCGAACGCTCCGGCGGGCAGCATGGGCAGTTACTGACACCCACCAGCACCAGACGGGAGGCCCGTGGCAGCTCGCCACGGGCCTCCCGTCTGTCCGGTGTCGGTTCCGAGCGTGGCCTCAGCCGATGACGCCGGTGTGCTCCAGCACGATGTTCAGACCGATCAGGATCAGGACGACGCCACCCGCGATCTCCGCCGGCTTGCCGAAGCGGGCACCGACACGGCGACCGACCAGGACCCCGACGAACGACAGCACCGCGGTGGTGATCCCGATGAGCAGCACCGCGCCGCCGATCGAGACGGGCAGGAACGCCAGGGTGACGCCCACCGCCAGGGCGTCGATGCTGGTCGCGACCGCCAGTACGAGGAGCTCGCGGACCGGCAGCCGGTCGCTGTCCTGCTCGGTGTCCTCGTGCTTCGAGAACGCCTCCCACAGCATCTTCCCGCCGATCAGCGCGAGCAGCCCGAACGCGACCCAGTGGTCGAACGCCGCGATGTACTGCGCGAACGCCGACCCGAGCAGCCAGCCGAGCAACGGCATCACCGCCTGGAACACCCCGAACGTGAGCGCGATCACGATCGCGTGCCGCACGTCGAAGCGCTTCATGTGCAGGCCCTTGCCGAGGGCGACGGCGAAGGCGTCTGCGGAGACACCGAGCGCGATGAGGAAGAGGGCCCAGAAGGACATGGGGGTGGCGCCTTTCGAGACGGTCGGATGGAGACTCCGACGTCTCAGGACCTGACGATCCTGGCACGGTCCAGGGCACGAAAAGGCCTGATCAGCGGGATTCGTCGCCCCGAATCCGCGGGTTGGTGGGCCCGGTCCGCCAACCCGGCCCACGTTCTCGACGCGACCAGGAGACGGACTGGAGGCTCGTGGCGGGCACGGCCACGAGCCTCCAGTCCGGCAGTCAGTGCGTCAGGAACCGGCGGCCGCGTGCGCGGCCACCTGGCTGGCCGTCAGTTCGGTGCCGTAGACGGCGGCGTACCGCATCGACCCGGTGAAGTACGGGTTGTTCGTGGCACCCGGCCACCCGCTGACGACGTCGTAGCCGACGCGGAAGTACCCGGTGAAGTTCTCGGGGCTCTTGAAGGCCGCGTTCGACGTGACGAGCGTGCCGTCGACGTACAGGCGCATCCCGTTGGTGGGCGACATCGTGGCGACGGTGTGGTGCCAGGCGCCGTCGGTGTAGGCCTTCGGCGAGGTGAGGACCTGCGTGGCGCCGTTGTACGTGCCGAACGCGAGCTGGCCGCTGGTGGTCAGGTAGAGCTTCCGGTCGTGCTGGCTCGACGCTCCGGTCTGGCTGCTGCCGAAGCCGATGAGCATGCCGCCGGCGACCGTGGTGCGGAACCAGACCTCCTCGCTGAAGGTCGTGGGGTTGGCGTACGAGCGCGGGGTGGAGACGTAGCTCGTGGACCCGTTGAGCGCGTAGGCGCTCCCGCTGTCGCGGGGGCAGGCGTTCGGGCTCGGCGTGGTCGCGGTCATGGTGCCCTGGTAGGTGCCGTTCGCGCCACGACCGGACCAGTCGGTGGCCGTCTTCGATCCCGAAGCCTCGGTCAGGCGGTAAGCGAACAACGCGTTCGCGGTGTCGGCGCCGACGGCACCGGTGCACGTGAAGTACGGCGCGGTCGCCGCCGTGTTCGCGCTGTTGGTCACGCGGGCGGTGTACGCCGAGCGGGTCGGGGCGAACTGGTTCAGCAGGACGACGACGGCCAGAGCGACCACGAGGAGGACGGCGACGACGCGACCGTCGCGCAGGCGACGGAGGATCACGACGGACGCACCGCCTCGACGCGGCCGACCGCCAGGCACGCCACGAGCGGCACGAGGCACACGGCGAACAGGGCGACCCAACCCAGGGGGTCGAGGTCGATGTTCGACATGAGCTGGTAGTGCCCGTTCTTCGTCAGCTCGTGGATGACGACCTTGCCCATCTCGCCGTCGACCAGGTGGACGCTGTTGCCGCCGTGGGCGTCGACGCGGACCGGGAAGATCCCCGACGAGATCACGGTGGCCTCGACGCCGGTCGGGCTCGAGGTGTTCGTGATCGTCGTCACGTTGACGAACGGCTTGAACACGAACGCCGCGTACGAGACGGTGAGGGCGCTGCCCGCGATCCGCAGGCACGTGCGGGTCACCCGGTCGGTGAACGCGCTGGTCAGGGTCAGGATGATCAGCGTGCCGATGAGCAGGATCGGGGCGGCGCGGAGCAGCCAGCCGATGCGCGGGACCAGGAGCGCGGGGGTCCCGATCACGTCGGCCTGGGTGAGCGTCCACGGGTCGGTCGCGCCGTTGACGTCACCGCGGGTGTGGATGCCGCCGTCCGCGTCGATCGAGACGATGCGGTGCGTGTAGACGACGTCCGGGTTGGCGGAGGTCTCGAACGAGACGATGTCGCCGACGCTGAGCGTGGCGACGTCCACCGGCAGGTCGAGCACGAGGGTGCCGACCGGGGCGGCTTCGCCCATCGAGGGGGTCTCGACGACGAACCAGCGGCCGCCGGCGGAGAGGAACAGGACGGCGGCGGTGAGGAGCAGTGCGGCGATCGCGGCGACCGACCAGGCGAGGACCGTCTCGGAGCGGGTGACCTGACGGCCGCGGAGGACCGGGCGGTCGAGCATGCCGCTGAGCGGGATCGCTGCGGTCTGGCTCATGGGCTCTGCTCCGGGGTCGGGTCGGGTTCTTGCTGGGGTGGCGACGCTCGGCCGGAGGGGGGTCGGCCGAGCGTCGCCGGTCTGGGGGAAGGGTGATGGGGGTCGGATCAGGCCGTGAAGGTCCAGGTCATCGGGACCGAGGCGGCGAGGCCCTGGTAGGTGTTGCCCGCCGAGGAGTCGAGGGTCACGGCGAAGTTGAACGGGACGCTCGCGCCGGCGGCCGGGGCCTGCGGCATCGTGAAGGCCGACGCCGCCGCACCCTTGAAGCTGGCGAGGGTGCCGCTGAACACCGTGGTCGAACCGGAGGTGACGACGAGGTTCATCTTGGCGCAGAGGTCGGTCGCGGTGCCGTTGGCCGAGCCGTTCGCCGACTGGGTGCACGTGGCGCCCGGGTTCAGCGTGAACGTGCTGGCGTTCGCGGTGCCGGTGTTCTTGATCGAGATCGCGGTGTTGACCGTGTTGCCCGGGGTCATCGTCGTGCTGCCGCCGAACTTGTTGATCGTCGAGCAGGTCGCCGAGTTCGTCGAGACCGAGCCGCCGTCGGTGCTGAGGCAGGTGACGGTCGCGCCGGCGTTCTGCTCCTGCATGATCAGCGTGCCGCTGCCGGCGGTGTTGCTGCTGTTGGTGATGCTCGCGGCGAACCCGGAGAGGGTGCCGGTGAGCGAGAGGGAGAGCAGGACGGCGGCGAAGATACCCGCGAGGAGCGCCACGGGGGCGAAGCGGATCCGCTTCAGTGCGGAGGTGCGGAGCTTGGTGGACACGGGGTACCTCTTCGTTCGGTGGTGGTTGCAGGAAGTTGGGGGAAGCAAGGCGTTCGGGCTGCTTTGCTTCAATGGTTAAGATAGTCACTGATTCACCAAGTTGACCACTCGTATACTTACCCCAGTGCGGGGGACGCTCCTTGTCCCCCGGTCCCCGACACGGAAGAAGGCCCTCGTGGCAGCAGTACCGAACGACGACGACGCGGCCGATCTCATGGCCGCGTTCACCGCCGTCGTGCGTGCGAACGCGAGCCTGGTGAGTCAGCTGAGCGCTCGTGCGGGCGTGCACGAGAACGCCCTCCGCGCCCTGGTCCTCATCAGTGACACCGGGTACTCCACGCCGACCGAGGTCGCCGGGTACCTGGGGCTGACCTCGGGCGCGGTGACGAACATGATCGACCGGATGAGCACCGCCGGCCTGCTCGAGCGGGCACCGAACCCGGCGGATCGCCGCGGCTCACTGCTGCGGCTGCTGCCCCCGGGGCATGTCGTCGTGTCGGACTACCAGGAGCGGTACACAGCGATGCTCCGGGCCGTCGACGGGGCGCACAAGGGCGAACTGCACGAGGTGCTGAACGACCTGGCGACGAGTCTGTACGAACAGGCTGCCGCCGCGTCCTGATCTCGCTCGCGGGGACCGCGCGTCTACCTGGTGGGGATCGCCCGTTCCTCCGTCGAGGTGAGGCCGGCACGGCGTTCCCGAGCCGTCCCGCGGGCACGCTCGTCCTCGAGCACCCGCACCACGGTTTCCCGGAGGGGTCGTGTCACTCCGCCGGCGTCCGTGAACGCCACCGCGGAGCGCTGCGCGAACCCGCCCTCCGACACCGGGATCCACAGGGGGAGTGATCGCGGTCCGGCCCAGTAGGCCACGTCGTGTGCAAGCAGGACGTCGTCGTCGACCGTGACCAGCTCGTCGTCGAACCCGGTGACCTCGGCCACGCACCGGAAGAACTCCTGCATCGGCGTCGGAGCGCCCACGGCGTTGACCGTGCCGACGAACCCGTCGCTCCCGGCACGGACGAGCCAGGCGGCGAGGCCTGCGACGTCGATCACCTGGACGAACCGCTCCGCCGTCGTCGGCACCAGCACCGGCCCACGGCGGTCGAGGCGTGCCGGCCAGTACCCGAACCGGTCACTCGGGTCGCCGGGGCCGACGATCAGCCCCGGGCGTGCGATGAGCAGCCGTGACCCGAGCCGGAGCCGCGTCATGCGCTCGGCGAGGACCTTCGCGTCGGCGTACTCGGACGGGTCCTTCGGCTCCACCAGCCGGGCGGACTCGTCGGCGCCCGGTTCGTCGTTGTCCGCGTACACCGAGACCGTCGACACCAGGGTCCAGTGCGCGGCCCGGTCGGCGAGGGCGTCGAGCGCCGGGGCGACGAGTTCGGGGGCGCTGGCGAGCTCGATGACGTCGTCCCAGTCGCCAGTGGCCTGTTCGTACGCGCCGGCCAGGGCTCGATCCGCCTGGACGAAGCGCGCTCCCTCGGGAACGTTGCCGGTCGTGCCCCGGGCGAGGCAGGTGACGTCGGCACCCTCGGCCAACAGCTCGTCGACGACCGTTCGCCCGAGCCAACCGGTTCCGCCGAGTACCAGGACGCGTCGCACGCGCTGCGTCATCAGACGGGCTGGAGGGGTCGTCGTTCACCGTCGGGGAGCTCGACCCGGATGCGATCGCCCGGCCGGACCGTGCCGCCGGTGAGCACGACGCTCATCACCCCGCCCTTGCGCTCGACCGTGCCGTCCTCGGCGCGCCCCAACACGGCACGGAGGAGCCCCGGCTCGAAGCCGTTGATCTGCTGGCAAGGGTTCCGCAGGCCCGTGACCTGCACGGAGGCGTCGTCGCCGAGGTGCAGCACTGCACCCTCGGGCAGCCCGAGCAGGTCGATGCCACTGGTCGTGACGTTCTCGCCCATCTGTCCCGGTTCGACGCTGAACCCGGCTTCGGCGACCTCGTCGAACAGCTCGGCGTGCAGCAGGTGGACCTGGCGGAGGTTCGGCTGCGACGGGTCACGCGCGACCCGGGAGCGGTGCTGCACGGTCGTGCCGGCGTGGGCATCACCCTCGATGCCCCACCCGGCAACGAGCGTCACCGCGTCGACCAACGGCTTGCTGAACCGGTGCTCGCCGTCCTTGCTCACCGCGACCACGCGCGGCTGGTCCGTGTCGTCCCCGCTCATGGGGCCGATTCTGCCCCATGGTCACGGTCGCGTGAGTGCAGCGTCCGTCAGTGGCGCTCGCGCGGGCCGGTTCAGCGGCGCTTGCGCAACGCGTTCGTCGCCCACAGTGAGACGGCGATGAGCACGGGCTGGAACAGCAGGCGGACGAAGCGCTTGGTGTCGGTGTCCAGGCCGAACCCGTCGCGGTGGTGCATCCACTGCGCGATGTTGCCGGGGAAGACCGCGAGGAAGAACACCGCGACGACCCAACCGACCGTCACCTGACGCCGAGCCAGGAGCACCAGCGCAGCCCCGAGGGAGATCTCCACCACGCCGGAGGCGATCACCGTGACGTCGGTCGGCAGCGGCACGAACTTCGGCACCTGCGCCTGGAACTCCTCGCGGGCCACGGTCAGGTGGCTGATGCCGGCCCAGGTGAGCAGCGCGCCGAACAGGATGCGGACGATGGTCCGGGGGCGGGTGGAACGGACTGCGGGGGTGCGGGTTGCCATCGGGGTGGTGCCTTTCACGGTCGTGGTGGGGTTCGGTGGAGTGGGGGCCGAGGTCAGCGGCTGCGGCTGCGGAGGACGCCGCGTCGGCGTCCGGCCTCGAACGTGATCGCGGCAGCGACGGAACCGAGCGTGAGGATCCGGGCGACCGGACGGCCGCGGGTCGAGGTGAGCAGCCGCAGCACGCCGGCGAGTGTGAGTGCGGCAGCACCGCCGGTCGTGCTCGTCACCGAGCCGTCTTCGCGGTCGATCACGAACCGGGTCCCACCGAGGGCCGTCGCCGCGACGGCGGAGCCGGTGCCGACCAGGTCGCTCCCCGGGGCACGGCGGACCGCTGCGGTGGCGAGTCCGAGCCCGGACAGGACTTCCAGGGCTGGGATGCCGAGTGCGTGTGGGGCGCCCGGCTCGAATCCACGTCGCTGCATCTGCTGGGCTCGAGCGCGCAGCGGGGTGCGGCGAACCGTGGCGATGCCGTGCCCGGCGAGCAGGCCACCGGTGACGAGGTCGATCCAGCTGGTGAGTTTCACGTTGTGCTCCATTAGGTTGTGCACAACCTAACACGTCGATGCCGAAGACGGTCAGAGGGCCAGTAGGTTCGTCTGGTGCCATCACGAGTGTCCGGGTTCGCCGGCGACCTCCGCCTCCGCCTGACGATCGCCTCGCTCGTCCTGATCGCCGCGCTCTACCAGTGCTTCTGGAACCTAGCCGGCTCGAACATCACCGGTGACGAGAACATCTACCTGCGGAGCGGGTGGCAGTACGTCCACGGCGACTTCACCGCGAACCGCGAACACCCGCCGACGGCCAAGTACCTGTTCGGGCTCGTGCAGCTCCTCACCGGGCAGGGTCCGATCGGCCCGCGGGTCCTCGTCGGCGTGCTCACCTTCGCGGTCGGCGTGGTCCTGTACCTGTGGCTGCGTCGCGAGATCGGGTACTGGGGTGCCCTGCTGGCGGCGTCGCTGTGGTGGCTGACTCCGCGTGGTGGTGCGGGTGCCCGCGTCGACCGGCTCGCCCTGCTCGACCCGGTGATGACGGCCTTCGCCGTGTTCGCGATCGTCGCCGCGTGGTGGTGGATCCGCAGCGAGCGGGCCTGGTGGCTCGCTCCCGTTTCCGGCGTGCTCATGGCTGCTTCGGTCACGTCCAAGCTGTCGACCATCGTGCTGCTCCCGGCGTTCCTGCTGCTCCCGGTCCTGTTCAAGGTCTGGCGGAAGGGCGTCGTCGGCGGCGTGCTGTGGGTCGCCGCCTTCACGGTCACGTTCGTCGCCCTGTACGTCCCGATGGGCATCCGTTCGGCGATCCAGTACATGGTCGCGTTCCAGGAGGGGCAGAACACCAACGGGCACCCGATCACGATCGACGGGCAGATCTACACGTTCGCACCGTGGTGGGCGAGCTTCCGGTTCTTGCTCGACGGCACCGGCAAGGGGATGCTCGTCGTCCTCGCGATCGGGGTGCTCGCTGCCCTGGTGGTGCGGGCGGACCGCCTGGTCGCGTACGTCGGCGCATCCCTGGTGCTGCTCGTCGTGTTCTACGTCGTCGTGGCCAAGATCGCGCTGCCGACCTACTACACCGCGTGGATGCCGTTCCTGCTGGTCCTCGCCGCCATCGGCTTCGCACGCCTCGCCACCGTCCCCCCGAGGGCCCTGACCGTCCCGGTCGTGCTGGTCCTCGCCGCGACGCTCGTCGTCCCCTCGTTCCGGGTGAGCCAGGCCGTCGCGCGGGCGCACCCGACCGGGATCGCGCTGTTGCCCGGGTACCTCGAGGACCACGATGTGCCCGAGGGTCGGATCCTGTTCGTGTCGGCGACTCCCACGCTCTTCCTGCCGTACGTCGGCGACCACGGCACCAACCGACTCGACCGTGGCCCCTACGTCGCCATCGTCGTCGGACGCGACCAGCGGCTCCCCGCACCGGAGGCCGTGACCACGCTGCTGCAGGATGACGCCTCGTCCTTCACCACGGGCAGGCTCGACGGCCTGCGCGTGTGGGTCCCGAAGGACGGCCGCATCCGCGAGGACGACGGGGCCCTCACGATCGCCCGCTAGTCGACGCGACGTCGGCGAGGCGTCGCGCGCCCATGCGCCTACTGCGGCATGTCGACGAACCGCGAGAACATCCCGTGGAACGCCACGGTGATGGTGTCCGTCGGTCCGTTACGGTGCTTCGCCACGATCAGGTCCGCCTCACCCTGACGCGGGTTGTCCTTCTCGTACGCCGACTCACGGTGCAGCAGGATGACCATGTCAGCGTCCTGCTCGATGGAGCCGGACTCACGGAGGTCGGAGATCGCCGGCTTCTTGTCGGCACGCTGCTCCGGACCACGGTTCAGCTGCGACAGGGCGATGACCGGGACCTGGAGCTCCTTGGCCATCAGCTTCAGGGCACGCGAGAACTCGGAGACCTCTTGCTGGCGGCTCTCGACCTTCTTGCCCGAGGTCATCAGCTGCAGGTAGTCGATGACCACGAGCTTCAGGTTGTGCTGCTGCTTGAGTCGACGGCACTTGGCACGGATCTCGACGAGGGTCATGTTGGGGGAGTCGTCGATGAAGAACGGGGCGTCGTTGATGCGACCGCGGGTCTGCGCGATGGTGGTCCAGTCGCGGGAGTCCACCGTGCCCTTGCGCATGTTCTGCAGCGGCACGCTGGTCTCGGCGGAGAGCAGACGCATGGCGATCTCGGCGCGACCCATCTCGAGCGAGAAGAAGGCGGCGGTCTGGTCGTGCTTGATCGCGGCGGCGCGGCACAGGTCGAGCGCCAGCGTCGACTTACCGAGGGCCGGTCGGGCAGCGACGATGATGAGCTGTCCGGGGTGGAAGCCGTTCGTCAGGCCGTCGAGCTGCGCGAACCCGGTCGGCACGCCGGTCATCTGGCCGTCGCGGCCCTTGGCGGCCTCGATCTCGTCGAGCGCGGCCGAGATGGCGTCGGTCAGCGGGACGTAGTCCTCGGTCTGCACACCACCGGCGACGTTGTAGACCTCGGCCTGCGCGCTGTTGACGAGGTCGGTGACCTCACCCTCGGACGCGTACCCCATCTGGACGATGCGGGTGCCGGCGTCCACCAGGCGGCGGAGCACCGCCTTCTCGGCGACGATGCCGGCGTAGTAGCCGGCGTTCGCGGCGGTGGGCACCATGCTCGTGACGCTGTGCAGGTACTCGGCTCCGCCGGCGCGGGACAGCAGCCCGGTCTTGGTCAGCTCGTCGGTGACGGCGATGACGTCGGTGGGTTCACCGTGCGAGTAGAGCGACAGGATCGCGTCGAAGATGACCTCGTGCTTGGGGACGTAGAAGTCCACGCCACGGGCGGTCTCGATGACGTCGGCGACGGCGTCCTTCGACAGGAGCATGCCACCGATGGTCGACTGCTCCGCGAGCATGTCGTGCGGCGGGGTGCGTTCCATGCCGCGCTCCGCGTAGTCCTGCGGTGCGGGCTCAAGATGTGCGATCGACACACGCTCTCCTCTGTTGACGACACGGACCTGGACCGGCGGGACAGCACCCACCGGCCGGAACCCGCACCCCTGTTTCTACCCCCGGCAACCGACATCCCCGAGTCGCTGGGCCAACGTACGGCCCCAGAGTTATCCCCAACAAACGGCCCTGTGGATAACTCTGTGGAGAGCCTGCGGAACACGCCGGAGCGCTGTGTGGAGAACTGTGGACGGACCTGTGGAAAAAGACACGTGCGAACACACTTTCGACCACTTGACCTGGGGTTTTCTGTTGCACACGGTGTGTGGAAAAGTGGGGTTCAAGTACCCCTTAAAGGTTCCGATTTGACACGTTTCCACTGTGTAAAACGACTTGACAAGGACCCCTCCTGTGGGAAGAGTTCTCGGCCTGTTCCCAGCCAGCGCGACCCCGTCTGAACCGTAACCAGCCAGCCCGAGTCGAGCCGCGCCTCCAGGCCCGTGACCATGTCGGCGACAGCCGTGGGACAAGCCGCGCGACCGCCCCCGGAACGCAACGACGGGCGGGCCTCCCTGAGGAGACCCGCCCGTCGTGGAGCGGAACGTCAGTGCTACTTGGCAGCGACGACCTTGAGCGAGATCACGGCAGTGATGTCCTCGCGCAGGCGCACGGTGGCCTCGTGGTCACCGACGGTCTTGATGGTCGCGGGGACCTCGACCTTGCGCTTGTCGAGCGAGCCGACGCCCTGCGCCTGGACGGCGTCAGCGACGTCGCCCGGACGGACGGAGCCGAACAGACGACCGTCCTTGCCGGCCTTGACCGACAGGGTGATGGTCGCGTTCTCGAGCTTCATCTTGAGGTCCTGTGCCTCTTCGATGGTGGCGAGCTCGCGCGCGGTACGCGCGGCACGGATCGACTCGACCTGCTTCTCGCCGCCCTTGGACCACGCGACAGCGAAGCCCTGGGGGATGAGGTAGTTGCGGGCGTAGCCGTTCTTGACGTCGACGACGTCACCAGCGGAACCGAGGCCGGAGACCTCGTGGGTGAGGATGAGCTTCGACATGTGTCGACCTCCGATCAGCGGCCGGAGCCGGCGTAGGGGAGGAGCGCCATCTCACGGGCGTTCTTCACGGCACGGGCGATGAGGCGCTGCTCCTGGACGGAGACGCCGGTGATGCGACGGGCGCGGATCTTTCCACGCTCCGAGATGAACTTGCGAAGGGTCGCAACGTCCTTGTAGTCGATGACGCCGACCTTGATCGACTTCGCGGGAGCAGCGTTCTTGCCGCCCTTGCCGCGAGGCTTCCGGCGGTCGCCGGTGCTCTTTCCAGCCATAGTGATTTGTCCTTAGAAGAAAAGTTGTGTGTCCGTCGGAACGCTGAGGATCAGAACGGGGTCTCGTCGTCGAAGTTGCCGCCGGGGGTGCTCCACACGTCGTTCGACTGTGCGTTGCCGCCACCCTGCTGGCCGCCCTGGGGAGACCAGGGCGCGTCCGACTGACCGCCACCGTTGTTGTTCCAGTTGCCGCCGCCGTTGCCCGCGGGGGCGCTGCCGCCACCGCCGACCTGGCCACGACCGCCGCCACTGCCACCCGCTGCGCGGGTGATCTGTGCGGTCGCGTAGCGGAGCGACGGGCCGATCTCGTCGACCTCGAGCTCGATGCTCGTGCGCTGCTGGCCCTCACGGTCCTGGTAGGAACGCTGACGCAGACGACCCTGCGCGATGACGCGCGAGCCCTTCGTCAGCGACCCCGCCACGTGCTCGGCGAACTCGCGCCACACACTCGCGCGGAGGAACAGCGCATCGCCGTCCTTCCACTCGTTCGCCTGACGGTCGAACGTGCGAGGGGTCGACGCGATGGTGAAGTTCGCCACGGCGAGCCCGTTCTGCGTGTAGCGCAGCTCGGGGTCCGCGGTGAGGTTGCCCACCACCGTGATGACGGTTTCGCCGGCCACGGGTTACTCGGCGCTCGCGGTCGCGGTTGCGGAGGCGTTGGCGGCCTTGCGGGCCGCGCGAGCCTCGTCACGCTGCTTCTGGGCGGCGACCTGCGCGATGCCCTCTTCAGCGCGGAGGACCTTCGTGCGGAGCACGGCCTCGGAGAGACCGAGCTGACGGTCGAGCTCCTTGGCGGCCTCGGGCGACGACGTGAAGTCGACGACGGCGTAGATGCCCTCGGACTTCTTCGCGATCTCGTAAGCGAGCCGGCGACGGCCCCAGACGTCCACGTTGTCGACGGTGCCACCCGCGTTGCGGATCACGGCCAGGAACTTGTCCAGGCTGGGAGCGACGGTGCGCTCATCGATCTCGGGGTCGAGGATCGCCATCAGTTCGTACTGGTGCATGCGGAACCCACCTCCTCTGGTCTCAGCGGCCCCGGGCGGTTCCCGGGGCAGGAGGGTTGATGCATGTGCCCCAGACCACGCAGGTGCGCGAGGGGCAACCTGGGTAGCCTACCGGACTGCCTGGAGGCGCGCCACCGGCCTGTGGAGAGCGGTCCCGCCCGTCAGGCGGTCGCGTCTCAGGCGCCGCGTCGCCTCGGGCGCTGGTGTCGCCTCAGGCGCTGGTGTCGCCTCGGGTGCTCCACCACTCGCGCAGGCGCTCCTCGGCCGTCTCCGGTCCGAGGGGCCCTTCGTCCATCCGGGCCTCGAGCAGGAACCGGTAGGCCTCGCCCACGGCACGCCCCGGCGGGATGTCGAGGATCCGCATGATGTCGTCGCCGGTCAGGTCCGGACGGATCGACTCCAGCTCCTCCTGCTTGGACAGGACCTCGATGCGGTCCTCGAGGTCGTCGTAGGCGAACGCCAGCCGGTCGGCCTTGCGGCGGTTGCGGGTGGTGACGTCCGATCGAGTGAGTTCGTGCAGCCGTTCGAGCTGCGGTCCGGCGTCGCGGACGTAGCGGCGGACGGCGGAGTCCGTCCAGGCGCCCTCGGTGTACCCGAAGAAGCGCAGGTGCAGCTCGATCAGGCGGGACACCGCGGCGATGGTGTCGTTGTCGAAGCGGAGCGCACGGAGTCGCTTCTTCGCCATCTTCGAACCGACCAGGTCGTGGTGGTGGAAGCTCACGGCGCCGCCGGGCTCGAGCTTGCGCGTCGCGGGCTTGCCGATGTCGTGCAGCAGCGCCGCGAGCCGGAGCACGGTGTCCGGGGGATCGCCGGCGTGCCGCTCGGCCTCGTACCCGATGGCCTGCTCGAGCACGGTGAGGGAGTGCTCGTAGACGTCCTTGTGGTGGTGGTGCTCGTCGACCTCGAGCCGCATCTCGGGCAGCTCGGGCATGAACCGCTCGGCGAGGCCGGTGTCGACGAGCAGCCGGAGGCCGGGGACCGGGTCGTCCGTGTTGAGCAGCTTGACGAGCTCGTCGCGGACCCGCTCGGCAGACACGATGTCGATCGACGCGACGAGGTCCTGCATCGCGGCCCGCACGTCATCGTCGACGGTGAAGCCGAGCTGGGACGTGAACCGTGCCGCGCGCATCATCCGCAGGGGGTCGTCGCGGAACGAGACGACCGCGGTCTGGGGCGTCCGGAGCCGTGCGGCGAGCAGGTCCTCGACGCCACCGTGCACGTCGACGAGCTCGCGGTCCGGCAGCCGCAGGGCCATCGCGTTGACGGTGAAGTCGCGACGGAGCAGGTCGTCCTCGATGGTGTCGCCGAACGCGACCTCGGGCTTGCGGGTCTCGCCGTCGTAGACGTCGCTGCGGTACGTGGTGATCTCGACCTGCTCGCCGGCGACCCGTGCGGCGATGGTGCCGAACTGGCGACCGACGTCCCAGGTGGCACTCGCGATGGGCTCGACGATGCGCAGGATCTCGTCCGGCCGGGCGTCGGTGGTGAAGTCCAGATCGGTCACCGGACGGCCGAGGAACGCGTCACGGACGGGGCCGCCGACGAGGGCGAGTTCGTGTCCGGCGTCGGCGAAGGCCCGAGCGAGGAG
Source organism: Curtobacterium sp. MCLR17_040 (assembly GCF_003234735.1). NCBI lineage: Bacteria > Bacillati > Actinomycetota > Actinomycetes > Micrococcales > Microbacteriaceae > Curtobacterium > Curtobacterium sp. MCLR17_040. The sequence continues at coordinate 120,385 of NZ_QKTE01000002.1, read as the reverse complement.
GTCGACGGGCTCGGTGGTGGCGAGTGCGTCGAGTCGTTCGACGGCCTGGGCAACGGACTGCATGACGGTGCTCATCCTCCCAGATCGAGGCCCCGAGTTCTCCACAAGCCGCGCGCGCACGGGACCTGTTCATGGTCGCGCCTCATACACTCGTGCTCGGCCCGAACCGACCCCGTGGCCCGCTCCCCGTATGCAGATGCTCCGCACCACGCTCGCCGCAGCCGCGTCGACCCTCGTCGCGCTCGGCCTGGTCGTCGCGCCCGTCGCCACCGATCACGCCTCGGCCGCCACGGTGTCCGCAGCCAAGAGCCACGTCGCCGATCCGGCCGCCGCAGACGCGGGCAAGGCGACCATCTCGATCGCCCCCGCGAACCGTGGCGTCGTCCAGCGCGACCAGGACCTCACCCTGTCGGTCACCGTCACGAACGACACCGACGCGGCACTGCCGGCCGGCACCGCGGAGTTCGACATCTTCCGCTCGGTGAGCACGCGCGAAGTCCTGGCGAGCTGGCTCAGCGACACCACCACAACCGGTTACCTCGGCGCCCCGATGGACTCCGTGGACATCCCGGCGATCCCGGCGCACCGTTCGATCACCATCGACTCGGTCGAGATCGTCTCCGGCAACGTGGCACTCGGCGGGTACTCCTCGTTCGGCGCCCGCCGCATCGCGGCCGAGTACACGGCGGGCGACGCCTTCGCCGTCGACCGCTCCGCCATCACCTGGTACCCGGACTTCGAACAGGCCCCGGTCAGCGTCTCCGTCGCGATGCCGATCACCGTGCCGAAGTCGACCGACGGCATTCTCACCGCCCCCGTGCTGGCCGCGGCGACCTCGGTCGACGGCACGCTCACGCAGCAGCTCGACGCCGCCGAGGACCACAACGTCGCCGTGGCGGTGGACCCGCGGATCATCGCCTCGATCCGGATCCTCGGCGACAACGCCCCGTCGAGCGCGATCACCTGGCTGCAGCGTCTCGAAGCACTGCGCAACGAGACCTTCGCGCTGCCCTACGCCGACGCCGACGTCACCGGCCTGCGCCAGGCCGGGTCCGACGGCATCCTGTCGCCGATCTCCCTCGACCAGTCCGTCAAGTCCGAGAACTTCCCCGGCGCCGAGACCCCGGCACCGACACCGACGGCCACGCCGGGGCAGACCTCGTCGCCGGCCCCCACCGAGGCCTCGAGCGACGGCACCACGACCGACGACGGTGCCGACCAGGCGCAGGAGACGCTGCCGACCACGGAGTCCCTGCTCGACTTCCCGTACTCGATGGACTCGATCGCCTGGCCGACCGAGGGCACGGTGTCCTCCGCCGACCTGCCCACCCTCGAGCGTGCCGGCACGAAGACCACCATCGTCTCGAGCGGCAACACCTCGGCCGGCGCGGACACCACCATCACCGCGTCCGAGAAGATCGGCGACGACCACGTGCTCGTCTCCGACCAGACGATGTCGTCGATGCTCCGCCGGGCCGCCGCCGCCACCGACCGGCAGACCTGGTCGTCGACGATGTCCGAGCTCACCGCGACACTGGCGACCTCGGCCCGTGCCGCCACCGCCACGGGACCGATCCTGCTGACCCTCGGGCGCGAGTGGCCGTCCGACTCCACCCGGCTCAGCCAGGCGCTGGACGCCCTCGAGAGCACCGCCTGGGTCGCCCCGGCCGACCTCTCCACCGCCTCGAAGGCCGTCGCCGGGTCGCTCACGCTCGCCAGCGCGTCCACCGGCGAGGCCCGCATCGACCAGCTGCAGCGACTCGTGCGGGGGGAACAGGGGCTCTCCGCGTTCGCGACGATCCTCGGCGACCCGAACCAGCTGACCGCCCCGGCCCGGCTCCGTCTGCTCGCGCTCGCCTCGAACGCGTGGCGCGACGACGACCAGGGGCTCGCCGCCGCGGTGGAGGCCCGCACGGCCGCCTGGGCGAAGAGCACCACCGAGGTCGGGATCGTCGACTCGAGCAGCCTCACCCTGCTCGGCGACCGGTCCTCCCTGCCGGTGTCCATCCGCAACAGCTCCGCCTACCCGGTCACGGTGCACCTGTCCGTGCAGCCGTCCAACTCGGCGCTGCGGGTCGTCCGCAACGACATCGTCGTCGAGATCCAGCCCGACTCCTCCACCCGTGCCACCGTCCCCGTGCAGTCGGTCGCGAACGGCAAGGTCGAGCTGACGATGTCGCTCTCGAGCCCGACCGGCGTCGCCGTGGCCCAGCCCGCGACCGTCGAGCTGAACGTGCAGGCGCAGTGGGAGACGGTCATCACCGCGGCCGCTGCGATCGCCCTGATCGGCATCTTCGGCTTCGGCATCTTCCGCAGCATCCGCAAGCGCATCCGCCGCCGCAACGGTGAACTCGACGACGAGGACGACGACGACCCGAACCGCCCCCTTGCGGTCCAGCCGACGGTCGAGGGCGCGCAGGCGTCCACCACCCGGCCTGGAGGCACGGATCGCCGCTCCGGAGCGGCCCCCGCACCCAGCGTGGCCGCGTCCACGGCCGGCGCGGCCACCGGAGTGGCGGCCGCGGCGGTGGACCAAGGCCCCCTGCAGGACGCCATCGCGCGCGCCGGAGCCGAGCCGAGCCTCCCGTCCGACGCCGCACGCAACACCGTCGCGGACGACCGCGACCCCGAGGAGCCGACCATCAGCACCAGCCAGCCCCAGCCCGACGTCGACGCCGAGCCGGTCGCCGAGCGCAGCCTCGGCCGGGCGAGCGCGATGCTGGCCGCCGGCACGATGGTGAGCCGCATCCTCGGCTTCGCGAAGACCTTCGTGCTGGCGTACGCGATCGGGCAGAACGCGAGCCCGTCGGCCAACGCCTTCGCCGTCGCGAACCAGCTGCCGAACAACATCTACGCCCTCATCGCGGGCGGTCTGCTGTCGGCCGTGCTCATCCCGCAGATCGTGCGCGCGATGAAGACCGGCACGGACGGCGGGCAGGCGTACGTCAACAAGATCGTGACGCTCGGTGGTTCCGTGTTCATCGTCATCACGATCGTGGCGACGGCAATCGCGCCGCTCCTCGTCCGGCTGTACACGACGTCGTCCGACAGCCGAGGTCCAGCCGCCACCGACCTCGCCATCGCGTTCGCCTTCTGGTGCCTGCCGCAGATCCTCTTCTACGCGATGTACTCCCTGCTCGGCGAGGTCCTCAACGCGAAGCAGGTCTTCGGCCCGTTCACGTGGGCACCACTGCTGAACAACGTCATCGCGATCGCTGGCCTCATCGTCTTCATCGCGCTGTTCGGCAGCGGGCACAGCGACGTCGGTGAGTGGACGCCGATCAAGATCGCTGTCCTCGCGGGCAGCGCGTCCCTCGGCGTCTTCGCCCAGGCGGCGTTCCTGCCCTTCTTCTGGAAGCGCGCCGGCTTGTCGTTCCGACCGGACTTCCGCTGGCGCGGGGTCGGTCTCAAGTCCACGGGCACCGCCGCCGGTTGGCTCTTCGCGATGATCCTCGTGACCCAGATCGCCGGGATCGTGCAGTCTGCGGTCGCCTGGAAGGGTCAGGACGACGGGCCTGGAAACGCCGTGCTCGGCAACGCGTGGCTCATCTTCATGCTCCCGCACTCGATCATCACGGTCTCCATCGCGACGGCGTACTTCACCCGCATGAGCCACGACGCCGAACGCGGCGACCTCGACGCGGTCCGCCGCAACCTGTCGCTGTCACTGCGCATCGTCGGGCTCTTCACTGTCTTCGCCTCGGTCGCGCTGATCGTCGTCGCAGTCCCGTTCGGCCGCCTGTACGAGGGCACGTTCGAGAGCGCCCTGCAGGTCGGTGCCGTGCTCGTCGCCTACATGCCTGGTCTCGTCCTGTTCAGCATGCTGTTCGTCATCCAGCGTGTCTTCTGGGCGATGCACGACCACCGCACCCCGTTCCTCATGCAGTGCATCCAGTCGGTGCTCTTCGTCATCGGGGCCCTGGCGGTCTCGACGTTCCCCACCTCGATCATCGGCATCGGGGTCGCCGCCTGCACCACCATCGCGGGGTCGGCGCAGACGATCGTCGCACTCGTGCTCGTCCGCAAGCGGCTCGAGAGCATCGAGGGTCCGGTCATCACCCGGTCGCACGTCCAGTTCGTGATCGCCGCGTTGATCTCCGGCGTCGTCGGGCTCCTCGTCGTGAACTTCTTCGGCGCGTTCTCGGAGGCCGGGTTCGCGATGTCCGACCGCACCGGTGCCCTCATCACGATCATCCTCACCGGCGCCGCGATGGTCGCCGTGTACTTCGGAGCCCTCGTCGTCGCGAAGAACGGCGAGATCGGCAACGCCGTCCGGATGCTCCGCAGCAAGCTCGGCCGCTGATACCTGCCGGGCACCGCACGCTCACGGGGCGTGTGGAATGCCTCGCCGGTACGATGGGTTGACCCGGTCAGACGCAACGGAAGGGCAATCAGGCATGCGCCAGCTCATCATCATCGGTTCCGGCCCGGCCGGGTTCACTGCCGGCATCTACGCAGCGCGCGCAGAGCTCAAGCCGCTCATCGTCGCCTCCAGTGTCGAGACGGGCGGTGAACTCACCAAGACGACCGAGGTCGAGAACTTCCCGGGCTTCCCCGAGGGGATCCAGGGCCCCGACCTCATGATCAAGATGCAGGAACAGGCCGAGAAGTTCGGTGCCGAGGTCCTGTACGACGACGCCGTCTCCGTCGACCTCACCGGCAAGGTCAAGAAGGTCACCGTCGGCTCCGGCGAGACGTACGAGGCCCTCGCGGTCATCTACGCCACCGGCTCGGCCTACCGTCACCTCGGGCTCCCCGACGAAGAGCGCCTGTCCGGCCACGGTGTCTCGTGGTGCGCGACGTGCGACGGCTTCTTCTTCCGACAGAAGAACATCGCCGTCGTCGGTGGTGGCGACTCCGCGATGGAAGAGGCGACGTTCCTCACCCGCTTCGCCGACAAGGTGACGGTCATCCACCGCAAGGACTCCCTGCGTGCGTCGAAGATCATGCAGGACCGCGCGATGAACGACCCGAAGATCGAGTTCGCGTGGAACAAGGAGGTCACCGGTATCACGGGTGACTCCGCGGTCGAGGGCGTCACGCTCAAGGACACCGTGACGGGCGAGGAGTCCGAGCTCGCGCTGGACGGCCTGTTCATCGCGATCGGCAACGACCCGCGCACGCACCTGATCCACGGCCAGATCGACATCGCGCCCGAGGGCACGATCGCCGTCCAGGGCCGTTCGTCGAAGACCAACCTGCCGGGTGTCTTCGCCGCCGGTGACGTCATCGACCCGTCCTACCGTCAGGCCATCACGGCTGCTGGTTCGGGCACGGTCGCCGCGCTCGACGCCGAGAAGTACCTCGCCGAGCTCGACGACGCACTGACGGACGAGGCCGAGGGCGTCGCCCCGACCGAGCCCGCCATGGTCGACGTCATCGCCGCACGGGCCTGACCCGCCTCGGAATACCACGACGGCATCGCCGTTGTACCCCCTGAACGACTTCTCGAAGGAGCACACATGTCCAACGCCAAGGCTGTCACCGACGCCACCTTCTCGGACGAGGTCCTCAAGTCCGACAAGACGATCCTCGTCGACTTCTGGGCCGAGTGGTGTGGCCCGTGTCGCGCCGTCTCGCCGATCCTCGACCAGATCGCCGAAGAGCACGCCGGCAAGATCGAGATCGTGAAGCTCAACGTGGACGACAACCCCCAGTCGGCCATGAACTACCAGATCACGTCGATCCCGGCGATGAAGGTCTTCAAGGGCGGCGAGGTCGTCAAGACCGTCATCGGTGCCAAGCCGAAGCCCGCGCTCGAGGCCGACCTCGCCGAGTTCCTCGCGTAGGTCGCCCCACCCGAACGGCCCCGCTCTCCCCGGAGAGCGGGGCCGTTCTCGTCCGGAGCCACCGGATGACGATCGGCCCCGTCGCGGAACCCTGGTTCCCCGGGCCGATGTCGTAGTGTGGCGGGAATGTCCCACTGAACGGAGCACTCGATGACGAACGGCAACAGCCTCGACCCCTGGTACGACTCCTACGCCCAGCGCACCGCCGGGCTGAGCGCCTCCGAGGTCCGAGCCCTGTTCGCCGTCGCCTCGCGCCCCGAAGTGGTCTCGCTGGCCGGCGGCATGCCGTTCGTCTCCGCGCTCCCCAGAGAGCTCGTCACGGGCTCCCTGGACCGTGTCATGAACGAGCACTCCGCCATGGCGCTCCAGTACGGCGGCGGACAGGGCCTGCGGTCCCTCCGCGAGCACATCGTGGACGTCATGAGCCTCGAGGGCATCCGTGCCAGCGCCGAGGACGTCGTGGTCACCACGGGCTCGCAGCACGCCCTCGACCTCGTCACACGGCTCTTCATCGATCCGGGTGACGTCGTGCTCGCCGAGTCGCCGTCGTACGTCGGCGCGATCGGGGTCTTCCGGTCGTACCAGGCCGAGACGGTGCACGTGACGACGGACGAGCTCGGTCTCGTCCCCGAGGCGCTGCGCGAGGCGATCGCGAACCTCCGCACCCAGGGCAAGCGGATCAAGTTCCTCTACACGATCCCGAACTTCCACAACCCCGCCGGCGTCACCATGAGCCGCGAGCGCCGCATCGAGGTGCTCGACATCTGCCGGTCGAACAACATCCTCGTGCTCGAAGACAACCCGTACGGGCTCCTCTGGTTCGACGAGCCGGCGCCGCAGGCGATCCGATCGATCGACGAAGAGGGCGTGGTGTACCTCGGCTCCTTCTCGAAGACCCTCGCACCGGGCTTCCGCGTCGGCTGGGCACTCGCGCCGCACGCCATCCGCGAGAAGCTCGTGCTCGCCAACGAGTCGGCCGTGCTCGCGCCGAACTCCTTCGGCCAGTACGTCGTGAACGCGTACCTCGACGCGGCGGACTGGAAGGGCCAGGTCGACACCTTCCGGGGCATCTACGCCGAGCGTCGTGACGCCATGCTGTCCGCACTGGGGGAGTTCCTGCCCGACCTGTCCTGGACGAAGCCGAACGGCGGCTTCTTCGTGTGGCTGACCCTGCCCGAGTCGCTCGACTCCAAGGGCATGCTGCCGCGCGCGGTCAAGGAGCTCGTGGCCTACACACCCGGCACGGCCTTCTACGCGGACGGACGCGGTGGCGGACACATCCGCCTGTCGTTCTGCTACCCGACGCCGGAGCAGATCCGGGTGGGCGTCAAGCGTCTCGCCAACGTCGTCAACGACGAACTCGAACTCATCGAGACGTTCGGCCCGACGACCCGCCCGAACACCGTGGTCCGCGAGACGTCCTCCGTCAGCGCACCGCCCCCGAACATCTCCTGATCAGCGCTTTTCCTCAGTGCTGATCGCACAGCACCGCAGTTCCACACCGGAGGACCCCGCATGGCCGAGCTCACCCGTCGTCACGTCGTCGTCGTCGCCGGAGGCATCTCGCACGAACGCGATGTCTCCCTCCGCTCCGGTCGTCGGGTCGCCGACTCACTGACCGGCTACGGCTGGCAGGTCGACCTGCGCGACGCCGACGCGATGCTCCTGCCGGCTCTCACCGAATCACGCCCGGACGTCGTGTGGCCGGCCCTGCACGGCGCCTCCGGCGAGGACGGTGCCCTGCGGGGCATCCTGGAGGCCGTGGACATCCCGTTCGTCGGCTCACGTTCGACGTCGGCCCGGTTGGCATGGGACAAGCCCACGGCGTCAGCACTGGTCGCCCGCGCCGGCGTCCGTACCCCTCGTTCGGTGACGCTCTCCCACGACGTGTTCCGCGAGCTCGGCGCTGTCGGTGTCCTCGAGGCCATCGCGACCGAGCACCCGGTACCGCTCGCCGTGAAGCCGGCGCGCGGCGGAAGTGCGCAGGGCGTGACCCTCGTCGATGACGTCAAGGACCTGCCCCGGGCCATGGTGACGGCGTACACGTACTGCGACGACGTCGTGGTCGAGCAGCTCATCCGTGGCACCGAGGTCGCCGTGGGGATCATCGACACCGGCGACGGCCCCGTGGCGCTCTCCGCCGTGGAGATCGTGCCGCGCAACGGTATCTACGGCTTCGAAGCGCGCTACAACGCGGGGGAGACGACCTTCTACACCCCCGCACGACTGTCCGATGAGTTCGCCGGAGCAGCCGCGGAGGCTGCGGTGGCCGCGCACGTAGCTCTGGGACTCCGGCATCTGTCCCGCGTCGACCTGATCATCGACGGGGCCGGCACACCCTGGTTCCTTGAGGCGAACGTGCTCCCCGGGCTCACCGAGACGTCACTGCTGCCGCAGGCGCTGTCCGCGTCCGGGTTCGACCTCGGCTGGACCTACGCCGAGCTCGCCGAGCAGGCCATCCGGGACCACCGCGCCTGACCCTGCAGCCGATGTTCCACGTGGAACACCGGCACGTGCTCTTTACCTGCCCCTCGAACGGGCCGGGATGTTCCACGTGGAACGACGGCATTGAGTGACTTCCCTGCTTCGCGAGGCGAGGTGTTTCACGTGGAACATCTCGCCATGAGGATCCTCACTCAGCGCCGGTGTTGGCGCCCGGCGCGTTCGGCGGGCCCGGAGGCGCCCGAACCGCGTGAACAAACGATCGGAGAGGCCTTGACGTCAATCTCCACGTTTCGCTACCGCACGCCCTTGTTCGCAAGCATCGAAGCTTCGACTCCCTCAACTGGCAATCCGACGTAGCGCGTCGGATCGTCCGCTCTGCGGTAGCGGCTGGCGGAACGCGATCCCTCGAGAGCGAACTCACGGAACCTCGGGTCGACCGCTCGGAAGAACGTCCCTCGGATCGCTGGTATGAAGGGCGAGCCGATGGTGGTCACGTCGCCACCATCTCACCTGAGGACAACCACCCCCACTGCTGGAGCAGCCGCGTCGGTCACGCTGTGTTGCCACCAGAGCTGCCGGATTGAGTCGCAGGTGCGCCCACCCCAGCCCGACCGTCGCAGGGGCTCACAGCGCCGCACAACGCCGCGCACAGGCTGGTTCAGCCCTCGAGGTCCTCTACCCCGAGCTCACCGAGGATCCGGTTGAGGTCGTCGCCGTTCGCAAAGTCGATCGTGACGGAGCTCTTGCGAGCACCGACTGCGATCTTCACCCGCGTGTTCAAGCGATCACCGAGCCGTTCAGCGAGATCGTTGAAGTGTGCCTGGCGCTTGGACGGCTCGGTCTTCGGCTTCGCCGGCGGCGTCTTCGCGGAGAGTTGCTGCGCGATCGCCTCAGCAGCACGGACGGACAGGTCCTCGTTGACGATCTTCTCGGCCAGGTACTCCATCGCCTCGGCGTCCGGAGCGGCGAGGATGGCGCGAGCATGTCCGGCAGAGAGCACGCCTGCGGCCACTCGCCGCTGCACGGGGGAGGGGAGCCGCAGGAGTCGGATCGTGTTCGTGATCTGCGGGCGCGATCGACCGATGCGCTGTCCGAGCTGTTCCTGGGTGATCCCGAAGTCCGCGAGGAGCTGCTGGTACGCCGATGCCTCTTCCAAGGGGTTGAGCTGCGCCCGGTGGAGGTTCTCCAGCAGCGCGTCGCGCAGCATCGCGTCGTCGGGGGTGTCCTTCACGATCGCCGGGATCGTGCTCAGGCCGAGTTCCTTCGTGGCCCGCAGACGACGCTCACCCATGATGAGCTCGTACTGGGGCTCGGTCCCCGTCGCGCCGGGGATCGGCCGGACGACGATGGGCTGCAGGACCCCGATCTCGCGGATCGAGTGCACGAGTTCCTGGAGCTCCTCCTCGCGGAACTCCTTCCGCGGCTGTTGCGCGTTCGGGATCACGTCCAGCGGATTGAGGTTTACGAGTCGGGCTCCCGGCACGGCCACCAGCTCGTCTGCCGTCGGAGCGGATGCCGGTGATCCACCGGTCGGGAAGAACACGTCGACGGGACGGTCCTGCTGATCGGTCGCCGTCGGGATCAGGGCGCCGATGCCTCGGCCGAGTCCGGTTCGCTTCGGTGCCATCAGTGCTTCGCTCCTCGTGCTGCGATCTCGGCGGCCGCTTCCAGGTAGGACAGCGACCCGGTGGAGTTCACGTCATACGCGACGACGCTCTGGCCGTAGCTCGGTGCTTCGCTCACGCGGACGGAGCGGGGGATCATCGCCTTGAGGACCTGGTCACCGAAATGCTCCCGGACGTCGTTCGCCACCTGGTTCGCCAGGTTCGTGCGGCCGTCGTACATGGTCAGCAGGATCGTGGAGACCCGGAGGTTCGGGTTCAGGTGTCGCTCGATCAACTCGATGTTCCGCAGCAGCTGGCTCAGTCCTTCGAGCGCGTAGTACTCGCACTGGATCGGGATGAGTACCTCTTGTGCGGCAACGAAGGCGTTGATCGTCAACAGGCCCAGCGACGGCGGGCAGTCGATGAAGACGTAGTGGTACGGCTCGTCCAGCGACTGCAGGTACATGTCGAGCGCGGTCCGGAGACGCTGCTCACGTGCCACCAGTGACACGAGCTCGATCTCGGCGCCGGCGAGGTGAATGGTGGCCGGCACACACCACAGGGTGTCCGACTCGGGGGAAGCCTGCACGGTGTCGGCCATCGGTGCCTCATCGACGATCACGTCGTAGATGCTCGCGACCTCCGCCTGGTGATCGACGCCAAGCGCGGTTGACGCGTTGCCCTGCGGATCCAGGTCGATGACCAGGACACGAGCGCCGCCATGGGCGAGGCCCGCTGCCAGGTTGACGGTCGTCGTCGTCTTGCCGACGCCACCCTTCTGGTTCGAGACGGTGATGATCCGTGTCTCAGAAGGGAGCGGGAACTGCTGCGTGGCGATCGCGCGGCGGCGACGGTTCAGGTCGGCGATCTCGCGAGCGAGCGGTGTCGACGCGTCGTAGTCGGTCGATGAACTCAACGAGTGCCTCTTCCCCGGTTCGATGTTTCACGTGGAACGCGGAGCCACTGGCGGCCGGATGACCCGGCCCGAGCCGCAGCGTCAGTCAACTGTAGCCCGGAAGACGCGGGTGGTCTCGTCGACCACACCTTCTCCGAGCTCGAGCACCTCGACATCAGAGAGGCGCTTCCGAAGGATGACCTTGCGGGCCTTCTCGATCTCTTCGTCGACCCGCGCACCCTTCATCAGGATGAGCTGGCCGCCGGAGCGAACCAGCGGCACGGTGAGAGGGATGAGCTTCGACAGGGCGCTGACGGCGCGTGCGGTGACCTGGTCGACCACGACGTCGTCCGCTACGTCCTCAGCACGGCCACGGAGCACCGTGACGTTCTGCAGGCCGAGCCGATCGGACTCACTGCGAAGCCAATCCGTCCGGCGCTCCATCGGCTCGATGAGGACGAACTCGACGTCCGGACGGGCGATCGCGAGCACGAGACCCGGCAATCCTGCTCCTGAACCGACGTCGGCAACGCGACCCCGGGCCTCCAGGAGGGGTGCGAGCAACGCCGAATTGAGGATGTGTCGCGTCCACAGGCGGGGCAGCTCGAGCGGTCCGATCAGGCCCAGCTCCTCACCCCGCCGCGCGAGCTCGTTGGTGAACGAGCGCGCAACCTCGATCTGGTCACCGAAGAGTGCTGCAGCCGCCGCGGGCTCAGCATCGAGCACCGGTGCTGCGTCGTTCGGGACGGGTGCGTCCGTCATCGGGTGACGACCGTGTGGCGGTCCCGACCCTCACCCTCGGACTCCGAGTGGAAGCCCTTCTCAGCGACCAGGTCGTGGACGAGCTTGCGCTCGTACGACGACATCGGGGGGAGCGCAGCCGACGACGACCCGGCTTCGATGCGCTCGACAGCGGTGTCCACGAGCCGCTGCAGCTCGTCAGCACGGGCATCCCGCGAGCCACCGACGTCGAGGATGAGCCGGCTGAACTCGCCGGTCTCCGCCTGCACAGCGATCCGGGTGAGCTCCTGCAGCGCCGTCACGGTGTCGGGCTTCGACAGCACGCGGAGTGCCTCGCCGTCATCGGTGACGGACAGGTACACCCGACCGGCGCGTTCCTCGATCTCGATGTCGCCGTCGAGGTCGCAGATGTCGAGGAGTTCCTCGATGTAGTCCGCTGCGATGTCCGCTTCGTCGCGGGCGTCCTCGGTCTCGGTCTCCGTCGTCTCGACGGCGCCTGCGGTGTCCTGCTCGGTCACTTACTTCTTCCCGTTCTTCTTCTGGCGCTGCTTGCCGACCGGCTGCTGACGCTGGGTGGTGACGCGCACGGGCTCGATCTCCGTCGCACCGGCGCCGGCACCGGCCTCGGCCAGGACCGGGGTGGCGGTCCCGCGACGCTGTGCCTTCTTGGCCAGGCGGGCTTCACGAGCCAGAGCGGCTTCGGAACCGGGGGTCGGCATGCTGCGGATGACGAAGTACTGCTGCGCCATCGTCCAGAGGTTCGAGGCCAGCCAGTAGAACATGACGCCGAGGGGGAAGCTCAGACCCGAGATCACGAAGACCAGCGGGAGGATGTACAGCATCATCTTCTGCTGGCGGTACATCGGAGACTCCTTGGTCTCCGGCGACATGTTCTTGGCGACGAGCTGCAGCTGCGTGATGAACTGCGACGCCGTCATCACGACGATCATGAAGCCCGCGATCGCACGGACCTCCCACCCGGAGGCGTTCGTGAAGGTCTCGTGCAGCGGAGCACCGAACAGAGCCGCGTTGCCGAACGACCCCGCGAGGTCGTTCGTCAGCAGGCCGATGCCCGTCTTGTTGATCTGGGCCTCGTGGAGCACCGAGTACAGCGAGAAGAAGATCGGCATCTGCAGCAGCAGGGGCAGGCAGGAGCTGAGCGGGTTGGTCCCGGTCTCCTTGTAGAGCGCCATCGTCTCGCGGCTCATGGCCTCACGCGAGAACTGGTCCTTCTTGCCCTTGTACTTGTCCTGGATCTTCTTGAGCTGCGGCGCGACCTCGAGCATGCGGCGCTGCGACTTGATCTGCCGGACGAAGATCGGGATCAGCGCTGCGCGCACCACGAACGTCAGGAAGATGATCGAGAGCACCCATGTGATGCCCTCGTTCGGGTCCATGCCGATGCTCTCGAAGATCCAGTGGAAGCCGACGAGGATGGCCGAGACCACCCATTTGAGCGGCCAGAGGACGAATCCGATGATGTCCATGGGGACGGCTACGCCTTTCGAGTGCGCTGGGGGAGCAGGACCGGCCGGGCCGTTCCGACCGCGGGGTGCGGCTGCTGCGGGATCGGCGCGAGGACGAACCCGAACCGGTTGACGACGAACGGGTGACGGCGTTCCTTGACGTCGTCGATGCCACCAGCAGCCCAGGGGTTGCAACGGGCGATGCGCCAGGCGCCCATGGCGGATCCGCGGACGACCCCGTACTGCTGGATCGCGTCGAGGGCGTACCGGGAGCACGACGGGTGGTAGCGGCAGACGTTGCCGTACAGCGGGGAGATCACCGCACGGTAGGCCCGGAGCACGACGACGCACGCGTTGCGTGGGAGCAACGCGATGACCCAGGCAAGCCGGGTCCACAGAGTGCGGTTCATGCTGCCTTCTCCACCCCGCGCGCGAAGGAGCGCGTGACGTCTTCGAGCAGGGTAGGCCATCCGGCCTGCGATGCGGCTGGCAGTACACGGACCACCACGTCGAAGCCCTGGGGGGTCTCGGCGAGCAGGTCGTGCGCGATCGCCTTGAGCCGCCGCCTGATCAGGTTCCGGATCACGGCGTTCCCCACCGTCTTCGCGACGATGAAGCCGAACCGCGTCGGTCCGTTGCGGTCGACCGGCTGACGGACCACGGACACGACCACGTGCGCCGTGGCGCTCTTGCGACCACGACGCACGACGTTCCGGTAGTCATCCCCGCGCACGATGCGGTTGGCGCTGGCCAACACTGCGACGCCGGGGTCAGACCGAGGACCGGATCAGGCGATGAGCCTGATCAGGCCGAGAGCTCGGTACGGCCCTTGGCGCGACGCGCCGACAGGATGGCGCGGCCGGCACGCGTCCGCATGCGGAGGCGGAAGCCGTGCTTCTTGGCGCGGCGGCGGTTGTTCGGCTGGAAGGTGCGCTTGCTCATGATGTTCTCCACACGGCTGCTCGCGGCGAGCCGTCACGTATGTGTAGCCGTCCGGGTGTCGAACGACGCAGATGGGCGCGACCAAAGGGCCGCAGTCAACTGGTTAACGGTACGTGACAGCGGCGAGCAGGTCAAACCCCGCCCGGACCGCTTGCGTCGGTGCCGTCGGTTCTGCCGTCGCTCGAGCCCATTCTCCACATTGGGGACAACTTCCGTTCGGTGGGACTCGGTCCGGTCCTTTACAGTGGTGTGATCGATCGCCCCGATGGCCGGTACGACAGGGAAGTACTCCTGTCGGACGGCTCGAGGTGGTCGTGGACAACACTGTGGACAACCCTGTGGGAACCTCCGCGGCAACGAGGCGTCGACGAAGCCCCCGGAGCCACCGACGATCCGCCGGCGACGACCTGGTCCCGAGTGCGGTCGCCGAGGACGCCACGGCATGTCCGACCCCGCAGGACGCACCCTCGTCCGGCAGCGAACGCACGACACGACCCCTGGAGACGAGCGCGACATGACGATGCCGGCCGACCCCGTCGAGGACCTCTGGTCATCCGTACTCGGACTCCTCGCCGAGGACCCCCGCATCACGCCGCAGCTCCACGGGTTCCTGAACCTGGTCGAGCCGAAGGGCGTGCTCGCCGGCACCCTGTACCTCGAGGTCCCGAACGACCTGACCCGGGGCATGCTCGAACAGCGCATCCGCATCCCGATCACCGAGGCGGTCGGTCGCATCGGTGACGACTCGGTCGCGAACTTCGCCATCACCGTCAACCCGGACATGGCGTCGGAGCCGCGGGTGGACCCGAACGTCCCCGATTACGCCGAGCCCGTGCAGGAAGCCGTCGAGCAGAGTGCCGCTCCGCGCCAGTACATCGAGGCGCCGTTCGTCCCGAGCCAGATCGACTCTCCCGGCACCAGCGGTCGGCCCGAGTCGCGACTCAACCCGAAGTACAACTTCGACAACTTCGTCATCGGGTCGTCGAACCGGTTCGCCCACGCCGCAGCGGTGGCCGTGGCCGAGGCACCGGCCAAGGCCTACAACCCGCTCTTCATCTACGGGGACTCCGGGCTGGGCAAGACCCACCTGCTCCACGCCATCGGGCACTACGCCGAGAGCCTCTACCCGGGGATCCGCGTCCGGTACGTGTCGAGCGAGGAGTTCACCAATGACTTCATCAACTCGATCGCGAACAACCGCTCGAACCAGTTCCAGCAGCGGTACCGCGACATCGACATCCTGCTGATCGACGACATCCAGTTCCTGCAGGGGAAGGACTCCACGCAGGAGGCCTTCTTCCACACGTTCAACACGCTGCACGACCACAACAAGCAGGTCGTCATCACGTCCGACGTCGCGCCGAAGCACCTGACCGGGTTCGAGGACCGGATGCGATCGCGCTTCGAGTGGGGCCTGATCACCGACGTGCAGGCGCCCGAGCTCGAGACGCGCATCGCGATCCTCCGCAAGAAGGCACAGTCCGACCACCTGCAGGTGCCCGACGACATCCTCGAGTTCATGGCGTCGAAGGTGTCGAGCAACATCCGCGAGCTCGAGGGCACCCTGATCCGGGTCACGGCGTTCGCCAGCCTGAACCGGACGGCCGTGGACATGGCCCTGGTGCAGACGGTCCTCAAGGACCTGATCACCCTCGACGAGGACAACGTCGTCGCGCCGACGGACATCATCAACCACACCGCGGAGTACTTCAAGCTCTCCGTCGACGACCTGTACGGGTCGTCCCGCTCCCAGGCGATCGCCACGGCACGACAGATCGCGATGTACCTGTGCCGCGAGCTGACGAGTCTGTCCCTGCCCAAGATCGGGCAGCTGTTCGGCAACCGCGACCACACCACGGTGATGTACGCGAACAAGAAGATCACCGAGCTGATGAAGGAGCGTCGGTCGATCTACAACCAGGTCACCGAGCTCACCAGCCGCATCAAGCAGGACCGCCGTTACCGCTGAGATCGGCCCGTTCCCGGCCCCATCCACCATCTGAGACGGTTCCATGGGCCGGACTTCTCACAGTGTGGATAGCCTGTGGATAACTGTGGAGGACACGCCGCCCGGTTGTACACAGGTGGGGGGTCACCTGTGGAGACTGGGGATGGAAGTGGATAGATGAGATTCATTCATCCCGTTAACGCTCACACACCGCTCACAAGTCACAAGCGTGTAGTTCCCTACTGCCGAGCGGGATGCACAGGGTTATCCACAGTGTGCACAGGCGTTAACACCATTACTCCTGGTTAACGATCAATCTCTGCGGGACAACCCTGTGGACGGCGGGATGACAAGAAATCCGGCCCTCGTCCGCCTGTGCCAGAATGGGGCGGCCGGACAGTCCAAGCCGATCGACAGGGGTTCCAGCTGTGAAGTTCGAGGTCAACCGGGACGTCTTCTCCGAAGCCGTCTCCTTCGCAGTGAAGCTCCTCCCGCAGCGCACGACCCTCCCGATCCTGTCGGGCGTCCTCATCCACGCCGATGGCGATCGTCTGACGCTCTCCTCGTTCGACTACGAGGTGTCGGCGCAGACGTCCATCTCGGCCCAGATCGACGAGCCGGGCACGGTCCTGGTCTCCGGTCGACTGCTGAACGACATCGCGAGCCGGCTGCCGAACGCCCCGGTGTCGTTCACCACCGAGGACGCCAAGATCTCCGTCTCCTGCGGATCGGCGCACTTCACACTGCTGTCCATGCCGGTCGAGGAGTACCCGACGCTGCCGGAGATCGGCCCGCAGACCGGTGTGATCCCCGGCGACGCGTTCTCCGAAGCGGTGTCCCAGGTCGCCGTCGCCGCCAGCCGCGACGACGTCACCCCCGTCATCACGGGCGTGCAGCTCGAGGTCGGCGACAACGACCTCTCCCTCATCGCGACGGACCGCTACCGCGTCGCCGTCCGCACCATCGCGTGGGACTCCGGCCGAGTCGGCTCGGACCCCCTGCACGCACTGGTCCCGGCCCGCACCCTGCAGGAGGTCGGCCGCACGTTCGGTTCGGCGTCCACGGTGTCGGTGTCGATCAGCGGCAACTCCGACCGCGAGCTCATCGCGTTCCACGCCGACGACAAGACCGTGACGTCGTTGCTCATCAAGGGCAACTACCCGCCGGTCCGCCGGCTCTTCCCCGAGACCGTCAACGACCACGCGGTGATCAACACCGCGGAGCTCGTCGAAGCGGTCCGACGGGTCTCCCTCGTCCTGGAGCGCGAAGCGGCGCTCCGGTTCTCCTTCACGGTCGACGGGCTCACGCTCGAGGCGATCGGATCCGAACAAGCGCAGGCGTCAGAGTCGATCAGTGCGTTGTTGACCGGCGAGGAAACGGTGGTCTCGTTGAAGCCCGCCTTCCTCCTGGACGGACTGAACGCGGTGCACTCCGAGTTCGTCCGCATCTCCTTCACCAAGACGGAGAACCCCAACAAGCCGGGCCCGGTGCTGATCACCGGCCAGACTTCGCAAGAGGCCGCAGCGACCGATGGATACCGGTACCTGCTGCAGCCGAACCTGCTGCTGCGATAGGCGCAACAGGCAACCTGCGCTGGCGCACACCACCGGCAGCATCAGCGCGACGACGAACAGAAGAGGAAATCATGCACATCGGTCTTGTCGGCCTTGGTCGCATGGGCAACAACATGCGTGCCCGTCTCCGCAACGCAGGGATCGAGGTCACCGGGTACGACGCGAACCCCGCCGTCTCGGACGTCGCCGACCTCGGCGCCCTCGCCGCTGCCCTCCCGGAGGGCAAGCGTCTCGTGTGGGTCATGGTCCCGCACGGCAAGATCACCGACGACGTGATCACCGACCTGGCCGGCGTCCTCGGCGAGGGCGACCTGGTCATCGACGGTGGCAACTCGAAGTGGCTGGACGACACCACGCACGCCGAGCAGCTCGCTGCGCGCGGCATCCGCTACATGGACGTCGGCGTCTCCGGTGGCGTCTGGGGCAAGGACAACGGCTACGGCCTCATGGTCGGCGGTGACGCCGCGGACGTCGAGTTCGCGATGCCCGTGTTCGACGCGCTGCGCCCCGAGGGTCCCCGTGAAGAGGGCTTCTCGCACGCCGGCCCGATCGGCGCCGGCCACTACGCGAAGATGGTCCACAACGGCATCGAGTACGCGATCATGCAGGCGTACGGCGAGGGCTACGAGCTCCTCGAAGCCAAGGACCTGATCACCGACGTCCCCGCCGTGTTCGCCGGCTGGCAGCGCGGAACGGTCGTCCGTTCCTGGCTGCTCGACCTGATGGTGCTCGCGCTGAACGAGGACCCGAAGCTCGACGAGCTCGAGGGCTACGTCGAGGACTCGGGCGAGGGCCGCTGGACGCTCGAAGAGGGCATCGAGCTCGCCGTGCCGATGCCGGCGCTCTCGGCGTCGATCTTCGCGCGCTTCGTCTCGCGCCAGGGCAGCGCCTCGCCGACGATGAAGGCCGTCGCGGCGCTCCGCAACCAGTTCGGCGGTCACGCCGTCAAGAAGTCCTAGGACTTCCCGGGGGAACCCGGACTCGGCCCGCGTGCACGTCGACCATCTCCAACTGACCGACTTCCGGAACTACCGGGAGGCGGACGTCGACCTCGCACGCGGGCCGAACCTGTTCGTCGGGCGCAACGGACAGGGCAAGACCAACCTGGTCGAGGCGATCGGGTACCTCTCCACCCTCGGCTCGCACCGCGTCCCCACCGACGCAGCGCTCGTCCGCCAAGGATGCGACGCCGCGATCGTCCGGGCTCGACTCGCGCACGAGGACCGCAGCATCCTCGCCGAGGTGCAGATCAACCGCACCGGTGCGAACCGTGCGCAGGTGAACCGCTCCGCGATCAAACCGCGCGAGCTGCCGCGCTACTGCACGAGCGTGCTCTTCGCCCCGGAGGACCTCGCCCTCGTGCGGGGCGAGCCGGCCGGGCGACGCCGGATGCTCGACGAGCTCCTCGGCCAGATCGCACCGCGGATGCAGGGCGTGCTCGCCGACTACGACCGCACGCTCCGCCAGCGGAACACCCTGCTCAAGTCGGCCCGTGCCACCGGCGCGAAGGCGAACGCCCTGTCGACGCTCGACGTCTGGGACGACCGGCTCGTCGGACTCGGCGCCGAGATCGTCGCGGCGCGTGACCACCTGACCCGGCGGCTCGCACCCTTCGTGGCCGAGGCCTACGCGACCGTCGCCGGCGAGCACCACGACGCCTCGATCACCGGCGTCCTGTCCATCCGCGGTGGCGACCCCGAGTCCGCGACGGCGACCGACCCCGTGCTCGGGACCCCCGACGAGCCCGTCACGGTCGCGTCGGCTGCCGAAGCGTTCGCGGCCGCCCTCGAGCGCCGTCGCCGGGACGAACTCGACCGCGGGCTCACCCTCGTCGGACCGCACCGGGACGACGTTCTGTTCCAACTCAACGGGTTACCGGCCCGCGGGTACGCGAGTCACGGCGAATCCTGGTCCTTCGCGCTGGCCATCCAGCTCGCGAGCGCCTCGATCCTGCGCGCCGAGTCGAACCTGGGCGACCCGATCATCATCCTCGACGACGTCTTCGCCGAACTCGACGAATCGCGGCGGGAACGGTTGGCGAACGCCGTCGCCGACTACGAGCAGGTGCTCATCACGGCCGCGGTCTTCGGTGACGTGCCCGGGAAGCTAGCGGCGCACACCGTGCGGATCGAGGCGGGCACGATCGTGACCGACGAGGCGGACGCGACCCGGGCCTCCAGTCCGGCGACGGACGCGACGGACGGGACCGACGCGATCGACGCGGCGGACGCGACCGTCGCGGACAGCAAGACGGACCCGACCGAAGCCGACGCCTGATGCCGAAGCCCCGCAAGCCCACCGAACCCTCGCAGGTGTACCGCCACCTGCGCGCGGTGTTCGGCGACCCGTCCAAGCGCGGCACCGATGCCCGCCGCCGCCGTGCCCGCGAGTTCGACGCCGACACCGTGCCGTACGGGCGCGGCCGCGAGCCGAAGGGCCTCGCGGACATCGTCGGTTCGCTCGCTCAGGAACTCGGTTGGACCGAACCCCTCGCCCGCTCCGAGCTCTTCGTGGACTGGCCGAGCGTCGTCGGCGAGGAGCTGGCGAAGCACTCCCGACCGGTCACCATCGAGGACGGCGCACTCGTCATCCGGTGCGACTCGACGGCCTGGGCGACCCAGCTCCGACTGATGCGTGCGACGGTCACGACGACCATCGCGGAACGGCACCCCGAAGCCGGGGTCGAGTCGATCAGGGTTTCCGGCCCGGACGCCCCCACGTGGAAACGCGGCCCCAGAACGGTCCAGGGGCGCGGTCCTCGCGACACCTACGGTTGAGGCGACGAAATCATCCTGGAGTGCCAGAAAAGCCCGTCTGCGGGGCAGATGAGCCCTCGAAAGAGGGGGCTCTGCGGTAGACTGGGAGGTGCAGTGCGCGGGCGTTCCGCGCGCAGGCAGGAGCACGCTCGACATGGCAGCAGAATCTGAAGACGACCGGCAGAACCCGCTCGGCGCGGAGACCCCGCAGAGCGAACCGTCCTACGGCGCAGACCAGATTCAGGTGCTCGAGGGGCTCGAGGCCGTCCGCAAGCGCCCGGGTATGTACATCGGTTCGACCGGCCCTCGCGGCCTGCACCACCTGGTCCAGGAGATCGTCGACAACTCCGTCGACGAAGCCCTCGCCGGGTACTGCGACACCATCGACGTGAGCATCCGTGAAGACGGTGGCGTCCGCGTCGTCGACAACGGCCGTGGCATCCCGGTCGACGTCCACGCGGCCGAGGGGGTCTCGACCCTGCAGGTCGTCCTCACCGTCCTGCACGCCGGCGGCAAGTTCGGCGGTGGCGGCTACGCCGTCTCCGGCGGTCTGCACGGCGTCGGTTCGTCGGTCGTGAACGCGCTGAGCTCCGAGCTCGACGTCGAGGTCCGTCGCCAGGGCCACGTCTGGCGCCAGAGCTACACCGACGGTGTCCCCGTCGCGCCCGTCTCCAAGGACGAAGAGACCGACGAGACCGGCACGACGATCACGTTCTGGCCGAACGCCGAGATCTTCGAGTCCGTCGTCTTCGACTACGAGACCCTGCGCACGCGGTTCCAGCAGATGGCCTTCCTGAACAAGGGCCTGCGGATCAACCTCCGCGACGAGCGCGCCCCGGAAGAAGGGGAAGAGGCCCGCAACGACACCTTCATGTACGAGCGTGGTCTCGCCGACTACGTCGAGTACATCAACGCGCAGAAGAAGGCCGACCTCGTCCACCCGGACGTCATCGGCTTCGAGTCCGAGGACCCGGAGCGCAAGATCGCGCTCGAGGTCGCGATGCAGTGGAACACCTCGTACCAGGAGAGCGTCCACACCTTCGCGAACACGATCAACACGCACGAGGGCGGCACCCACGAAGAGGGCTTCCGTGCCGCACTGACGACCCTCGTCAACCGCTACGCGCGCGAGACGAAGATCATCAAGGAGAAGGACGACAACCTCACGGGTGACGACATCCGCGAAGGGCTGACGGCCGTCATCTCCGTGAAGCTCGGCGAGCCGCAGTTCGAGGGGCAGACGAAGACCAAGCTCGGCAACACCGAGGCGAAGTCGTTCGTGCAGCGCGTCGTCGGCACCGAGCTGACCCACTGGTTCGAGAGCAACCCGACGCAGGCACGCGACGTCGTCCGCAAGGCGATCCAGGCGTCGCAGGCGCGGCTCGCCGCCCGCAAGGCGCGCGAGACCACCCGCCGCAAGGGGCTGCTCGAGTCGGGCGGCATGCCCGGCAAGCTCAAGGACTGCCAGTCGAAGGACCCGACGGTGTCGGAGATCTTCATGGTCGAGGGTGACTCCGCCGGCGGTTCCGCCGTGCAGGGCCGCAACCCGATGACCCAGGCGATCCTGCCCCTGCGCGGCAAGATCCTGAACGTCGAGAAGGCCCGGCTCGACCGCGCCCTCGCCAACCAGGAGATCCAGTCGATGATCACGGCGTTCGGTGCCGGCATCGGTGAGGACTTCGACCCGGACAAGGCCCGGTACCACAAGATCGTGCTGATGGCCGATGCCGACGTCGACGGCCAGCACATCACCACACTGCTGCTCACGCTGCTGTTCCGCTACATGCGTCCGCTCATCGAGCACGGCTACGTGTACCTCGCGCAGCCGCCGCTCTACCGCCTGAAGTGGTCGAACTCGGCGCACGAGTACGTGTTCAGCGACCGGGAGCGCGACGCCCTGATGCAGGCCGGCCTCGCAGCCGGCAAGCGGATCCCGAAGGACAACGGGATCCAGCGCTACAAGGGCCTCGGCGAGATGGACTACAAGGAGCTCTGGGACACCACCATGAACCCGGACACCCGCACGCTCCTGCAGGTCACGCTCGAGGACGCGGCTGCGGTGGACAGCACCTTCTCGACGCTGATGGGTGAGGACGTCGACGCGCGTCGCCAGTTCATCCAGCAGAACGCCAAGGACGTCCGCTTCCTCGACATCTAACGGCCAGGAGGCGCGGCGTGAGCCGCGTCGACCAGTCCTGACCACCTGTGGTCGCGCCCGGCGCGACCAACGGAACCACAGCCTCCAGGCTGTCCAGAAAGGGAACGAAGCCACATGGCTGACGACAACGAGAACGGCGCCGACGAGCAGCCCGAGATCGTCCACGGCGACAGCGGGGACATCGTCGTCTCCGGTGACCGCATCTCGCAGGTCGACCTGCAGCTCGAGATGCAGCGCTCGTACCTCGACTACGCGATGTCGGTCATCGTCGGTCGTGCCCTGCCGGAGGTCCGAGACGGCCTCAAGCCGGTGCACCGCCGTGTGATCTACGCGATGTTCGACGGCGGCTACCGCCCGGACCGTGCGTTCTCGAAGTGCTCCCGCGTCGTCGGTGACGTCATGGGCCAGTTCCACCCGCACGGTGACTCGGCGATCTACGACGCCCTCGTCCGCCTGGTGCAGCCGTGGTCGCTCCGGTACCCGCTCGCGCTCGGCCAGGGCAACTTCGGTTCGCCGGGCAACGACGGCGCCGCCGCTCCGCGGTACACCGAGACGAAGATGGCGCCGCTCGCGCTCGAGATGGTCCGCGACATCGACGAGGACACCGTCGACTTCCAGGACAACTACGACGGCCGCACCCAGGAGCCGGCGATCCTGCCGGCCCGGTTCCCGAACCTGCTCGTCAACGGCTCGGTCGGCATCGCGGTCGGCATGGCCACGAACATCCCGCCGCACAACCTGCGCGAGGTCGCCGAGGGCGCCAAGTGGGCGCTCGACAACCCCGACGCCACCCGTGACGAGCTGCTCGCCGCGCTCATGCAGCGCATCAAGGGACCGGACTTCCCGACCGGTGCGCAGGTGCTCGGCACCAAGGGCATCCAGGACGCCTACCGCACCGGCCGTGGCTCGATCACGATGCGTGCCGTGGTGTCGGTGGAGGAGATCCAGGGTCGCACCTGCCTCGTCGTCACCGAGCTGCCGTACCAGGTCAACCCGGACAACCTGGCGATCAAGATCGCCGAGCTGGTCAAGGACGGCAAGCTCGCCGGTGTCGCCGACATCCGTGACGAGACCTCCGGCCGCACCGGGCAGCGCCTGGTCATCGTGCTGAAGCGTGACGCCGTCGCCAAGGTCGTGCTGAACAACCTGTACAAGCACACCCAGCTGCAGGAGAACTTCGGCGCGAACATGCTCGCGATCGTCGACGGGGTGCCCCGCACCCTGCCGCTCGACGGCTTCATCTCGGCGTGGGTCGCCCACCAGGTCGACGTCATCGTCCGCCGCACGCAGTTCCGGCTGCGCGAGGCCGAGAAGCGCGCCCACATCCTGCGTGGCTACCTGGCTGCGCTCGACGCCCTCGACGAGGTCATCGCGCTCATCCGTCGCTCGCCCGACGTCGAAGAGGCCCGCACCGGCCTGATGGACCTGCTGTCCGTCGACGAGATCCAGGCGCGCGCGATCCTCGAGCTGCAGCTCCGTCGTCTCGCCGCCCTCGAGCGTCAGAAGATCCACGACGAGGCCGAAGAGCTCGAGCGCAAGATCGCCGACTTCCAGGACATCCTCGGATCGGAGAGCCGCCAGCGCTCGATCATCCGCGACGAGTTGAGCGAGATCGTCGACCGCTTCGGCGACGACCGCCGTACCGAGATCATGTTCGGCTACGACGGCGACATGTCGATGGAAGACCTGATCCCCGAAGAGGAGATGGTCGTCACCATCACCCGCGGTGGCTACGTCAAGCGCACGCGCAGCGACCAGTACCGCTCGCAGCACCGTGGCGGTCGAGGTGTCCGTGGGGCCCAGCTCCGCGCCGACGACATCGTCGAGCACTTCTTCGTCACGACGACGCACCACTGGCTCCTGTTCCTCACCGACCAGGGCCGGGTCTACCGCGCCAAGGCGTACGAGCTGCAGGAGGCCGGCCGCGACGCGAAGGGCCAGCACGTCGCGAACCTGCTCGCGATGCAGCCCGACGAGCAGATCCAGCAGGTGCTCGACATCCGCGACTACGAGGTCGCGCAGTACCTCGTCCTCGCGACCGAGCACGGTCTGGTCAAGAAGACCGCGCTCACCGAGTACGACACGAACCGCACCGGCGGCATCATCGCGATCAACCTGCGCGACGGTGACAAGCTCCGCCAGGCGCTGCTCGTCGACGAGCACGACGACCTGCTCCTGGTGTCCCGCCAGGGCATGTCGCTCCGGTTCACGGCGACGAACGACACCCTGCGTCCGATGGGTCGCTCGACCTCGGGCGTGAAGGGCATGTCCTTCCGCGACGGCGACTCGCTGCTCGCGGCCCGGGTCGTCTCCGACGACGGCTTCGTCTGGGTGATGACCGAGGGCGGCTACGCCAAGCGCACCGCGGTCGACCAGTACCGGGTGCAGGGCCGCGGTGGTCTGGGCATCAAGGTGGCCAAGTTGGCGCTCGACCGAGGCGATCTTGTGGGCGCTCTCATCGTCGGCGAGGACGACGAGGTGCTCGTCGTGCTGCAATCGGGCAAGGTGGTAAGGTCTGCCGTGGCCGAGGTCCCTGCCAAGGGCCGTGACACGATGGGCGTCGTCTTCGCGAGGTTCGCGGAGAACGACCGGATCATCGCGGTGGCCCGGAACACCGAGCGGAACCTGGACGACCAGGACGACGCCGAGATCGAGCCCGCGGGCCCGGTGGAGACGGTCAGCCCTGCCGAAGCGGCCCCGGATTCCACTGATCCCATCGACACCGAGCCCGTCGCAGACGAGGCCGGAGAGGACCAGTCAAGCAATGAGTAGTGTCGCCGAGAAGCTCCAGAAGAAGGCGAAGCGACCCGTCGGCACCCGCCAGGTGCGGTTGCGACTGGTCTACGTCGACTTCTGGTCGATGGTGAAGCTGAGCTTCCTCATCGCCCTGGCCGGCAGCATCGTGATCGTGGTCGCCACGGCACTGGTGTGGGTCATCCTCAACCAGACGGGTGTGTTCACCCAGGTCGACGCCCTGTTGAAGGACGTCACCGGGCAGAACAGTTACTCGATCATGGACCAGTTCTCGCTGGGCCAGGTCCTCGGGTTCTCCATCGTCGTGGGCATCCTCAACGTGGTCGTCGGCACCGTGCTCGGCGCCATCGTGAGCGTGCTCTACAACCTCAGTGTTCGGATCACGGGCGGTCTGCTCGTGGGCTTCACGAACAACTGACACACCCGGGCCGGATGGGCCCACTGCTCGATTTCGTTCCGGCGGGATCGTACGGTAGGCTTTCATCCGGTCTGAGGGGCTATAGCTCAGGCGGTTAGAGCGCTTCGCTGATAACGAAGAGGTCCAAGGTTCAAGTCCTTGTAGCCCCACCAGTTCTCCGGAACAGCACGACAATTCCATCCCGTCGCCGATCACCTCGGTGGCACTCGGGGCCTTAGCTCAGTTGGTAGAGCGCCTGCTTTGCAAGCAGGATGTCGGGAGTTCGATTCTCCCAGGCTCCACTCGCATCAGCCCCTGGTTGCCGACTCCGTCGTCTGCCCAGGGGCTTCGTTCTGTGCCCATGCGCGTCGCCGCCCCTGCTGCGCGGTCGTCGCGGGCGGCTCGGTCGTCGTGTTGGTCTGCGCGCCTTCGGCGGCGCGCCGCTCCGCGATGGTCGGGTCCGCCAATCTGCCTGCGGCCGGCATCTTCTCGAGTGGTCGCGACATGCCGCGTGTGGTTCGCCGAGGTGGCTGGAACTGTCGTCTGCGCGTCCTCCAGACGACAGGTTGTGACCTTTCGGCGGCGTCCCCGGGGCGTTTCGCGTGAGCGCATGGCGGACGGGAGGCGCGGGGCCAGGCCGGCGCGGGCCTCCAGGTCGGTGGGTGGGTGCGTTCACACGCGGTGCGCAGGTTCATCGCGTGCCCGGGAACGACGAAGGGCCCCGGCAGCTGCCGGGGCCCTTCGTACGAACCGGGAGGTCAGGCGGCGGGCTTCTCCGCCGTGTCAGCGTCGTCGGCGACCCAGAGGTCGTCGTCGGCGCGGAGCGTCTGGTACGCGGCGTACGCAGCACCGGCGACGGCGACGACGCCGACGATGATGAGTGCGACTCCGCCGAAGCCGAGACCCTTCTTCTGCTGCGACGGGACGTACTTCGCGGCAGCCTTCTTCGCGCTCTTGCTCTTCTTCTGCGCGTTCTTCACGATCTTCTTGACCCGGGGGTCCTTCGCGAGGTCGGTCACGCTCAGCACCGAGCCAGCGGTCGAGACGAGTCCGGGGACCACCTCGGACTGGAACTTGTGCGAAGCGCTCTGCGCTGCCGAGGTGGCAGCGTGCACGCCGGTGGCGAACGCGGGACGGATCCCGTTGTCGATCGCGTTCTGCACGCGGGGTGCGATGTCCTTGCGAGCTGCGTCCGCGGCGTTCGACCGGGCCTCAGCCAGGATCGCGTTCGCGTGCTCGAGGACCTTGCGCTGCTCGCCGAGGAGCGAGGCGGTCTGGCCCTTGAGCTTCTTGATCTGCTTCCGACGCTTTCGCGGGATCTCGATCGTCGTCATCTGGTACCTCCATCGGATCGGCGTGACCCCATCCTGCCACCACACTGCCTGACAGGTCACGGAACCGCAGCTGTGCAATCCGTCCGCGGTCAGGAGTACATGCGAGAATCGGAACATGTCTCTGCACACCGCTGTCGCAACGATCCACACCAACAAGGGCGACATCCGCGTCAACCTGTTCGGCAACCACGCACCGAAGACCGTCAAGAACTTCGTCGACCTCGCCACGGGCCAGCAGGAGTGGACCCACCCCGGCACGGGCAAGGTCTCGACCGACAAGCTCTACGACGGCGTGATCTTCCACCGCATCATCAAGGACTTCATGATCCAGGGCGGCGACCCGCTCGGCCAGGGCATCGGTGGCCCCGGGTACCGATTCGACGACGAGATCTCCCCGGAGCTCACGTTCCAGAACCCCTACATCTTCGCCATGGCGAACGCCGGCATCCAGGGCGGCCGCGGCACCAACGGCTCGCAGTTCTTCATCACCACGGTGGCGACGCCGTGGCTGCAGGGCAAGCACACCATCTTCGGTGAGGTCGCCGACGACGAGTCCCGCGCGGTCGTCGACGCGATCGAGGGCGTCCCGACCGACGGTCGTGACAAGCCCGTCGAGGACGTCGTCATCCAGAGCATCGACGTCGAAGGCGTCTGACCAGCACGTGACCGACCAGGCGTACAACCCGAACAACACCTGCTACCGGCATCCGGACCGGCAGAGCTTCGTGCTCTGCCAGCGCTGTGGGCGGACGATCTGCCCGGAGTGCCAGACGCCGGCGGCAGTCGGGGTGCACTGCCCGGAGTGCGTGCGTGAACAGCGCGCACAGTTCGCAGCGAACCGCCGAGCGTCCGGAGCCCCCAGCGGGTTCACGGTCGCTCGGCGGCGCTTCGCCATGCTCGACCAGAAGGGCACGACCGTCATCGTGGCGATCACGGTGGCGATCTGGTTGCTCGACCAGGTCAGCGGGCGGTTCTTCACGAGCTTGCTCGCCTACAACTCGTTCCTGCTGCCGACGCAGCCCTGGCGTGTGGTGACCTCGCTGTTCGTGCACTCGGGCATCTTCCACATCCTGTTCAACATGTGGGCGCTCTGGATCTTCGGTCGGATGCTCGAGAACATGCTCGGCACCTGGCGGTTCGTGGCGCTGTACTTCATCACGGGGATCTTCGGGTCCATGCTCGTCACCTTCCTGGCGCCGGGGACGACCGTGCTGGGCGCTTCGGGTGCCATCTTCGGGCTGTTCGCCGCGTTCTTCGTGCTGCAGCGCAGCCTGGGGAACAACGCGGTGCAGCTCCTCGTGCTCATGGGACTGAACCTGGTCATCGGGTTCCTGCCCGGCGTCAACATCTCGTGGCAGGCGCACGTGGGCGGGATCATCGGCGGCTTCCTGATGGGCTTCGTCTTCGCACAGACGCGCAACATCCGGAAGCGTCCGCTGCAGATCGCGCTGATCATCGGCGCGGCGGTGCTCGGCATCGCGCTCACCGCTGTGGGGTACGCGGTCACGATCGGCTGACACCGCCACAACGCTCCCCGAACGCCCCGTCGCACTGCGGCGGGGCGTTCGTCGTTCCCAGGGCTGCCCGCGTCCTGCTCATCCACAGCTGTCCACAGCAGCACTGGGAGTTATCCACAGGTGTGGAGAAGTCGGTGAGTTACACCAGTGTGATTATCCCCACTGTGGAATCGGTTGTGGATAACTCCGGGGTCGGGGTGTGGATGACGGTGTGGAGAGTGGGGAAAAGTGTGGAGAACGGCGGGATCCTCGAGGATGTGCGTTCCCGGAGCGCTCGAGCTTGTGGAGAACGACGACGCCCGCCGCACCTTGCGGTGCGACGGGCGTCGGGAGAACAGTGGGCTGGGGGTCAGCGCCACCGGGTGGTCATGAGGAAGCCGACGAACATGATGCCGAAGCCGACGACGATGTTCCACGAGCCGAGGCTCGGAACCGGCAGCGTGGCGTTCGAGATGTAGAAGACGATCACCCACACCAGACCGATGAGCATGAAGCCGAACATGACCGGCTTGAACCACACCGGGTTGGGGGCGTCCCCCGCGGTGTCGACCGAGTCAGCTCGGGTCGTCCGGGCGGGCTTGGTGCGGTCCTTGTCCTTGGCCATGGCCGGTATCCTACCGTGACCACGTGTGTGGATCGGCCCGCGGACCGCCGCACACATCCCCCACGAGTACGGTGAACCGCCATGACCAGGATCCTCGTCGTCGACAACTACGACAGCTTCGTCTACACGCTCAACGGGTACGTGCAGCAGCTCGGCGCTGAGACCGACGTCGTGCGCAACGATGCCTTCCCCGAGTCCGAGATCGCCGACCGCATCGCCGAGTACGACGGCGTGCTCCTGTCGCCCGGTCCGGGAACACCGGCGGCTGCCGGCGTCTCGATCCCCACGGTGCACGCGGCCATCGCCGCCGAGACCCCGCTGCTCGGTGTCTGCCTGGGGCACCAGGCCATCGCGGAGGCGCTCGGCGCCACGGTCACGCACGCCGAGGAGCTCATGCACGGCAAGACCTCCGAGGTCGACCACGACGACAGCGCGCTCTTCGCCGGCGTCCCGCACCCCTTCACGGCCACGCGGTACCACTCGCTCGCGATCGTCGACGGCACCGTCCCCGACGAGCTCACCGTGACCGCGCGGACCGAGGGCGGGGTCATCATGGGCGTCCAGCACCGCGCGCACCCCGTGTTCGGCGTGCAGTTCCACCCCGAGTCGGTCCTGACCGAGGGTGGGTACCGCATGGTCGGCAACTGGCTCGAGACCACCGGGCTGTCGGGAGCCGCCGAACGCGCCGCCGACCTCGGGCCGCTCATCGCGACGCACCGCGCCTGACGAACTCCCGCGGCGGCAGACGCCGTCGTGTCATCGAGACGCCGCCGGATCCGGCGGCGTCTCGTGCGTTCCGGGGCGTCGTGCCGACACGACGGCGTCTTCCGGCACTGGACCGAACCGTCTGCGTGACGTGCGGTCGGTTGCGGGCGGGCACCGTGCCTCCAGGCCGTCAGGAGCGGAGGCGACGAGCAGGCGTGCCTGTGGGCACGGAGGACGGACTGGAGGCCCGTCACCCGTCCGTCAGGACGGTCGCGTCACGAGACGGTCGGCTCAGCGGCCGTCGTCACCCTGGTCGTCGCCGCGATCGTTCTTCCCGCTGTCGCCGCTGTCGTTGTTGTTGCTGGACGAGGGTGCCTTCGGCGGCGCCGCAGCTCGTGCGCAGTAGGTGAGCGTGACAGTGCTGCCCTGGGCGACGTCTCCGGCAGGGGTGTCCTGCTGGGTCACGAGTCCGCCGGTGCACGAGTAGGACGGCGCCGGGTTCACGGTGAGCCCGAGCTGCTCGACGGTGGCCTTCGCCGCCGAGTACTGCTGCTGCGTGACGTCGGGCAGCTGCACCTTGCCGTTGGAGATCGTGAGGTTGATCACGATGCCCTTGGTGTGCAGGGAACCCGACTCGGGGTCGGAGCTCAGCACGGTGCCCTCGGGGACGTCGGCCGAGTAGTCGCTCGAGATCGCGCCGAGACGGAATCCGGCGTCGTCGAGGGACTGTTGCGCAGCCGCTTGCGACTGCCCGTTGAGCTCGGGCACGGGGACGCGTTCCGGCCCGAGGGAGACCACGACGTTGACGTTCTGGTTGCGACCGACGTTCACGCCGGAGCCCGGGTCCGTCCGGATGACCGTGCCCTTGTCGACGCTGTCGGAGTTCTCCTCGACCTTGACGGGCTTGAGGTCCTTCTTGTCGAGGGCGCTGGCCGCGGCGCTGTAGGTCGACCCCGCCACGTTGGGCACGCTGACCGAGGAAGACACCGGCGGCTTGCCCGGCTGCAGGTTGGCGACGAAGAACACCACGGCGACGATGACCGCGACGGTGAGCAGGATGCCGACCCAGATCCACGCGACCGGAGGACGGTTCTGCGTGCGCTGCGGTCGGTGCTCGGCGGTGTCGTCGTCGAGTTCGCGGAACGCCGATGCGGCGTTGGTCGTCGTGCGGGGGTCGACGCCGAAGAGCACGGTCGAGGCGTCGTTCGCCGCGTTCTGCTGCTGCTTCTTCGTCGACGCGGGCACCCGGCCGGCTGCGGCCTGCTGCAGGTCCGAGCGGAACTCGGCCGCGTTCTGGAACCGGCGCGTGCGGTCCTTGACCAGGGCGTGGAGAGTCACGGCGTCGAGGGCCGGTGACACGTCGGGCGAGATCGTCGACGGTGCGACCGGCTGCTCGCTGACGTGCTGGTACGCGACCGCCACCGGGGTGTCCCCGAGGAACGGAGCGCGACCGGTGAGGAGCTCGAAGAGCACGACGCCGGTGGAGTAGAGGTCGGTGCGGGCGTCGACGGTCTCGCCGCGGGCCTGCTCCGGTGAGAAGTACGAGGCGGTGCCGAGGATCGACGTGGTCTGCGCGACCGTCGCCGAGGTGTCGGTGATGGCCCGGGCGATGCCGAAGTCCATGACCTTGACCTGGCCGGTGTGGGTGACCATGACGTTGGCGGGCTTGATGTCGCGGTGGACAACGCCCGCACGGTGCGAGTACTCGAGCGCGGTGAGGATGCCCTCGGTGATGCGCACGGCTTCGTCCGGGGCGACGGCGCCCTCCGCGATGATGTCGGAGAGCGGACGGCCCTCGACGTACTCCATGACGATGAAGGGGACCTGCACCTCGGCGCCCGACGGCTCGGAAACCGTCTCTTCGCCGGCGTCGTACACGCGGACGACGGTGGGGTGCGCCATGCGTGCAGCGGCCTGGGCTTCCTGCCGGAACCGCGTGCGGAAGGCCGGGTCGTTGGCGAGGCTCGGCTTGAGGAGCTTCACCGCGACCTTGCGGCCGAGGCGGGTGTCGTTGCCGAGGTGCACGGTCGCCATGCCGCCCCGACCGATGACGTCACCGATCTCGTAGCGATTGGCGAGGAGCGTGATCCCCGCGGTCACACCTTCTG
The DNA here is from genome assembly GCF_003234735.1 of Curtobacterium sp. MCLR17_040. Classification (NCBI taxonomy): domain Bacteria; kingdom Bacillati; phylum Actinomycetota; class Actinomycetes; order Micrococcales; family Microbacteriaceae; genus Curtobacterium; species Curtobacterium sp. MCLR17_040. Next base: position 88,648 of record NZ_QKTE01000002.1, on the reverse strand, counting down.
GCACGTACTCCTCCGTCTGTTCGTCCGGGCTAGTGTACGGCAGCACCACCTGGTGAGACGCTGGTCAGGGAGGGGTCGACCGAACCGTTACCGAACGGTGTCGACAGTCCCCGTCCGGGGGTCGTTCACAGGTCGTCTTGCGGGGTCTCGGTCGGGTTGATCCCGTCGTCCGGGTTGGTCGTCTCCTGGTCCGTGGGCTCGGTCCACTCGACCTGGGCGCCCGGCGAGGACGCGGAGACCACCGAGGAATCGGACTGCGGAGACTTGCAGGTCACCTTGTACGACAGGGTCACCTTGCCGTACTGGGCGCCGGCGACGGTCACCGCGGTACCGGAGGTGGAGCCGGAGCTGCTGCCGTTCGAGGGGACGGTGCCGTTGTCGATCGTGTACGTGTAGCTGACGTCCGAGTACCCGGCGGGGCAGCTCGTGTACGCGGGCCAGCTGAAGGTCACGCGACCGGACTCGCTGACGGTCCCGCCGGTGGCACGCTCGGGCGCCGCTGCGGTCAGCACGTCGCCGAACGCCTTGACGGTGACGAGGGTGCCGGGGGCCAGGCTGCCCTCGGGGCTGAGCGACTCGACGGTGCCGACCTGGTCGGACGACGTCGCGTTCGACCCGGCGACGACCTCGGCCTGCAGGCCTCGGGCACGGAGCTGGTTCGCGACCTGCTCCGCGTTCTGCCCCTGGTAGTCCGCCGCCGAGACCGTGACGCGGGTCTCGGTCGGTTCGGGGGACGGGGTCTGCGTGGGCGTGCGGGTCGCCTTCGGCGTGCTCGAGGACTTCGTGGGCTCGGGTTCCGGGGCGTTGTTCGCGTTCAGGGCGTACGCGGCACCGGCGGCGATGGCGAGCACGACGATGATGCCGACGACCCACCAGATCCAGGCGCGCTTCTTCTTCGGTTCCTCGGGCTCGTCGGAGACGGGCGAGCGGGGGGTGCCCGGTCCGCCGGCCATCGCTCCGGACTGGGTACCGAGGAGTGCGGTCGCGGCGTCGTTCCCCTGGCCCTGGGGCGGGTTGAACGCGACGGTGCCGTTCTGCGCGATCGCGGGGACGGCCACGGTGGCCGCGGCGACGTCACCACGACGGAGCGCCTGTGCGGCGCGTGCGAGGTTCGCGGCCGTCGCGGGACGGTCGGCCGGCTTCTTCGCGATGCACGAGATGACCAGGGCCGAGACGGGCTCGGGGATGTCCCCGGGCAGCGGCGGCGGCTGCTCGTTGATGTGCGCCATCGCGATCGCGACCTGCGACTCACCGGTGAACGGACGACGACCCGCCAGGGCCTCGTACGCGACGATGCCGAGCGAGTAGATGTCGGTCGACGGCGAGGCGGGGTGGCCGCTCGCCTGCTCGGGCGACAGGTACTGCACCGTGCCCATCACCTGACCGGTCGCGGTGAGCGGGACCTGGTCGGCGATGCGGGCGATGCCGAAGTCGGTGATCTTGACGCGGCCGTCGGGCGTGATGAGCAGGTTGCCGGGCTTGATGTCGCGGTGCACCAGGCCGACCGCGTGTGCGGCCTGCAGGGCGTTCGCGGTCTGCGCGACGATGTCGAGCACCTTGTCGACCGGGAGCGTGTGCTCGCGCTCGATCATGGTCGACAGGGCTTCGCCGGGGACGAGCTCCATCACGAGGTAGGCGCTGCCGTCCTCCTCGCCGTAGTCGAAGACGTTGGCGATGCCCTCGTGGTTGACGAGGGCGGCGTGCCGGGCCTCGGCGCGGAAGCGCTCGAGGAAGCCGGGGTCACCGAGGTACTCGTCCTTGAGGATCTTGAGTGCGACGGTTCGGCCGATGACGAGGTCGGTCGCCTGCCACACCTCGCCCATGCCGCCGATGGCGACCCGGGAGGAGAGCTGGTACCGCCCACCGAAGGTGAGTCCGCTGGTGGGTCTCATTTGTTCAGCACCGCCTCCATGACTTTCTTCGCGACCGGGGCCGCGACCGTGTTGCCGACTCCGGACTGCCCGAGCCCGCCGCCGTTGCCGACGACGACCGCGACGGCCACCTCCGGGTCCTTGGCGGGGGCGAACCCCGTGAACCAGAGCGTGTAGGGATCGCCGGTGCCACCTTCGGCCGTGCCGGTCTTGCCGGCGACGTCGACACCGTCGATCTTGGCATTGGTACCGGTCCCCGCGCTCACGACGCTCTGCATGGCCTCGGTGAGGTCAGCGGACTCGGAGGACGACAGCGGATCACTGTACTGCTTCGGGGAGAAGGACTCGACCGTCTTCAGGTCGCTCGTGGTGATCGAGTCGACGAGTGAGGGCTGCATGACCTTGCCGCCGTTCGCGATCCCGGCCGACACCATCGCCATCTGCAGCGGGGAGACCCGGACGCTCGCCTGGCCGAAGGCGCTCAGCATGAGCTGGGCCGTCGAGTCGACGTCGGGGTACTGGCTGGCGGTCGCCGCCATCGGGATCTCGATCGCGTCGCCGAAGCCGTACTTGTCGGCCATGCTCTTGATCGCGTCGTACCCGAGCTTCTGGCCGAGTTCGGCGAAGGGGATGTTGCACGAGTACTGGATGGCCGTGCGCAGCTTGACCTTGTCGCCGCCGCCGCAGGTGCCGCCCTCGGCGTTGTTGATGTACGAGCTCGTGCCCGGCAGCTGCAGTCGCGACGGGTTCGGGAACGTGGAGTCGAGGTTGTACTTGCCGCCCTCGAGTGCCGCCGAGGCCACCACGAGCTTGAACACCGATCCGGGGGTGTACAGGTCGCCGCCGATGGCACGGTTCTGCAGCGGAGCGGTGTCGGCCCCGAGCAGCGCGTCGTACTGCCGCTTGACCTCGGCCGTGTCGTGCGAGGTGAGCGAGTTCGGGTCGTAGCTCGGCTTCGACACCATCGCGAGGATCTTGCCGGTCTTCGGCTGGATCGCGACGACGGCGCCGCTGTTGGTGCCGAGCGCGTCGTACGCGGCCTGCTGCACGTCCGGGTCGATGGTCAGGTTGACGTTGTCGCCCTGGACGTCCTGGCCGGTGAGGATCGAGTTGAGGTTCTGGAAGAACGAGGCGTCCGAGTTGCCCGAGAGGACGGTGTTCTCCGCGCTCTCGATGCCGGTGTTGCCCTGCCCGATCGTGAAGTACCCGGTGACCGCGGAGTACAGGTCACCGTTCGTGTACTTGCGCTGGTACTCGTACTGGTCGTCCACCGGGGTCGACTCGGCGATCGGGCTGCCGTCGACGAGGATCGCGCCGCGCTTGGTGGAGTAACTGTCCAAGATGGTTCGGGAGTTCCGGGAGTCGGCGCGCAACGAGTCGGCCGCGAAGAACTGGATCGACGTCGTCGACACGAAGAGTGCGACGAACATGAGCACGATGACGGTCGAGACACCGCGGAGCTGTCGGTTCATCGACGACGCTCCTTCCTGGTCGCGCGCGCAGACCGCCCGCTCGCGGCGGGGATTGCGCCCTGCTGGACGCGTTGTTCGGCTGGGATGGAATCGGTGAGTCGCAGCAGCATCGCGGCGATGATCCAGTTGGCGATGAGCGAGGAACCACCGGCGGCCATGAACGGCGTCGTCAGACCGGTCACCGGGATGATCCGGGTGATGCCACCGACGACGACGAACACCTGCAGGGCGATGATGAAGCCGAAGCCGACGCCGAGCAGCTTGCCGAAGTCGTCCTGCGCCATGAACCCGACGCGGATGCCACGCGAGGCGAACACGATGAAGAGGGCGAGGATCGCGAAGACGCCGATCAGGCCGAGCTCTTCACCGAGCGACGCGACGATGTAGTCGGCGTTGGCGACCGGTGTGATGTACGGCCGTCCCTGCCCGAGCCCCGTGCCGGTGATCCCGCCGTTCGCGAAGCCGAACAGGCCCTGCACCAGCTGGTAGCTCGCCTGGGTGTCGCGGCTGAAGACCTCTTGGTTGAACGGGTCGAGCCACTGTTCGAAGCGACCGCGGACGTACTCCAGGACGCTCTGCGCGACGAGGGCACCACCGATGAACAGCGTGAGACCGATCGCGACCCAGCTGATGCGCGCCGTGGCCACGTAGATCATCACGAGGAACAGGCCGAAGTAGAGCAGGGCGGTGCCGAGGTCGCGCTGGAACACCAGGACGGCCATCGCGGCGCCCCACATGACCAGGATCGGCCCGAGGTCACGGGCACGCGGGAACGTCATGCCGAGGAACTTCTTGCCGACGATCGACAGCGAGTCGCGGGCGGTGACGAGGTACCCGGCGAAGAACAGCGCCATGGTGATCTTCGCGAGCTCGCCGGGCTGGAACGAGAACGGGCCGATCTTGATCCAGACCCGCGCGCCACCGATGTTCGTGCCGATCCCCGGCAGCATCGGCAGGAGCAGCAGGACGATCGTCAGCGCCATGAAGATGTACCGGTACCGCTGCAGGAAGCGGTGGTTGCGGACGGCGACGAGCGTGATGATCGCCAGGACCATCGCGAGCATCGTCCAGACGATCTGCTTCACGCCGATGGCGTCCCAGCCGGACAGGCCGTTGTGGACGTCGATGCGGTAGATCTCGGCGATGCCGATGCCGTTCAGGACGAGCGCGATCGGCAGGATGAACGGGTCGGCGTTCTTGGCCACGACCCGCAGCACCACGTGCATGACCAGCGCGAGGCCGAGGATGCCGCCGCCGACCCAGAGCACCGACTGGTCGAACAGCCGGCCCTTGGTGCCGAGCTGCACGAGCACCATCGCACCCGCGCAGATGCCGCACGCGATGACGAGCAGGAAGAGCTCGAGGTTCCGCGCGCGGGCGGGCTCCCGGAGCTTGATCGTGATCGCCTGGGTGAAGGACTGGGCGGCCGTGGCGTTGCTCATCGCGGGCTCCGCGTGGGGCTCGGCGACGGCGATCGGGTCGGCGAGGGCGACGGGGACGAGCTGGCGTCACCGTCCCCACCGGTGCCGGCCTGGTCCTCACCGGTCGCGGCGGCCTTGCGCAGGCGCTCGACGATGTCCCGTGCGTCGGAGAGCGACTGCGCGTTGATCGTGGAGCGGACGTTCTCGCGGGTGTAGTCCGGCAGCGACGAGACCGTGATGTCGCTGTCCTCGTACACGTCCGACAGGGCCAACGGCCCGATCGACTGCTGCACGCCCTTGTAGATCGCGACGGTGCCCCGGTCGGTACCGACGTAGTAGTGGTCCTGCGTGATCCGCCAGCCGACGAACACCGCGCCGACGAGCACGGCGACGGCGACCACGAGCGCGACGGTCCAGGACACCCGACGACGGATGCGGCGTCGGCGGTCCTCGGCGATGAGCTCGGCGAAGAACTGGTCGGACTCGGGTTCGAAGTGCGAGTCCTCGGGGGCGGTGGTGACCTTGAGCGGGTGCAGCAGGATCGTGGGGAGGCGGATCGGCTTGCGGCCGGTCGACGCCTCGAAGGTGAGCGGTGCCGCGGCGGAACCGACCGTGGTGGCCGCGTCGTCGTCGTCCTCGGGTTCGGTGTCCGTGACGTCCATCACCACGACGGTGACGTTGTCGGGGGCGCCGTGGTCGAGCGTCTCCTTCACCAGGCGCTGCGTGACCTGGTTGGCGTCCATGTTCGAGGCCAGGGCGTGGCGGATGCGCTCTTCGGCCAGGTACGAGGACAGGCCGTCGGAACAGAGCAGCCAGCGGTCGCCCGGCTGGATGTCCATGATGGCCGTGTCGACCTCGGGTGCCGCATCGACGTCACCCAGAACGCGCATCAGCACGGAGCGACGCGGGTGGACCGCGGCTTCCTCCGGCGTGATCCGGCCGCTGTCGACCAGCCGCTGGACGAAGGTGTGGTCGGACGTGATCTGCTGCAGCTCGCCGTCGCGGTGACGGTAGATGCGGGAGTCGCCGATGTGCGCAATCGCGATCTGCTCGCCGACGCGGATCATCGCGGACACCGTGGTGCCCATGCCGGTGAGCTCCTGGTGCTCGAACACGGTCTCGGTGATCAGCTGGTTCGCCGCGATGAGCGCCGACTGCAGCGCGAACTCGGCGTCGTGCGCCGACGGGAACTCGCGGTCGACCTCGCGGATGCGTCGGATCGCGATCGCCGAGGCGACGTCACCGCCGGCGTGGCCGCCCATGCCGTCCGCCACCGCGAACAGGTGCGCCCCGGCGTAGCCGGAGTCCTGGTTGTTCGCGCGGATGCGCCCCACGTGGGACACAGCGGCGCTCAGCGTGCGAGCGGTCATGCCGGGTTACCGCCGCAGCTCGAACGTCGTCGTCCCGATCGTGATGGGCGTGCCCTCTGCCACGAGGACGGGAGCGCTCACCTTCTGACCGTTGACGAAGGTGCCGTTCGTGGACTCGAGGTCGGTGAGGAGCCAGCCGTCGGCGCGGAGGTCGAGGCGGGCGTGGTTGGTCGAGGTGTAGTCGTCACGGATCACGACGTTCGACTCGCTCGAACGCCCGATCGTGATGGGGCCGCCACCCAGCGGCATCTCCATGCCCTCGCGCGCACCCTCGGTGATGACGAGTCGGGCCGCGGCCGGCGAGGCGGGCCGCTGCCCACCACCCGGCTGACCGATCACGTCGGTGAAGGCACCGCTCGAGGCGGGCCCGGGGGCCGCCGCAGCGGGGACGGTGGGGGTGCTGGGCCCGGATGGCGCCGACTTGGGATCGGTCGGGATCGTGCGGACGCGCTGGCCGAAGAGATCGCTGCGCAGGGCGAACACGATCACGAAGACGAACAGCCAGAGCACGGCGAGGAACGCGAAGCGCAGGACGAGCAGGGTCAGGCCTGTGGTCATCGAGCACCTCCGTCGTTCTCCGGGATCACCCGGAACACCATACGGGTACGACCGATCTCGATGGTGGAGTCCGGCTCAACGATCGCCTGCTGGAAGTGCTGACCGTTCAGTTTCGAGCCGTTCGTGGAGCCGAGATCGGTGGCCTGGGCGTGCTTGCCGTCCCACAGCACCTCGACGTGCTTCCGGCTCGTCCCGGTGTCCGCGATGGTGATGTCCGCGTCGCTGCCGCGCCCGATCACCGTGCGCCCACGGTGCAGTCGGTGTCGCTGCGAGCCGATGTCGAGCACCGGGATCCAGGCCACGTCGCGCTGCACGGTGGTGGAGTCGACCTGCAGGATGCCCGTCGAGAGCGTGCCGTCCTGCTGGAGCCGGATGGTGACCGGGCCGGAGAACGAGTAGTTCTGCGCGACGGCGTGTTGGTGCACCATCTGGGTCAGTTCGTCGATGAGCGGGCGACCGACGTCGTTCATGCGCGTGAAGTCGGGCGGTGCCAGGCGCACGGTGAACTCGTTCGGCACGAGGATGCGTTCACGGGAGACCACCGCGGCCTTCGTGTCGAGCTCGCGCCGCAGGGCGCTCGAGATCTCGACGGGCTGCACCCCGGAGCGGAAGGTCTTCGCGAACGCGCCGTTGACGGCGCGTTCCAACCCTCGCTCGAAGTTGTCCAGCAGGCCCATGCGTCTCCCGTGTCGTCGGTCGTCAACCACTGCATGGTAGTGGTTGGCGTTGACACCCGTCTGTGCGTGGTAGTGTTTCGGGGCTGGCGCGAGTGGCGGAATTGGTAGACGCGCACGGTTCAGGTCCGTGTGCTGGAAACGGCGTGGGGGTTCAAGTCCCCCCTCGCGCACCAGGCGAAAACAGGAAAGGCCCCGGAGGAATCCGGGGCCTTTCCTGTTTCTCGGCGCGGGCCGGGGACGGCCGTCGACGCGTCCGGCCTCAGGCCCGGTCGGCGTCCGTCGTGTGGTCGGCATCCGGCCTGGAGGCACGGCTCGGCCCCGACACGCCGGTTCCGTCGAACCCGTGGTCGGCTCTCCGGGCCTGCTGCGGGGCGAAGAACGGGCGCGCGCTGGGCAGGAAGAGCAGGACCGCGGCGACGACCGACAGCGCGATCGTCAGGACCGCGAGTTCGCCGCCGGTGACGCTCAGGAGCGCGCGGAAGGCCGCGACGACGACGAGCACGATGCGCGCGACGCGGGAGCCCGCGGCCATCCGGAACACCGCCCACGTCACCAGGGCCCAGAGCACCAGGGCGACGATCCCGGCGAGGACCGGCGCCTGGCCGACCGCCGCGTCCGTCGCGAAGAACTGGAGCACCGTGGCGGCGACGCAGGCTGCCACCCACACCAACCACAGCACGAAGGACACGGTGACCACCTGCGGTCGGTCCGGTCGTCGGAGGATGAACGTCCTGGTCATGCTGCACCGCCCTCTGCCGCTCCCTGGTGCGGCACGTCGAGCGTACCGAGCGGACGGAGACCTGCCGAGGTGCCCCGCTACGGTGACCGGGTGACCGACGAACGCACCACCGTCCAGCGTCCCGGAGTGGACGTCCCCGACGACCGTGGTCGGACGGGCCTCGACGCCGTGGGCCGTGCCCTCGACCGCAACCCCGACGTCGTCGTGCGGGACGTCGAGGTGGTGTCGAACGGCTGGCACGTGCTCCGCCGCACGACCCTCGACGTCCGGCGCCGTGACGGTCGGTGGGACCGGCAGCAGCGCGAGACCTACGACCGCGGGAACGGCGCGACGGTGCTGCCGTACGACGCCGAGCGCGGCACCGTCCTGCTCACGCGGCAGTTCCGGTGGCCCGCGTACGTGAACGGACACCGGGACGGCATGCTGATCGAGGCCGCGGCGGGACTGCTCGACGAGGACGACCCCGAGACCGCGGTGCGGCGTGAAGCGGTCGAGGAGCTCGGCATCCGGCTCGGCGCGCTCGAGCACCTGGGTGACGTGTTCATGAGCCCCGGTTCGGTCACCGAGCGGGTCCACTTCTACCTCGGCGCGTACACCCCGGCCGACCGAGTCGAGGCCGGCGGCGGCATCGAGGACGAGGGTGAGGACATCGAGGTGCTCGAGGTGCAGCTCGACGAGGCGCTCGCGATGGTGGCGGACGGTCGGATCGCCGACGGCAAGACGATCATGCTGCTGCAGTGGGTGGCAATGCGGTCAGTGGCACTGCGGCGGGGGTCACCCCGACAGGGCTGACCCGTCCAGGCCCACCGCTCGTGCGATCGTCGTGCGGACCAGGCCCTCGCGGGTAGGGCGGTCGAGGTAGTCGACCAGGGCGTACCCGTTGATGGCGTCGACGAGCGCGAAGAGCAGGCGTCCGACGCCGTCCGGGTCGTCGGTGTGCAGCACATCCGCGCGCACCCCGTCGGCGACGACCGTGGTGGCGAGGAGCTGCCAGTCGTCCATGACGTCCCGTGCCGCGGTCGCCAGTGCCGCGTTCGTGCGGCCGATGCTCCACGCGTCCGCCCACAGGGTGGCGACGTCGTCGCGGGCGGGATCGGCGATGCAACCGAGCAGGGTGCGGAGGCCGGAGACGGGGTCGGGTGCAGCGGCGACGATCGCGCGGACCTCGGCGACCTCGGCGTCCGCGACGGTGCGGAACGTCTCGCCGACCAGGTCCTCCATGCTCGGGCGGTAGTGGGCGACGAGCGAGGGTGCGACCCCGATCACGGCGGCGACCCCGCGGAGCGTCACCGCCGCGAGGCCCTCGGCACGCGCCAGTTCGACGGCGGCCGCCGTGATCTGGGATCCGCGTTCGGCCGGGCTCAGGCGCCGGCGGGCCGGTGTCGACGGCATCGTCCCACCGTATCCGCGCGTCACGCGCCCTCGACCACGAAGGCTGCCCAGAGGTCGGCCCGGGTCGAGAAGACGGAGAGGTCACGGTCGAGGAGCCGACCGGCGTGCTCCACCCGGGCGCGGGCGGTGTGCCGGTGGATGCCGAGGACCCGTGCGGTGCGGTCGTACTCGCAGTTCTCCTGCAGCCAGGTCCGGACGGTGCCCGTGAGCTCGGTGCCGGCGGTGCGGTCGTGGTCGAGCAGTGGCGCGAGGAAGGCGCGGGCGACGGCACCGGCGTCCACGTCGACGTGGGCGAGGTGGGCGAGCACCCCCTCTCGGGCGAGGTCGCCGAACTCGGTGGTGCCCGGGCGTCCTTCACGGCGTCGGTCGAGTGCTTGCACGGCCTCGGTGCGGGCGCGTCCGAACGACCGGTACGCGGCACCGTCGGACAGGCCGGCGCGCAGGTCGAAGCGGTCGACGAGTTCGCCGACGATCCCGGTGTCGTCCGCGTTCACGCAGAGGAACACGGCGTCGTCGACCGCGAAGAACAGGTGCCCCGGACGCTCCTGCACCCACAGTTCGAGCAGGTCCACCACGGTGTCGAGGTCGTGGTCGGGGACGTCGACGGCCGCGATCCGGACGGGTTCGGCGGGCAGCGGCCCCCACACCTCGCGGGACGTCGCCTGCACCACCTCGGGTTCGCCGACGGACAGCATGGTGAGGAGTCCGGTCCGCAGGAGTCCCCGGGCGCGGGCGAGCTCCCGGTTCTGCTGCAGGGCGAGGCCGGCCAGGGCGATCACGGCCGTGACGACCTCGCGTCCGGCCCGGTCGAGGGCTCCGCCGTTCGCGATCGCGAGCACGCCGCTCAGGTGCCCGCCGCTGCCGAGCGTCTGCAGGGTGTACCCGACGCCCCGGTCCGTGGCGACCGGCAGGCTCGCCCGCTGCCCGGAGCGCAGCAGCCGCAGCGCCTCGGTGCGCAGGAGGTCGAGGTCGGCGGCGGGCAGCCCGGCGGCGGGGTGTCCGCGGTCGAGCCGCCCGGAGACGTCGAACAGGCCGACCCACCCGTCGAGCTGCCGGGACAGCTCGGCGATGGTCGCGCCGAGTCCGTCCGGTCGCATCGCGGCGAGCGAGATGGCCCGCTGCGCGGCGAGGGCCCAGGCACCGCGTGCGTTGGCGTCCCGTGCGACCGCTTCGGCGTTGGCCTGCGCGACCGCGATGAAGGAGGTCTCGTAGGGCACCTCGAACAGCGGCAGTCCGTGCCGGGTGCAGGCGGTGACCAGGGCGTCGGGGGTGCCGGCGCGGACCACCTCGGTGCCGAACCCGAGCGCCACGACACCGCGGTCCACGAGCCGGCGGACGTAGGCCTCGGCGACGTCGTCGCGCACGTCGACCTCGGCACCGAACTGCGTGCCGGTCGTGAGCAGCCCCTGGCCCTCGGCGAGGAACGGCGTCGGGTCCTCGAGGTCCGAGCTGTGCAGCCAGGACAGCGGGGCATCGAGGGCGTGCTCGTCCGCGTCGGTGAGCGGGCGCAGGTGGAGTTCACGCCGGTGCAGCAGGGAGCGCAGCGTTGCGGGCATGCCGTCACCCTATCCACCGGGTCGATCCGCCCGGGTGTCGATGTACGCCGTGGACAGTACGAGTGTGCGGTGGTGGCTCCTACCATCGCGGCATGTCCTCCACCGCAGCGTCCGCGACCCGAGCGACCACCGGCGGCCCGTCGCTGCCCCAGGAACGACGGCTCGTCACCGCCGTCCCGGGTCCACGATCGCAGGAGCTGCTCGCCCGGAAGGCCGGCGCCGTCGCGGCCGGGGTCGGCGTCGCCGTGCCCATCGCGGTCGTCGCGGCCGGTGGCGGCGTGGTGGTCGACGCCGACGGCAACTCGTTCGTCGACCTCGGGTCCGGGATCGCCGTGACGTCGGTGGGCAACGCCCACCCCGGCGTGGTCGCCGCCGTCACCGAGCAGGTCGCGGCCTTCACGCACACGTGCTTCACCATCGCCGCCTACGACGGGTACGTCGCCGTCGCCGAGGCGCTCAACCGTCTGACCCCCGGCGACCACGAGAAGCGGACGGCGCTGTTCAACTCCGGGGCCGAGGCCGTCGAGAACGCCGTCAAGATCGCCCGGAAGCACACCGGTCGGCAGGCCGTCGTCGTCTTCGACCACGCCTACCACGGCCGCACGAACCTGACGATGGCGCTGACCGCGAAGAACCAGCCCTACAAGAACGGCTTCGGGCCGTTCGCACCCGAGGTCTACCGCGTCCCGATGTCGTACCCGTTCCACGACGGGCTGTCGGGCCCCGAGGCGGCGAAGCGTGCGATCAGCCAGATCGAGAAGCAGGTCGGCGCCGAGAACACCGCCGCGGTCCTGATCGAACCGATCCAGGGCGAGGGCGGCTTCGTCGTCCCGGCACCGGGGTTCCTCACCGCGCTGTCCGAGTGGGCCACCGCCAACGGCGTCGTGTTCATCGCCGACGAGGTGCAGACCGGGTTCGCCCGCACCGGCGCGATGTTCGCCAGCGAGCACGAGGGGATCGTGCCCGACGTCGTCACGACCGCGAAGGGCATGGCCGGCGGACTCCCGCTGTCCGGCGTGACCGGGCGTGCGGCGATCATGGACTCCGCCCACGTCGGTGGCCTCGGCGGGACCTACGGCGGCAACCCGATCGCCTGCGCCGCAGCCCTCGCGGCCATCGACGCCTTCGAGCACGACGGACTCGTCGAGCGCGCCGGGGCGATCGGCACGGTCCTGCTCGACGCCCTGCGCAGCGCCCAGGCCGACGACCCCCGCATCGGCGACGTCCGCGGCCGCGGTGCCATGGTCGCGATGGAGCTCGTCGACCCCGCCACCGGCGATCCCGACCCCGGGCTCACGGGACGGGTGGTGCGGTACGCGTTCGAGCACGGCGTCATCGCCCTCACGGCCGGCACGTACGGCAACGTCGTGCGCTTCCTGCCGCCGCTGTCGATCGACGACGACCTGCTCCGCGACGGCCTGACCGTCGTCCTCGACGGGCTGGCCGCGTCGTGAGCGCGACCATCCCCACGACAGCCTGGCCCAGCGTCCCCGACGCCACCGGACCAGCCGCCGAACAGGCGGTGCTCGACCGCGTCCCCACGGGCCTCCTGGTCGACGGTGTCTGGCAGCCGGCGGCCGACGACGCGACCTTCGCCGTCGTCGACCCTGCGACCGGCGAAACACTCCTGCACATCGCCGACGCCTCACCCGAGGACGGCCGGAAGGCGCTCGACGCCGCCGTCGCCGCACGGCACGGCTGGGCGACCACGCCCCCGCGGCAGCGCGCCGAGGTGCTGCGCCGCGCGTTCGACCTGCTGCAGGAGCGACGCGAGGAGTTCGCGCTCCTGATGACGCTGGAGATGGGCAAGCCCCTGGCCGAGGCCCGCGGCGAGGTCACGTACGGCGGCGAGTTCCTCCGTTGGTTCTCGGAGGAAGCGGTCCGCATCGGTGGTTCGTACGGCACCAACCCCGAGGGGACCGGCCGCGCCACCGTCTCGCACAAGCCCGTCGGGCCCGCGTTCCTGATCACGCCGTGGAACTTCCCGTTGGCGATGGCGACCCGCAAGATCGCTCCGGCGCTCGCCGCCGGCTGCACCGTCGTCGTGAAGCCTGCCGAACTGACGCCGCTGACCACCCTGCTGTTCGCCGACCTGCTCGTCGAGGCCGGCGTGCCCGCCGGGGTGGTCAACGTCGTCCCGACCACGCACGCCGCCGACGTCTCCGCGCCCGTGATCGCCGACCCCCGCCTGCGGAAGCTGTCGTTCACCGGTTCGACGCCGGTCGGACGGACGCTGCTCGGCCAGGCGGCGCAGAACGTGCTCCGGACGAGCATGGAGCTCGGGGGCAACGCCCCGTTCCTGGTGTTCGCCGACGCCGACCTCGACCTGGCGGTGGAGGGCGCGCTCGCCGCGAAGTTCCGGAACACCGGCCAGGCCTGCACCGCCGCGAACCGGTTCCTGGTGCACGAGGACGTCGCCGACGAGTTCACCCGCCGGGTCACCGAACGGGTCGCCGCGATGCGGGTCGGCCGGGGGACCGAGGACGGCGTCGCCATCGGGCCGCTCATCGACGCCCGCGCCGTGGACAAGGCGCACCGCCTGGTCACCGACGCGGTCGAGCGCGGGGCGACGGTCCGGACCGGCGGGCACCCGGTCGACGGGCCTGGCACCTTCTACGCGCCGACCGTCCTGACCGACGTGCAGCCCGGCAGCGCGATCCTCGACGACGAGATCTTCGGGCCGGTGCTCGCGATCCGCACGTTCCGCTCCGAGGACGAGGCCGTGGCCGCCGCGAACGACACCGAGTACGGTCTGGTCGGCTACGCGTTCACCGAGGACCCGGCACGCGGGCAGCGCCTGATGGAGCGGCTCGAGACCGGCATGCTGGGGCTGAACACCGGGGTCGTGTCGAACGCCTCGGCACCGTTCGGCGGCGTGAAGCAGTCCGGCCTCGGTCGCGAGGGCGGCGGCGAGGGCATCGCCGAGTACCTCGAGACCATGTACACGCTCACCCCGGACCCGTTCCGGCACACCGACAGCACCACGACCGCACAAGGAGCAGCTCGATGATCGAGAAGGACGTCGTCGTCATCGGAGCCGGTGTCGCCGGTCTCACCGCCGCGAATCGCCTGCGGGCCGCCGGCCTGCGGGTCGCCGTGCTCGAGGCCCGCGACCGCGTGGGGGGCCGCACCTGGACGAACGACATCGACGGGGTGACCCTGGAGATCGGCGGGCAGTGGGTCTCGCCCGACCAGACCGCACTGCTCGAGACCCTCGACGAGCTCGGCCTGCAGACGTACGACCGGTACCGCGAGGGCTCCAGCGTCTACATCGACGCCGACGGCACCCGGACCGAGTACACCGGCGACATCTTCCCCCTGCCCGAGGCCACGGCGAACGAGATCGAACGGCTCGTCGCCGTCGTCGACGAGTACGTCGCGGAGGTCGACCCGGCGCGCCCCTGGGAGACGCCGGACGCGGCCGCCCTCGACGAGGTCTCGTTCCGCGCCTGGCTGCAGGACCTGAGCTCCGACCGGGTCGCGACCGACAACGTCGAGCTGTTCATCGCCGGCGCGATGCTCACGAAGCCCGCGCACGCGTTCTCGGCGCTGCAGGCCCTGCTGATGGCGGCCTCCGCCGGGAGCTTCAGCAACCTGGTCGACGCCGACTTCATCCTCGACAAGCGGGTCGTCGGCGGCATGCAGCAGGTGTCCGAGCGGCTCGCCGAGCGCCTCGGCGACGACGTGCACCTGAACGCGCCGGTCCGGACGCTGCGGTGGAGCGACGACGGGGTCGTCGCGCTCGCCGACGGTGGGATCGAGGTGCACGCCCGACAGGCCCTCGTCGCGGTCCCGCCGCCCCTGTACTCGCGGATCTCGTACGAGCCGCCGCTGCCCCGACGCCAGCACCAGCTGCACCAGCACCTGTCGATGGGCTTCGTGATCAAGGTGCACGCCGTCTACGACCGTCCCTTCTGGCGTGCGGCGGGCCTGTCCGGCACCGCGTTCAGCCCGTACGAGGTCGTGCACGAGGCGTACGACAACACCTCGCACGGTTCCGAGCAGGGGACCCTGGTCGGGTTCGTCTCCGACCAGCACGCCGACGACCTGTTCGCGCTGTCGACCGAGGAACGGCGGGCCCGGGTGCTCGCCTCGCTGGCGCACTACTACGGCGACGAGGCCCTGTCGCCGGTCGTCTACTACGAGAGCGACTGGGGCACCGAGGAGTGGACGCGCGGCGCCTACGCGGCGAGCTTCGACCTGGGCGGGCTCGTCCGCTACGGCGCCGACCAGCGTGCCGCGGTCGGTCCGATCCGGTTCGCGTCGAGCGACCTGGCCGGGCAGGGGTACCAGCACGTCGACGGTGCCGTGCGCATCGGTCGCGAGGTCGCCGAGGAGATCCTGGCGGTCGTTCCGCAGAACGCTGCGACGCGGTAACCGCCTCGGTGGGTCACGGCTGGGTGGCCTGTCCAGGCGCACGCGCGTACCGTCCGGGCCATGAGTGACGCAGCGAACGGGTCCAGCGACCCCACCAAGGACCAGGAGCAGTACACCGAGGACCTGCCGGACGGGTCGCCCACGGGCGACGCGACGGAGGACCCGCAGCAGGACAGCGACACGGACTCCGGCGGCGAGCCCGCCGACCCGCAGCAGTAGCGGCGACCGCACGGCGGCGCGGTGGTGCGGCGGCGCGGCGGCGCGGCGGCGCGGCGGCGTGCGACGCCGGCGTGTTCGCTCGACGCCTCCACGTCAGCGAGACGCCGCCGGATCCGGCGGCGTCTCGCGCGTTCCGCGGCGTCGAAGCGTGACGACGGCGTCTTCCGGTGGCGACGTGGGAGGGGCGACCGACGCGCGGACGGGAGGCGCGGTGCCAGCTTGCACCGCGCCTCCCGTCCGTCGTAACACACCGGCGTCTTGATCGGACGCCGTCCCGTCGGCGAGACGCCGCCATGTTCGGCGGCGTCTCGCGCAGACGCCGGCGTCTCCGCGTCGGTCAGCCGATGCGGATCAGCTTCTTGTTCACGAACTCGTCGGCCCCCAGGGGGCCGAGCTCGCGGCCGAAGCCGCTGCCCTTGACGCCACCGAACGGCAGCTCCGGGCTGTCCGCGCCGACGATGTTCACGTAGACCATGCCGGCCTCGATCCGGTCGGCGACCCGGAGTGCCTGGTCGGAGTCGGTGGTGAACAGGTACGAGCCGAGGCCGTACGGGGTGTCGTTGGCCAGGGCGATCGCCGCGTCCTCGTCGGCGACCCGGTACACGGCGGCGACGGGGCCGAAGAACTCCTCGCGGTAGGCGTCGTTGTCCGGCGTGACGTCGGTCAGGATCGTCGGCAGGAAGGCGTTGCCCTGGCGGTCGCCGCCCGTGACCACCGTCGCACCCTGCGCGACGGCGGACGCGAGCTGTTCCTGCAGCCGATCGGCTGCGGCCGGGGACGACAACGGACCGAGTTCGGCACCGGGCACGCTCGGATCCGTCGGTGCGACCGCCGACATCGCCGCGGTGAACTTCGTCAGGAAGTCGTCGTACAGGCCGTCGACCACCAGGAACCGCTTCGGGGCGTTGCAGACCTGGCCGTTGCCCTCGAGCCGGGTGGTGACGGCAGACTCGACGACGGCGTCCAGGTCGTCGGTGGACAGCACGATGAAGGGGTCCGAGCCGCCCAGTTCGAGCACCACCTTCGTCAGGTTCCGGCCGGCGATCTCGGCGACCGCGGCACCGGCGCGCGCCGAACCGGTGAGCGAGACGCCCTGCACGCGGGGGTCGGCGATGACCTCGGCGACCTGGTCGTTCGTCGCGAACACGTTCGTGTAGGCCCCGGCCGGGAAGCCGGCGTCGTGGAAGATCCGCTCGATGGCCAGGGCGGACTCCGGGCACTGCGGTGCGTGCTTCAGCAGGACGGTGTTGCCGATGACCAGGTTCGGGCCGGCGAACCGGGCGATCTGGTAGGCGGGGAAGTTCCACGGCATGATGCCGAGCACGACGCCGATGGAGGCCTTGCGGATGAACGCGGACCCCTCGGACCCGTCCGCCAGGGTGATTGGCTGGTCCGCCAGGAACTCCGACGCGTGGTCCGCGTAGTAGTCGTAGATGTCGGCGCAGAAGTCGACCTCGCCCTCGGCCTGGTCGATCGGCTTCGCCATCTCGCGCACGATCGTGGCGGCGAGCTCGGCGTGCCGCTCCCGGTACAGGTCCGCGACCCGGTGGAGCAGGGCTGCACGGTCGGCGACCGTCGTCGTCCGTGACCACTCGGTGTGCGTGCGGTCGGCGGCTGCGACGGCGTCGCGCAGCTCGGCGTCCGTGATGGTCGGGTAGGTCTCGAGGGTCGTGCCCGTGGTGGGGTCGGTGACGGCGTACATGGCGTCCTCTCGTGGTGGCGGTCAGGCCTGGTCGGTCAGCTGCTTGTTCACACCGGTGACGGGCTGGTTCTCGTCGAAGCCCTTCGGTGCGACCCGGAAGCCCTTGGTGATGACGAGCAGGTAGACGAACCCGATCGCCGCCCACACTCCTCCTGCGATCAGGGCGTCGGCATGGAGCTGCGACCAGAGCACCCCGGTCAGGAGCATCGCGACCCCCGGCAGCACGATGTAGCGCCAGCGGTCGCCCGCCGTGTGACGGCGTCCGTTCCGGATCGCGAAGTGCACGATCACGGTGGCGTTGACGAAGGTGAACGCGATGAGCGCGCCGAAGTTGATGTAGGCCGCGATCGTGTCGAGCGAGAAGCTCATCGCCAGCAGGGTGACCGCGCCGACGAAGACGACGTTGAACACCGGGGTGTGCGTGCGGGGGTGCACGTAGCCGAAGACCCGCTTCGGCAGCACGTTGTTCCGGCCCATCACCATGAGCATGCGGGCGACACTGGCGTGCGACGCGAGACCCGAGGCGAGCGCGGCGACGAACCCGGCCGACACCAGGACCGCCTGGAACACCGGACCGCCGACGAGCAGGCCGATCTGGGGGAGCGGGTCGTCGGTGAACTCGCCGAACGGTGCGTTGGTGGGGAAGCGGAGCTGGGCGAAGTAGGCGGAGACCAGGAAGATCGCGCCGCCGAGCAGGACGGTGAGCATGATCGCCTTCGGCATGATGCGGATCGACTTCGCCTCTTCCGTGTACATCGTCACGGCGTCGAAGCCGATGAACGAGAAGCACACCACCGTCGCCCCGGTGAGCAGGGCCGACATCGTCACGCCGTCGTGCACGAAGGGTTCGGCGCTGACGATCGTGCCCGCACCGGCACCGTGGGTGAGCTCGATGACGGTGAAGACCACGAACGCGATCATCGCCAGGACCGCACCGATGAGCAGCACCATGTTCAGGTTCGACGTGCCGCGCATCGACAGGCAGATCACCGTCGTCACGAACACCGTGTACACGACGACGGTCACCCACGGCGGCAGCCCCGGGAACACCTGCTCCAGGTAGAGCCGGATGATCAGGGCGTTCACCATGGGCAGCAGCAGGTAGTCGAGCAGTGACGCCCAGCCCACCATGAAGCCGAGGTTCGGGTGCATCGACTCCCGGACGTACGTGTACGCGGAACCGGCGGCGGGGTAGACGCGCACCATCTTCCCGTAGCTGATGGCGGTGAGCGCCATGATGACGAGGGCGATGAGGTACGCGCTCGGCACCGCGCCGTCGGTCTGCTCGGAGACGATCCCGAAGGTGTCGAACACGACCGTCGGGGTCATGTAGCCGAGGCCGAGTCCGACGATCGCCCAGAGCCCGAGGCTCCGCTTCAGCGACCCGCCGCGCACCGGTGCTGCCGGCGCGGTGACCGCGATCGGTGATGCCATGTGACTTCCCTGCTCTTCGGGGCCGGGCAGCGTCGCCCGGATCAGTTCGGAGCACCATACCGACGGGTCGGCAGTGGGCGGACCGGCCGCGGTGTACAGGTGAGCGGCACCCGCTGTACACCGCGGCGGTGGTTCAGGCCACCGGTTGCTGCTGCGTGATGCAGTGCAGCCCACCACCCCGCGCGAACACCTGTCTCGCGTCGATCGAGCGCACCCGTCGGCCCGGGTACGCCTCGGCGAGGATGCCCCTGGCACGGTCGTCAGCGACCGGGTCGCCGAAGGCGCAAGCGATCACGGCGCCGTTCACCACGACGTGGTTCACGTAGTTCCAGTCCACCGGTCCACCGTCGTCCGACAGCGTCGACGGGGCCGGCAACTCGATGATCGTCGCGTCGGTCGCCTGCTCGAGCGCTCGCCGGATCTGGGGCATCACCAGGTGGTCCGGGTGGCCGGCATCCGGCTGGGCGTGCAGCAGGACCGTGCCCGGATCCGCGAAGGTCGCCACCATGTCGACGTGGCCCCGGGTGCCGAAGCCGTCGTAGTCGCGCGTCAGACCACGGGGCAGCCAGACCACCCGTGTGGCGCCGATCGTGCGCGCCAGCTCCAGCTCGACGCGCTCCCGGTCGGCGTACGGGTTCCGTCGCGGGTCGAGCTGCACCGTCTCCGTCACGAGCACGGTGCCGGCGCCGTCGACGTGGATTGCCCCGCCCTCGTTCACGAGCAGCGACGGGATCCGGCTGGCTCCCGCAGCATCGGTGACCGTGGCGGCGACCGCGGCGTCACGCGTCCAGGTCGACCACGGGTTCGCGCCCCAGCCGTTGAAGACCCAGTCGACGGCGCCGAGCGCACCCGTCACGTCGTCGACGACGAACGTCGGGCCGATGTCGCGCATCCAGAAGTCGTCGAGCGGCGCCTCGAGCACGTCCACGCCGGACGACAGCAGGCGACCGGCATCCGCCCGTGCGACCGGGTCCACGACGACGGTCACCGGCTGGTGCTCACTGATCGTGTTCGCCGTGGTCGCCCATGCCAGACGCGCGGCCTCGGCACTCGCCGCGTCGTCGCCGAGCGTCAGGCCGGGGCGCGGGAACGCCATCCACGTGCGTTCCTGCGGAGCCGTCTCGGGAGGCATCACCCAGGTCATGCGCGCGCCTCGCGCCCGGCGGTGGCCGGTTCCACGGCCAGGGCAGCGTCGATCGCGTCGCGTGCGCCGTACGCGTGGCGTTCCTCGTCGACGGGGTCGACGAGCCCGGCGTACAGGTCGGGGCGCCTGGTCACGTAGAAGGGGAACAGCCGGAGCCACTCCGTCCGGGCGTCGAGGTCGAGGTCGGCGACGAGCACCACGCTCGCGTCACGGGGAGCCTCGACGAGCACCCGGCCGAACGGGTCCGAGATGAACGACGAGCCGTAGAACGTGATGTCGCCCTCGTCACCCCACCGGTTCGGCACGACCATGAACTGCCCGGCGGTGATGCCGTTCGCCACGATCACCCGCTGCCAGATCGGCGCGGTGTCGAAGTCGGGGAAGGTCGGTTCGGAGCCGATCGCCGTCGGGTACACGAGCACCTCGGACCCGGCGAGGCCGTAGGACCGGGCCACCTCGGGGAACCACTCGTCCCAGCAGGTCGGCAGCCCGAGGCGCGCGCCGAGTGCGGCCGGCTCGTACACCGGGAAGGCATCGTCGTCGGTCCCCGGGCGGAAGTACGTGTCCTCGTGGTAGCCGGCGCTGATCGGGATGTGGGTCTTCCGGGTCCGGCCGACCAGGGTGCCGTCGGGGGCGACGAGGACGGCGGTGTTGTAGCCGCGGGGGTCGTCGGGCTGGTCGTCGTCGCCCGGCCGCTCGTACAGCGAGGCGTGCACGAACACCGCGTGCTCGATCGCCTGGGCACGGGCGAAGGCGACGGTCGGGCCGTCCTGCAGCGACTCGGCGAGGTCCTTCGGGGTCCCGCTCGCCGGGGTGTCGCCCGGGTAGCGGCGCAGCGTGAGTTCGGGCAGGAACACCGCGGTGGCACCGTGCGCTGCGGCGGTCGCGATGCCGTCGGCGAGCTGGGCCAGGTGCTCGTCCGGGTCGGGGAGCCACCGCATCTGGACGAGGGCGACGCGGAGCGATCGGCGGGGTGCGCCGGTGTCGGCCTGCAGCGGCGACGGGAGCGAGGGTGCGGTGACGACGTCCATGCCGCCATTGTTGATCACGCGGTCAATTGAAGCAAGACCCCCGGCTCGGTCGTCGAATATCAGTGTGCTGGTTCCGGGTTCGTGTCGTCGCCGGGACGTGGGCCCGGGCAGAGAAGAAGCCCACCACTGCAGCAACAGTGGTGGGCTTCGATTTGTCCTCCGAGTGGAGAACGAGGGACGAACTGGGTCCCGAGCCTGAAACTCGGAGCCAGTGTAACGCGCTCGTCGAGCGAGTTGCATCCCTCGGCCTGCACTTCTCGTGTCCGCCGGCGCTGACACGAAGGTGGTCCGATGTCGAACGACACCGAACCGCGTCGCGGCCGTCCGGTGCCGTGGCTGGGGATCGCGAGCTTGCTCGTGACCGTGGCCCGGTTCCTGGTCGAGCTGTGGCGCAAGGGCTGAGCCCCAGGGCACCCCGCGCATCTCGCGCGGGGTGCCCGTCGGGTGGGTCAGCTGATGATGTTGACCGCGCGCGAGATGACCAGCGCCAGCAGGATGAACCCACTCAGTGCCTGGTACGCCATGATCATCTTCGCCCGGACGGTCATCGGCATCGTGTCCGTCGGGCTGAACGCCATCATGTTCGTCATCGCCACGTAGAGGTAGTCGAGGTAGACCGGCCGCCAGTCCGCGGTCTTCGGGTCGGTCTCCTGCGGGAACTGGAAGTCCGCTTCGGCAGTCGCCCACAGCTCGGGGCGACGCCGTGCCACCGGACCCCCGCGGTCGAGCTCCCAGTAGACGAGCCCGAACACGATGATCGTGCTCACCCAGACCTGCAGCGCGGTGAGCAGCACCGCCGCACCGTCCGCGTGGCCGCCGAGCAGCTCGGTGATGGTCCGGATGACGGTGAGCTGGCTGGCGACGGTGAGCAGGGCCGCCAGTGCGAACGACAGCCACCGTGACCACGTGGTCTCGCGCGTCAGACGCCGCGGGTTGAAGACGATGAGCGGGGCGAGCAGCAGGACGCCCAGGACGGGCACCACCCACGACGGGAAGAACAGCACCTCGTCGGGCAGGAACAGGCTCAGCGCCAGGTTCACCAGGACCGCGACGGCGACCGGTCCCCGGTGTTCGTGTCGCGGTCGGGTCCTCGTCGGGGTCACGGAGCGAGTGTCGCACGGGCCGACACCCGCGGGGGTGTGGCGCTCAGGGCGTGGAGAGCGGGTCGGCGAGCGAGAGCGGCTCGACCTCGGTGCCGAGCAACCGCCCGGCCGCCCGCAGCCCGGACAGCAGCGCACCGTGCACCGTCGCCGGGTCGTCGCTCCACGTGGCCTCGCCGGCGAGCTGCACCCGGCCGGACGGGGTGCCGAGCAGGTCGTGGTCGTCGGGTGACGCCCCGACGTGCAGGTACGAGTACGAGCCCCGTGAGAACGGGTCCTCGGCCCACCGGGTGATCCGGAACGCCTCGGGCTGGGGGACGGACGGGCCGAACATCCTCCGCAGCGCCGCCACCCCCTCGTCGACGACCATGGCGTCCGGCAGGGTCTCGAGCCGACGGGCTCCGGCACCACCGACCAGGGCGGCGAGCACCGGCGCACCGGTCACCCGGGACATGTCGTACCAGGAGTGCCAGTCGACGCCGGCGGACCCCTGCTGCCGGATCACCCACGAGTCGCCCCAGAACCGTGTGGGGAACCGCAGGAACACCTTGTCGTAGGTGCCCATCCCGAGCCGGTCGAGGGCTCCGGTCACCGGCGTGGACAGGGGCGGGTCGAAGACCACGTCGCCGGCCTGCAGCACCCCGAGCGGCACGGTGACGACCACCTGCGGGGCGGCGACGGTGGTGCCGTCGGCGAGCGCCACGGTCACCGAGTCGCCGGCCTGGGTCACCGACCGCACGACCGACGACAGCCGGACGTCGAGACCCTCGGCCAGCGCGCGGGCGTACTGGGCGTAGCCACCGGGGAACACCACCTCGTCACCGGGGACGTGCTCCTCGTCGAGACCGTGCGCGTCGAGGACGGTCACGGGGGCACCGCAGAGGTCCTCGGAGCGGTGGGCCGTGTACTCGCGGACGCGTGCCGCTCGGTCGCCCTGCCACCGCAGCGAGCGGAGCACGGTGTCGACGGCGGCCGCGTAGGTCGAGGGCGGGGGAGCGTGCGCGACGACGGCGTCGAGGGCCGCGTCGACGGTGTGCAGGTCCGCCACGAACGCCGACGTGTCCTCGGCGGAGAGAGCGGCGCCGGACGGGTCGTGCCACGCGATCGGCCGGCCGTCGAACTGGAAGCTGCCGACCGTGAACTCGACGGTCTCGATGCCGAACCGGGGTGCCAGGGTCCAGAGCGGGTTGCCGTCGACCCCGTGGATCCACGAGGCACCGAGGTCGACCGGCACCCCGAGTGACGCATCGGTCCAGGTGCGCCCGCCGATCCGGTCGCGGGCCTCGAGCACGACGACCCGCTGCCCGCCCAGTGCGAGCGCCCGGGCGGCGGCGAGCCCGGCGACCCCCGCCCCGACGACCACGACGTCGGCGTCGAGACCGGCAGCCATCAGTGCCCTCCGGTCAGTGGTGCCATGAGCCGAGCGGCCAGACTCGGCCGCCCGGTCAGTGCTTCCTCGCGGTCGGCCAGGTCGGTCGCGACGAGTCCCGCGTTCGCGCCGAGGAACCGCAGCGGCTCGGGCTCCCAGTCGGGCGACCGGTGGTGCACCCACGGCAGCGCGGTCAGGGCCGTCGACTCCCCGCGCACGAGGTCGGCGAGGGTCCGTCCGGCCAGGTTCGTCGTCGACAGGCCGTCCCCGACGTACCCGCCGGCGCTGCCGACGTGTCCGTCCCAGGTCACCGAGGCGCACCAGTCGCGCGGCACCCCGAGCGGGCCGCCCCACGTGTGGGTGACCGGGGCGTCCGCGACGACGGGGAACAGGTCGACCAGGGCCCTCCGCAGGTGCTCGAACACCCGCGGCACCCGGTCGTACCCGGGCGTGATCGAGGACCCCCAGTGGTAGCGGGCTCCGCGGCCGCCGAACGCCAACCGGTCGTCGGCCGTGCGCTGCCCGTACACGAGCAGGTGCCGGTAGTCGGAGAACGTCTGCCCGTGCTCGAGCCCGATGCGCTCCCACGCGGACGCCGGCAGCGGGGCCGTCGCGATCATGAGCGAGTACAGCGGCAGGATCCGCCGCTTCGTCTGCTCCAGCTGGGCACCGTAGCCCTCGACCGCGATCACCACGGCGCCCGCCGTGACGGTGCCGTGCGACGTGACCACACGCCCGCGATCCCAGGACGAGACGGGCGTGTGCTCCGCGATCCGGACGCCACGGGCCTCCAGGGCGGCCGCGAGGCCACGCACCAACGCGGCGGGCTGCACGCGCGCGCAGTCCGGGGTCCACGCGACCCCCGCCGATCCGGCGGCGTCACCCGGTCGAGCGGCCCGCCACGTCATGTCGTCGCCCCAAGTCGCGGAGGACGCGACCTCGTCGTGGGCGGCGCGCTCCTGCACGGCGGAGCGTGCGTAGAGGACGGTCCCGCCCTTCACGTAGTCGCAGTCGACCTCGGCTTCGGACGCTGCTCGGCCGACCTCGTCGACGGTGTCGCGCATGGCGGCCCGCAACGCGAGCGCGGCGTCGCGCCCGTGCTCTTCGGCGATCGCCGAGGCGGACCGCGGGAACAGCGCCGAGCACCAGCCGCCGTTCCGACCGGACGCGCCGAAGCCGGCGATCTCGCGTTCCAGGACGACGATCTGGAGGCCCGGGTCGGCCTGGTGCAGGTACCACGCGGTCCAGAGACCCGTCAGTCCACCGCCCACGATCGCGACGTCGGCCGTCGTGTCGCCGTCGAGCGGCGGCCGGGGCTTCAGGTCGTCGCGTCCGGTGGACGCGAGCTGGTCGAGCCAGAACGAGACGCCCCGGTAGCCGCTCACGGTCAGATCTTCGTCCAGGCCTCGGACAGGACACTGCGCAGGATCGACGTCATCTCGCGGAACTCCGGCTGCCCGATCGTCAGCGGCGGTGCGAGCTGCACGACGGGGTCACCGCGGTCGTCGGCCCGGCAGTACAGCCCCGCGTCGAACAGCGCCTTCGACAGGAACCCGCGCAGCAGCCGCTCGGACTCGTCGTCGTCGAAGGTCGTCTTGGTGGCCTTGTCCTTGACGAGCTCGATGCCGTAGAAGTAGCCGTCACCGCGGACGTCCCCGACGATCGGCAGGTCGAGCAGGGTGTCGAGCTCGGCGCGGAAGAGCGGGGCGTTCTGCTGCACGTTGGCGAGCAGCCCCTCTTCCTCGAAGATGTCGAGGTTCTCCATCGCGACGGCGGCCGACACCGGGTGCCCGCCGAACGTGTAGCCGTGGTAGAAGGTCGTGTCCCCCTTGGAGAACGGCTCGAACAGGCGATCGCTGATGATCGTCGCGCCGATCGGCGAGTACCCGGAGGTCATCGCCTTGGCGCACGTGATCATGTCCGGCACGAAGCCGTAGGTGTCGCAGGCGAACATGGTGCCGATCCGGCCGAAGGCGCAGATGACCTCGTCCGAGACGAGCAGCACGTCGTACTCGTCGCAGATCTCGCGCACCCGCTGGAAGTACCCGGGCGGCGGGGTGAAGCAGCCGCCGGAGTTCTGCACCGGCTCGAGGAACACCGCGGCGACGGTGTCGGGGCCCTCGAACTCGATCATCTCGCGGATCCGCTCCGCCGCCCAGAAGCCGAACTGCTCCTCGGTGCCCCCGGGGAAGCCCATCTCCTCGGCGCGGTACGAGTTCGTGTTCGGCACCCGGAAGCCGCCGGGGGTCAGGGGCTCGAACATCTCCTTCATCGCCGGGATGCCGGTGATCGCCAGGGCGCCCTGCGGGGTGCCGTGGTAGGCGACCGCACGGGAGATCACCTTGTGCTTCATCGGCTTGCCCTGGAGCTTCCAGTAGTACTTCGCGAGCTTGAAGGCGGTCTCCACCGCCTCGCCGCCGCCGGTGGAGTAGAAGACCTTGTTGAGGTCACCGGGGGCGTGCTCGGCCAGCCGGTCGGCGAGCTCGATCGCCGCGGGGTGCGCGTACGACCAGATCGGGAAGAAGCTCAGCGTCTCCGCCTGCTTCGCGGCCATCTCGGCCAGGCGCTTCCGCCCGTGCCCGGCGGCGACGACGAACAGGCCGGACAGCCCGTCGATGTACTCCTTGCCGTGGCTGTCGTAGACGTGGTGGCCCTCGCCGCGCACCATGATCGGCACGTCGGCGCCGGCCTGGTTCGCGCCGTGCCGGGCGAAGTGCATCCACAGGTGGTCCCGGGACTTCCGCTGCAGGTCGGCGTCGTCGACCGGTGCGAACGGGTCGTAGGAGTGGAGGCGGGCGGCCGGGCCCGTCGTGGTCCGGCCTGTGGCCTGTTCGGAGATGGTCATCGCGTTCCCCAGTCGTAGAGCTGTTTGCGGAGTTGCAGGTAGACGAAGGTCTCGGTGCCGGCGACGCCCGGGATGGCCCGGATGGTGCCGTTGAGCAGTTCGATCAGGTCGTCGTCGTCCTCGCACACGACCTCGACCATCAGGTCGAAGCTGCCGGCGGTCATCACGAGGTAGTCGACCGCCGGCAGCTGCTCCAGGGCATCGGCGACGGTTCGGGTGTCGCCGCTGACCCGGATGCCGATCATCGCCTGGCGGTGGAAGCCCAGTTGCATCGGGTCGGTGACCGCGACGATCTGCATGACGCCGGTCTCGGTCAGCTTCTGCACACGCTGCCGGACCGCCGCTTCACTGAGACCGACGGCCTTGCCGATCTCGCCGTACGGGCGGCGCCCGTCCGCCTGGAGTTGTTCGATGATCCGCTTCGAGGTGTCGTCGATCGGTCCCGGACGTCGTGGTGCTGCCGCCATGCCGGACAGCATGGCAGCGCGGTTCGGGGTGCGCAAGGGATTCCGTTGTGAACTCCGTGTTTCGCGACGATTTCCGTTGTTACAGTTCTCCACAACCTCCGGATCCTTCTTCCGCACCGCCGGAATCCGTGTCAGTATCACCGCCATGCTGGACGCACAGAGCACGGCGACGGCGGACACCGACACCCGGGTCCTGCGGAACTTCGTCGGGGGCGCCTCCGTCGAGTCGACCGCCGACACCACGTTCGACCTGGTCGACCCGACCGACGAGCACGTCTACGGCACGTCCCCGGTGTCCACCCCCGCCGACGTCGACGCCGCCTTCGGTGCGGCCGCGACCGCGTTCGAGACCTGGCGCCGCACCACCCCCGGCGAACGGCAGCTCGCCCTGTTCCGGATCGCCGACGCGATGGAGCAGCGGGCGTCGGAGTTCGCCGACCTCGAGTCGCTCGACACCGGGAAGCCCCGCGCCACCCTGGTCGAGGACGAGATCCTGCTCTCCGTCGACCAGATCCGCTTCTTCGCCGGGGCCGCCCGGAACCTCGAGGGCCGGAGCGCGGGCGAGTACATGACCGACCACACCTCGTTCGTCCGGCGTGAGCCCATCGGTGTCGTCGCCCAGGTCACCCCGTGGAACTACCCGCTCAACATGGCGGTGTGGAAGTTCGCGCCGGCGCTCGCCGCGGGGAACACCACCGTGCTCAAGCCGAGCGACACGACGCCCCTGTCGACCCTGCTGCTCGCCGAGGTCGCCGCCGAGTTCCTGCCGCCGGGGGTCCTGAACGTCGTCGTGGGGGACCGCACCACCGGCGCCGCGATGATCGACCACCCCACCCCGCAGCTCGTGTCCATCACCGGCTCCGTCCGCGCCGGCATGGAAGTCGCCCGTGCCGCCGCAGGTGACCTCAAGCGCACCCACCTGGAGCTCGGCGGCAAGGCACCCGTGATCGTGTTCGACGACGCGGACATCCCCTCGGCGGTGGCCGGGATCGTCGCCGCCGGGTTCTTCAACGCCGGACAGGACTGCACCGCGGCCACCCGGCTGCTCGTGCAGGACGGCATCCACGACGAGTTCGTGGCGGCGCTCGCCGCAGAGGCACGGCTCAACGCGCGAACCGGGTCGGACGGCTACTTCGGCCCCGTCAACAACGCGAACCAGCTCGCGCACGTGCAGTCGTTCCTGGACACGCTGCCCGACCACGCGACGATCGAGCTCGGCGGCGCACGACAGGGTGACCGCGGGTACTTCCACGAGGCCACGATCGTCGCCGGTCTGCGCCAGGACGACCGTGCCGTGCAGCAGGAGATCTTCGGCCCGGTGCAGACCGTGCAGCGGTTCTCGACGGAACAGCAGGCCCTGACGTGGGCGAACGGCGTCGAGTACGGCCTGGCGAGTTCGGTGTGGACGACCGATCACGCGCGGGCGATGCGCTTCGCCCGCGACCTGGACTTCGGCTGCGTGTGGATCAACACGCACATCCCGATCGTCGCCGAGATGCCGCACGGCGGGTTCAAGCACTCCGGCTACGGCAAGGACCTGTCCCAGTACGGCTTCGACGACTACACCCGCATCAAGCACGTCATGTCCTACATCGGCTGAGGCCGACCACCCCCTGGAGGCACCATGGCAATGACCGGAACGTTCGCGGAATCGGGAGCCGATCTCCGGCTCGACCAGATCACGAAGTCCTTCCCCGGCCACACCGCGGTGGACAGCCTCGACCTGACGGTGCCCGCTGGCTCGTTCTTCGCGTTGCTCGGCCCGTCGGGCTGCGGCAAGACGACGACCCTGCGGCTCGTCGCCGGGCTCGAGGAACCCACGAGCGGCACCATCACCATCGGCGGCCAGGACGTCACCGACACGAAGCCGTACCAGCGGCCCGTCAACACGGTGTTCCAGAACTACGCGCTCTTCCCGCACATGAGCGTGCTCGACAACGTCGCGTTCGGGCTGAAGCGGCGCCGGATCCCGGACCCGATGACGAAGGCCACGGAAGCGCTGCGGCTCGTCGAGCTCGAGGGGTCGGCGTCGAAGCGGCCCGCCCAGCTCTCCGGTGGCATGCAGCAGCGCGTCGCCCTGGCCCGCGCGATCGTGAACCGGCCGGCCCTGCTGCTGCTCGACGAGCCCCTCGGCGCCCTCGACCTGAAGCTCCGCCACCAGATGCAGCTCGAGCTGAAGACGATCCAGGCCGAGGTCGGGCTCACGTTCCTGCACGTCACCCACGACCAGGAAGAGGCGATGACGATGGCCGACACGGTCGCCGTCATGAACGGCGGTCGGATCGAGCAGATGGGCAGCCCGCAGGACCTGTACGAGCTGCCGCGCACGGCGTTCGTCGCGAACTTCCTCGGCCAGTCGAACCTGCTCGAGGGCGAGGTCCGCGGCACCGATGCCGGCCTGCTCGTCGTCGCGACCGCGGCCGGTTCGATCGCGGTCCCGGCCGACCGAGCCGTCGCGACGACCGGTCGCGTCGTCGTCGGCGTCCGGCCCGAGAAGCTCAAGATCCGCACCGCCGAACCGACCCCCGAGGCCGGACGGAACATCCTCGGCCCGGGTCGCGTCGTGGACGTCTCGTTCTCCGGCGTCAGCACCCAGTACCTGGTCGATGTGCCGGGCGCCGGTCGCGTTTCGGTGTTCGCGCAGAACTCGAAGGGCGGGCCGCGGATCGCGACCGGCACCGAGGTCTGGCTCACGTGGGGCGTCGACCACGGTTTCGGTCTGGAGGCGCACCCCGCGTCCGACGCGACCGTCACCACCCAGGACGACCCGGGCCTCCAGGCCGTCCCCGCCACGGCAGGATCGCTCGCGTGACCGGCGCGGTGCCCGGTCCGGACCTGCTGCGTGGGCTGAAGTCGGCCCGCGTCAGCCGACGCGGCCTGCTGGCCGGCGGCGGGGCCGCCGCGCTGGCCGCCCTGCTCACCGGGTGCAGCATCAAGGGCTCCGCCGCCGCCGGTGCCGAGGACACCGTCGACTGGGCGGCGTTCTGGAAGGAC
The DNA here is from genome assembly GCF_003234735.1 of Curtobacterium sp. MCLR17_040. Lineage (NCBI taxonomy): Bacteria > Bacillati > Actinomycetota > Actinomycetes > Micrococcales > Microbacteriaceae > Curtobacterium > Curtobacterium sp. MCLR17_040. The sequence continues at coordinate 58,910 of NZ_QKTE01000002.1, read as the reverse complement.
GCGAAGGCGACCGGCACCCTGAACTTCGCGAACTGGCCGCTGTACATCGACTCCGACCACGGCAAGTCCGAGTCCCTGGCGCTGTTCAAGAAAGAGACCGGCATCGCGGTCGACTACCAGGCGGTGATCCAGGACAACGCGACCTTCTACGCGACCGTCTCACCGATCCTGCGGGCGCACGGTGCGACCGGCTACGACCTCGTCGTCATGACGAACGGGTTCGAGCTGACCCAGATGATCAAGAACGGGTTCGTGTGCGAGCTCGACCACTCGCGGTTGCCGAACTTCGCCGCGAACGCCTCGGACTCCGTGAAGGACCCCATCTACGACCCGGGCAACAAGCACTCCGTCGTGTGGCAGACCGGGTTCACCGGGCTCGCCTACAACCCGAAGTACACCGGGCGGAAGATCACCTCACTCAAGGACCTGCAGGACCCGGCGTTCAGGGGCCGCATCGGGCTGATGAGCGACAACACCGAACTCGGGTCGCTCGGACTGCTCGCGCTCGGCATCGACCCGGAGACCTCGACGCCCGCCGACTGGCGGAAGGCCCAGGCCTGGCTGCGCGAACTGCGGCCGAGCGTCACCGGTTTCTACGACCAGAGCTACATCAACCGGTTGGAGAACGGCGACACCTGGATCACCCAGGCGTGGTCGGGCGACGTGTTCCAGGCGCAGCAGTCCGGGTTCCCCGACCTGGAGTTCGTCACGCCGGAAGAGGGGCAGATGACCTGGCACGACAACATGCTCATCCCACGGCAGGCCGCGAACCCGGTGTCGGCGCTCGAGTGGATGAACTTCTACTACACGCCGAAGGTCGCCGGGATCGTCGAGGACTGGGTCAACTACGTCTGCCCGGTGCCCGCGGCCGAGGACTACGTGCGGGACGAACTCGACGACGCCACCGTGGCGGACAGCCCGCTCGTGTTCCCCTCTGCCGACGTGCTGGAGCAGTCGCACGAGTTCCGGGTGTTCGAGAACTACGACGAGTACTCGGAGTGGAACGGCATCTTCAACGCGGTGGTGCAGTCGTGAGCGCGGTCGGGGTGGCGCCGGGGCTCGGTCCCGCTGGTCCTGGTGGTCCCGGTGGTCCCGGTGGTTCCGCCGGTCCTTCCGGTTCCGCGCCGGTGCGGCGGGGACGCCGTCGGAGCACACCGTTCTTCCTGGCGCTCGTCGGCACCGCGTACCTCTGCGTGTTCTTCGTCATCCCGCTGGTGTCCGGGCTGATCGTCTCGCTCATGACCGGCAACCCGGACGACGGCTACACGTTCACCTGGAACTTCGGGATCTACGGCTCGCTGTTCGTCGACCCGCAGGTGCCCTACCTGACGTTCCTGCTCCGGTCGCTCTGGTACGGCGCCGCCGCCACGATCGCCTGCATCGCCGTCGGGTACCCGGTGGCGTACTTCATCGCGTTCCGAGTGTCCCCGCGGTGGAAGAACCCGCTGCTCATGCTCGTGTTCATCAGCTTCCTGGTGTCGTTCATCATCCGGACCGACATGTGGGCGTTCGTGCTCGCGTCGCAGGGGCCGGTCGTCACGACGCTGCAGGCGCTCGGGTTGGCCGGCAAGGACTTCCACATCCTCGGTACCGGGGGCGCGGTGATCTTCGGTGACGCCTACAACGACCTGGCCTTCATGGTGCTGCCGATCTACGCCGCCCTCGAGCGCATCGACCCACGACTCGGCGAGGCCGCCAACGACCTGTACGCCGGCAAGTTCCGGGCGTTCTGGCACACCACGCTGCCGCTGTCCCGCTCGGGCATCTTCGCCGGGGTGCTGCTCGTCTTCATCGACAGCGTCGGCGACCCGGTGAACTCGGCCCTGCTCGGCGGCACGAACACGTACACGATCGGTCAGGCGATCCAGGACGCCTACTCCGGCAACCAGCAGTACAACGTCGCCGCAGCCCTGTCGACCGTGCTCATGGTCGTGCTCGGCATCATCCTGTTCATCTACGCCCGCGTCTCCGGCACCGACGACCTCGAGGACCTCGTATGACCGCCGTCGCACCGTCCCGATCCGCCGCCGCTCCGGCCTCGCCCGTGACCGGTTCCGTCGCCGGCCGTCCGCGTCGTCACGGCGTGAACCGTCGTGGGCCCTGGCTCGCCATCGTGTACTGGGTGACGATCGCGATCACCCTGGTGCCGATCGTCTACATGATCGTGTACTCGTTCAACGACGCCCCCACCAACCGGCTGTCGTTCGCCTGGAACGGTTTCACGACCTACTGGTACGCGAACCTGGTGAACGTGTCCGGGCTCGGGGCGGCCTTCGTCACCTCGGTGGTGGTCGCCTTCCTCGCCGCGGTCATCTCCGTCGCGATCGGGCTGCCCCTCGCGCTGGCGCTGGAGCGGTACCGGTTCCCCGGTCGCGGCGTCGTGAACACCGTCGTGTTCGCCGACATCGCGGCGCCGTCGATCGTCGTCGGTTCCGCGTCGCTCTCCTTCTTCCTGTCGGTGGGGCTCGGCACCGGGTTCCTGACCGTGCTCATCACGCACGTGGCGTTCGACGTCGCCTACGTGGTCGTGGTGCTGCGGGCCCGGATCGCGGGGACATCGCGGGCACTCGAAGAGGCCGCGGGTGACCTCGGGGCGACGCCGTTCCAGGCCTTCCGGCTCGTCACCCTGCCGCTGCTGGCGCCGGGCATGCTCGCCGCCGGGTTGCTGGCGCTGGCGATGTCGATCGACGACTACGTGATCACCTCGTTCGTCGCCGGGCCCGCGGTGACCTTCCCGCTGTTCGTCTACGGCGCCGCGAAGGCCGGGATGCCGCCGCAGGTGCTGTGCTTCGGGACGCTCGTGTTCGCGGTGGGGCTGCTCGTCGCGCTGCTGAACGGGGCGCTCAACCGGCGGTTGGCGCGGACGCGGGGGTAGGGCTCCGCGCGCGCTGGCACCGGCACGGTGCGGGGTGCGTGGGCTGGTGCGGGGTTGCGCGGGTGGTGCGTGCTTGTAGCGGCGCACGGTGCGTGGAACTTCGCACGGGGTGAAGTGGTGCGCACGGTGCGGACGGGAGGCGCGTGGCGGGCTGGCCCGTGCCTCCCGTCCGCCTGTGCGGGGCGTCCACCGCACGGTGCGGGGTGCGTGGGCTGGTGCGGGGTTGGCCGCGTGGTGCGCGCTTGTGGCGGCGCACGGTGCGTGGAACTTCGCACGGGGTGAAGAGGTGCGCACGGTGCGGACGGGAGGCGCGTGCTGGGCTGGCGCCGTGCCTCCCGAGTGCCGGTGGTGCGTCCACAGCACGGTGCGGCTTTCGCGAGCTGGTGCGCGCTTGCGCGCGTGGTGCGCGCTTGTGGCGGCGCACGGTACGTGGAACCTCGCACGGGGTGAAGAGGTGCGCACGGTGCGGACGGGAGGCGCGTGGCGGGCTGCCCCGTGCCTCCCGACTGCCGGTGGTGCGTCCACCGCACGGTGCGGGTTGCATGGGCTGGTGCGGGGTTGGCGCGGGTCGCACGGTGCGGCTTTCGCGGGCTGGTGCGGGGTTGGCGCGGGGCGCACGGTGCGAGGTGCGTGGGCTGGTGCGCGGTTGCGCGCGTGGTGCGTGCTTGTGGCGGCGCACGGTGCGTGGAACCTCGCACGGGGTGGCGCGCCTCGCACGGTGCGGGCGGGAGTTCAGTGCTCGTGACGACCGGTGGACGGGCGTGTTACGGGCACGAGTCGGGCGGTGTGCCGCGGTGCGCACCACAGCCGCCGCGCGTAGGTTCCAGCCATGAGTGCAGAGCTGACGCTCGGCGCCGAGGAAGAGCTGCACCTCATCGACCTCGAGTCCGGCCGACTTTCCGCGAAGGCCCCGCGCCTTCTGCCCAAACTGCCCACCGACCGCTTCGGCGCCGAGCTGCAGCGCACGACGATCGAGACGAACACCCCGGTGGTGCGGACCCTCGACGACCTGCGGCGGGTGATCGTCGACCTGCGCAGCGAGCTCAGCGCCGCGATCGCTCCGGCCGGGGTCACCATCGCCGCCGTCGGCACCGCGCCGAGGTCGGAGTACGCCGACTTCGAGCTGAGCTCCGGCGGTCGGTACGGCCGGATGCAGGAGCAGTACCGGATGCTCGTCGACGAACAGCTCATCTGCGGCCTGCAGGTGCACGTCGGGGTGAGCGACCGCGACCTGGCGGTGCTGATCGCCCAGCGGGTGGCGCCGGTGCTCCCGGTGCTGCTCGCCCTGAGCGCGTCGAGCCCGTTCTGGAACGGGCAGGACACCGGGTACGCCTCGTTCCGGAGCATCATCTGGCAGCGGTGGCCGTCGGCCGGCAGCTTCGGTCCGGTGGAGGACGCCGCCGAGTACGACCGGGTACTCGACGACCTGATCGCCTCGGGCGTGATCGCCGACAAGAAGATGGCCTACTTCGACGTGCGGCCGTCGTCGCACGCACCGACGCTCGAACTCCGGGTCTGCGACGCGACCCCGGTGGTGGACGACGCCGTGCTCATCGCCGGACTCTTCCGCGCCGCGGTGCGCAAGGCCGAGAAGTCGGTCGTGTCCGGCGCCGAGTGGCACCCGCGCAGTGAACCCCTGCACCGTGCAGCGATGTGGCAGGCCGCCCGCTCCGGGTTGAGCGGGGAACTCGTCGGCCTCGGGCAGCACCCAGAACGGCTGCCCGCCGAGGTCGCGGTGCGCCAGCTCGTGTCCCGGCTGCGTCCGGAGCTCGAGGAGCTCGGCGACTGGGGGACGGTGACGGAGCTGCTCGACGCGACCCTGGCCCGTGGCAACTCCACCGACCGGCAGCGCACCGCCTACGCCGAGCGCGGGGAGATGGACGACGTCGTCGCCCTGGTGGTGGAGGACACCGCGGGGCTCCCGTCCGGACGCGACGAGGACCCGGTGGTCCCGATCCCCGGGTACCGCGTCCGTGCCGGCGACGAGGCGGTCGGCCCCGGGGCACGCCCCCGTCCGGCGTTCCGTGACCTGGCGGCGTTCTTCGACGGCTGGGACGCCGAGACCGCGATCGAGCGCTGCACCGCCCGCGACGCCTGGACCCGCGAGCACCACGTCGGCTTCGTGGTGGACGGCGGGGCGCAGGAGTTCGGCTGCGACCTGGTGCCCCGGACGATCAGCGCGTACGAGTGGTCGCAGCTCGAGCGTGGCCTGGGGCAGCGTGCCCGCGCGATCGAGCTGTTCCTGCGTGACGCGTACGGCGACCGGCGGATCGTGGCCGACGGCGTGCTGGACGCGGACCACTTCGTCGGCGCGAAGGGCTGGGACCCGGACGCCACCCGGCTGCCGGCGACCGCCGTCCGTGCGCCGGTGCTCGGGTTCGACCTGGTGCGCAACGAGTTCGGCGGCTGGCGGGTGCTCGAGGACAACGTCCGCTCGCCCTCGGGCGTCGCGTACGGCATCGCCCTGCGCGAGCTGATGGACGACGTCGTGCCGGACGCCCCGCGGCCGGCGCACCTGCGCGACCCGCACGGCGTGATCGACCGGCTGCGCCGGACCCTCTGCGCGAACACAGCCGCGGTGACGGGCGCGACCGACCCCTTGATCGCACTGGTCAGCGACGGCCCCGCCGCCGGCGCGTGGTTCGAGCACCGCAGGCTGGCCGACGGGGCCGGATTGCGCCTCCTGTCCGGGTCGGACCTGGAGGTCCGCGACGGACGCGTGGTCGACGCGACGACGGGTGACGTGCTCGACGGGCTGTACCTGCGGATCGACCGCGACGTCAGCGCGCTGACGGCGGAGCACGCTCCCGACCTCGGTGCGCGGATCCTCGACGCGGCGGAGGCAGGACGGGTCTACCTGGCGAACGCGCCGGGCAACGCGCTGGTCGACGACAAGGCGATGTACGTCACCGTGCCGGACCTGATCTGGTACTACCTGGACGAGAAACCCCTGCTGGCATCGGTGCCGACGTACCGCACGAGCATCGAGGTCGAACGGCTGTCGGTCCTGGACCGCGTCGGGGAACTCGTCACGAAGCCGGTCGACGGCGAGGGCGGCCGCGGGGTCCTGATCGGACCGAGCGCGAGCGCCCCCGAGGTGGCCGAGCGACGGCGCGAGATCGCGGCCGACCCCGCCGGGTGGGTGGGGCAGGAGGTGGTGCAGCTGTCCTCGCACCCGACGATCGGACCGGCCGGACTCGACCCGCGGCACGTGGACCTGCGGGCCTTCGTGTACGCGACGGGGACCGGACCGGACGACGTGCACCTGGCCGACGTGGCCCTGACGCGCGTCGCGCCCGAGGGCAGCATGGTCGTCAACTCGTCGCAGGGCGGCGGCGCGAAGGACACGTGGATCGTCGGGAACGCCCCGGCGGACACCGACTCCGCCCCGGCGGACACCGAGGGAGAGCGCTGATGTGTGGACTCGCGGGTGAGATCCGGTTCGACGGCCGAGCGCCGGACGTCGGGGCGGTCGCCCGGATGACCGGCTGCATGACGCACCGCGGCCCGGACGGCGACGGCCTGTGGGCTCGCGGCCCGGTCGCCCTGGGGCACCGACGGCTGTCCATCGTCGACCTGTCCACTGCGGGCGCGCAGCCGATGGTGTTGGCCGAGGCCGGGCTGACGATCGCCTACAACGGGATGGTCTACAACTACCGGCAACTCCGCGACGAGCTGCACGGCAAGGGGCACCGGTTCGCGTCGACGTCGGACACCGAGGTGATCGCCCTGGCGTACGCCGAGTGGGGCACCGCGTTCGTCGACCACCTGATCGGGATGTTCGCCATCGCCATCTGGGAGCACGCCAGCGGTCGGCTGGTCCTGGCCCGGGACCGGCTCGGTATCAAGCCGCTCTACGTCGCGCCCGTCCCGGGCGGCCTCCGGTTCGCGAGCTCCCTGCCCGCGATCCTGGCGGGGGACGGCGGCGCGAGCGGCACCGGCACCAAGGAAGTCGACACGTCCATCGACCCCGTCGCCTTCGCCTCGTACATGAGCTTCCACTCGATCGTCCCCGCACCCCGCACGATCCTGGCCGGCGTCGGCAAGCTCCCGCCCGCCACCGTCCGGGTGATCGACCCCGACGGCACCACACAGGACACCGTCTACTGGGAGCCCCGCTTCGAGCGTGACCCAGCCAAGTCCGACTGGTCCGAGCGGGACTGGGAGCAGGCGTTCATCGGCTCGCTCCGCACCGCCGTCGAGCGCCGGATGGTCGCCGACGTCCCGGTCGGGGTGCTGCTCTCCGGTGGCATCGACTCGTCCCTGGTCGTCGGGCTGCTCGCCGAGGCCGGGCAGCAGGACCTCGCCACGTTCAGCATCGGGTTCGAGGCGGCGGGCGGTGAATCTGGCGACGAGTTCGAGTACTCCGACCAGGTCGCGAAGCACTTCGGCACCGACCACCACCGCATCCACATCCCCTCGTCGCGCCTGCTCGACGGAATCGACGGTGCGGTCGCCGCCATGAGCGAGCCGATGGTCAGCCACGACTGCGTCGCCTTCTACCTGCTGTCACAGGAGGTCTCGCAGCACGTCAAGGTGGTGCAGTCCGGCCAGGGTGCCGACGAGGTGCTCGCCGGCTACGACTGGTACCCGCCGCTCGCCGACGTCCCGCGCGACCAGGCCGCCGAGGCCTACCGCTCCGTGTTCATGGACCGCCGGTGGCCGGCGCTGCAGGGCCTGCTCGGGGAGCGGTGGAAGAGCGACGACGACACCCCGTCGGCGTTCGTGGACCGCCAGTTCGCACGGCCGGGCGCGGAGACGAGCGTGGATGCCGCGCTCCGCAGCGACACCACGATCATGCTCGTCGACGACCCGGTGAAGCGGGTCGACAACATGACGATGGCGTGGGGGCTCGAGGCCCGCGTGCCCTTCCTGGACCACGAGTTCGTCGAGCTCGCCGCCGCGATCCCGCCGTCGATGAAGCTCACCGACGGCGGCAAGGGCGTGATGAAGCGCGCCTCGCGCGGGATCGTCCCCGACGCCGTCATCGACCGCAGCAAGGGCTCGTTCCCGGTCCCCGCCATCCGGCAGCTCGAAGGCCCGTACCTGGAGCGCGTCCGCGACGCGCTGCACGCACCCGAGGCGCGGGAGCGCGGGCTCTTCGACCCCGCCACCGTCGAGCGGATGCTGCAGGACCCGAACAGCACCAGGACCGCGATCGGCGCGAACGCGCTCTGGCAGCTCGGCCTGATCGAGATGTGGCTGCAGCAGCAGGGGGTGCGGTGATCGTGGGTTCCGTCCGGCCTGGAGGCGCGCAGGGCGTCGCGTCGTCGGCCATCGTCGAGCCGTCGGTCACCACCAGGGCCGCGGCCGACCTGGGTGCGCGGCTCACCGCCGCCTGGGGATCGTGGGGACCGACCATGACCCGGAACGCCCGGCGCGTGGCGTTCGTGAGCGACCGGCACGGCACCCCCGAGGTCTTCGTGCAGGACGTCGTCGTCGGCGACGAGCTGCCTGAGCCGGTGCGGATCGCACTGTCCGACGACCCGGTGATCCGGGTGTCGTGGTCGTCCGACGGGGAGTGGCTCGCCGTCGCCATCGCGACCGACGGCGGCGTGAAGCAACAGGTCTGGGTGGTGCGGCCGGACGGCTCCGACGCCGCGCAGATCGCCGGCTCGCGGTACCAGCACGCCGAACTCGGACCGTGGAGCCGCAGCGGACACCGGGTCGTCATCACGCTGCCCTCGACCGAGCCCGAGCAGCCGGCCCGTGCGTACCTCGTCGACCCGGTCACCGGGGACCGCGACGACCTGGCCGTGGGGGAGCTCATCCACATCCTCGACCTGTCGGTGGAGGAACGGCTCGTCGTGCTGAGCGACGGGCAGCGCGGCCAGGAGTTCGTCGTGGTCGTCGACCGGCTGACCGACGAGAGCCACGCCCTGTTCGCCGACGACCCCGACGGGTCCGCCGAGATCGCGTTCCTGCGGCCCTCGCCCGCGAGCGAGACCAGCCCGCTCGTCGCCTACGTCGCCACCGAGGCCGGACTGCCCCGCCGCGGACTCGTCGCGCAGCCGGTCGGGCCGCACGGCTGGCGCGGCACACCCCGACGGATCGTCGAGCGCGACGACGCCGAGCTCGAGTACCTGGACGCCGACGACGCCGGCCGCACGCTGCTGCTCGTCTGGAACGTCGACGGTCGCAGCGAACTCGACCTCATCAACACCCACGACGCCTCGCGCACCCCCGTGCCGGACCTGCCCGGGTACGTCGTCACCGACCCCGTGCTCAGCCGCGACGGGCGGAGCGTGCTGCTTGCCGTCGAGGGGCCGACCCGGCCGCGCGAACTGTGGCGGCTCGACACGAACGCGCTGACCTGGAGCCGGGTCACCGACGTGCCGGTGCTGCCGGACGTGCAGCTGGTCGAGCCGACGCTCCAACGGTTCGCCGCCCGTGACGGACTGCAGCTGACCGGGTGGCTGTACCGGGCCGTGGAGCCGACCGCGTCGGTGGCGGGAGCCGACGTCGGAACGCATGTCGGGCCTCCCGGCCGCGCAGCGCTCGTCCACCTGCACGGCGGACCGGAGTCGCAGGAGCGACCCACGTTCTCGCCGCAGCACCAGGCGCTCGCCGCCGCCGGGGTGACCGTGTTCGCGCCGAACATCCGCGGGTCCTCCGGGTACGGCCACGAGTTCGTGCACGCCGACGACCTGGCGCTGCGGTGGAACGCGCTCGCCGACGTCGTCGACTGCGCGCGGTTCCTGGTGACCAACGGGTACGCCGAGCGTTCCCGGGTCGCCGTCGAGGGGCGGTCGTACGGCGGGTACGCGACCCTCGCGTCGTTGGCGTTCACACCCGACGTGTTCGCGGCCGGGGTCGCGGTGTGCGGGATGAGCGACTTCGCGACCTTCTACCGGGACACCGAACCGTGGATCGCGGCTGCTGCCGCGACGAAGTACGGCCATCCCGTCGAGGACGAGGCCCTGCTCGCGGCACTGTCGCCGATGCGCACGATCGACGACGTCACGGCGCCGCTGCTCGTCGTGCACGGTGAGCTCGACACGAACGTGCCGATCGGTGAGGCGCACCAGGTCGTCGCGGCGCTGCGGGAGCGGGCGCACGACGTGGAGCACCTGGAGCTCGAGGGCGAGGGGCACGAGTACCGGCGGGTGGCGTCGCAGGCGCTGCTCGTGCGGCGGATGGTCGAGTTCGTGGCGGCGCGTTTGGCGTGAGCCCCCTCGCACCGTGCGAGCCGCGGCACGGCGTCACCGGGTGCAACGATGCGCCGGCGGCGCTCGCCGCGGGCGGAGAATGGTGGGATGACGACGACTGCGCCGACCTCGACCGCGCTTCCCCGACCGGGAGAGGTCCTCGTGGCCTCGGCAGCGGACGTCGAGCAGGTCGTCCACCGTGCCACGAACAACTACGCCTCCGGCGTCGTCGCGGACACCGCCGGGTGGGCGGACGGCGATCGACGGCGGATCGAGGACCTCGGGTTCCGCGGCGGTGACTCCCGCGGCGAGGCGCTCCGGACGCTCGACCTGACCATCGCAGACGACGGCACCCCGACGCGCATGCTCGACGCACCCGCCATGGCCGCGCTGAACAGCCACCACGCGCGGTTCGCCGAGCGGCGCGGCGACGTCGTCCGCTACCAGACCGACGTGTCGGTGTGGACGGGGATCCCCGCGCAGCCCACCGCGCAGGACTGGGAGGACGTCCGGGCGCTGCTCGGGTCGGGCGGGATGCTCGGCGTCGGTGCCGCCGCCGTCCTGCCCGTGGGGTGGGAGCTCGTCGAGGGTGCCGGTGGCGTGCAGCTGACCGGTGAGGCGATCGAGGGTGCACCGGACGACGAAGCCGTCGTGTTGACGCCCGACGACGTACCGGAGATGACCGCCCTGGTGGAGCGGACGAAGCCGGGGCCGTTCCTGCCGCGGACGATCGAGCTCGGCACGTACCTGGGCATCCGGCGGGACGGGCGGCTCGTCGCCATGGCGGGGGAGCGCCTGCACCCGCCGGGGTGGACCGAGATCAGCGCGGTGTGCACGGACGAGGCGTACCGGGGGCAGGGGTTCGGGCGCCGGTTGGTGCTCGCCGTCGCGCACGGGATCCGGGAGCGCGGGGAGACCCCGCTGATGCACGCGGCCGCCGGGAACACCGGGGCGATCGGGCTGTACCAGCACCTCGGCTTCCGACTGCGGGACCGTGGGGCGCCGCGGTTCGTGCGGGTGCCGTGAGCTGCGTCCTGGTCTGACGGGTCAGAACGCGGCGAGGGCGCGGCGGAGCATGTCGTGGCCCTGGGCCTCGAAGCCCTCGTCGCCGACCGCGTAAGCCCAGGTCGCGGTGCCCACTGCTTCGCGGAGTTGCAGCCAGCGCCACGCGTCCGCAGTGCGCGGGTCGTCGCCGTACCCGTCGAAGAACGCCGCTTCCAGGGCGGGATCGTGCTGCCAGTGGAGCACCGCGAGGCGGGTGAGGTCGAAGGACGCGGGGCGCCAGCCGAACCGGCCGAAGTCGATGACGCGCAGCCTGCGGTCGTGGTCGTTGCGGTCGTCGCGGTCGTCGCGGGCGTCGTCGTCCACGATCCAGTTGCGCGGGTGGAAGTCGCCGTGGGTCGGGACGAGGGCCTGCGTCGCGTGGTCGGTCGGGAGTGCGCGCAGTGCCGCTCGTGCGCGGGCGACCACGTCGTCCGGGATTCGGTGCGGGGCGTCGAGCGCGGCCAGTGCCTTCGCCTGCTCGTGCAGTAGGAACGTCGGGTCGTGGCGGGTGTCCTGGTCGTGTAGTCGTCGGAGCACTGCCCCGGCCTGACGGTGGACGTCTGGGTCGTGCTCGTCCGGGGTCCCGAGGGCGAGGTGCCCGGGGACGCGTTCGAGCACGAGGACGCGGTGTTCCTCGTTCGCGGCGACGAGGGCACCGGTGTCCCCGCTGGCTCGGAGTGCGGCGGTGGCGGTGCGGTGGGCGTCGAGCTCGCGAGGGAAGTGCGTGTTGGTCTGACTGGAGGCCTTCACGGTGAAGCCGTCGTCGCCAGCGCGGACGTGCAGGACCCTGGTGTCGAGGAGCCCCCAGGAGTCATCGGCCACGATGACGGCATCGGGGAGTGTCTGCTGCACGAACGCGATCTGCTCGTCGTCGAGTCCGGTGTCCCCCCAGTGCATGGCGGCACGTTACCGTCCTGCTCCGACCACTGGAACCCTTCGACAACGTCGCGGCCGCCGATCCGCTGCCACCGCATGTTGACGTTCCGCGTGAGGGTTCGTCCTACGCTGGCGGTGTGGACGAGTGGTGGGATCTTGTTGACGCGGCCGGGGCGCCGATGGGTGGGACGTTCCGGCGCGGTGACGCGGGTTGGCCGGGCGGGGCGTTCCATCTGGTGGTCACGGTGTGCGTCTACCGAGCCGACGGAACCGTCCTGCTCACGCAGCGGGCTCCGACGAAGGAGTTCGCCTTCGGGTGGGAGTTCCCCGGTGGGAGCGCGTTCGCAGGCGAGACTGGTCCTGCAGCTGCGTGCCGAGAGCTGCTCGAGGAGACCAACGTCACCGTCGACCCCGAGGCTCTGCGCCGCGTCGGCCGCTTCACCGAGGAGACGGCGCTCGTGGACCTCTTCGTCGTGCAGGAGCCGAGTGGTTCAGCGGTGCGAGCGGATCCGACCGAGGTGATGGATCGGCGTTGGGTCTCCCTGTCGGAGGTCACCGCGCTTCGTCAGAGTGGGGTGATGGCAGAACCATGGGGGCCGCGGCTGGATGCGCTGTGGCCAGCGGCGATGGCATCGATCCTCGCTGCCCGCATGGCACTCTAATGACATCCGAGAGACGGACCAGAACAGGAGCCCGATGGCGTCCCGCATCCAACGCGCACCGCTCGGCGACCGCGGCGCGCTGTGGAACCTCGTCCTCATCTGGGTCGTCATCGTCGTCGGGCTGCTCGCCGCGATCGGCTGCGTCGGCTACATCCTGAACGAGAGCCTCATCTCGTACAGCACTTGCGCCGCCCGCACCGTTTCCTGCGGGGATGCCGGCTGGTACAGCAGCATGGGCCTCACCTTCTTCGGCGGTTTCGCGGCAGTCATCACCGGCGGAGCGTTCGGCATCCGCCGCCACCACCGCGCCGGCGGCGTCTGGTACCCCCTCGCCGGCCTCGGCGGCGCCCTCCTGCTGACCGCGGTCGCCGTCGTCATCCTCAAGGCGGCGACGAACACGTAGGTCGCCGCACCTCGCCGTCGCGGCAGGTAGGGGACGGCCGGGGTCCCCGTCTCAGTGAGCCATCGGCACTGCTACCCGATGGTGACCTGCCTGCTGTACGACGGCAGGCCCTTCCCTGCTGCGTTCACCGGGGTGACTGAGACCATGTTGCTCCCGGCGGACAACCCTGTGAGCGTCAGAGGGCTCGACGTTCCAGTCACACTGTCTCGGTAATCGGAGAGGATGTAGCTCGTGATGGGCAGGCCCCCATCACTTGCTGGCGCGTCGAACGACACGGTGACGGAACCGGGCCCGGTCGTCGTCCCGGTGATGGTGGGACGCCCTGGAGCCATCACGGTCATCGGCGCGGTCCCGAAGGACGTCGTTCCCGCCTTGCTGACGTTTCCCGTTGCGTCTACGGCGAACACCGCGATGGTGTACCGCTGGCCGGTCGGGAGCCGCGGCACCGCCGCGGAAGCGCCGGTGACCACCAGCGGCACACCGCTCTGGACGGTCGCGCCAGCACCGTCGCCCTGCACGAGACGAGCGACGACCGACGTTGCGTCCTTCGATGTGGACGACGTCCACTTCACCTTCGTCGGTGTTGCTGAACCGACCCGGATCCCGGTCGGGGCTGCCGGTGCCGTGACGTCGGACCGTGCTTGCCACTGCAACGTGCCGTGCTGCGCGATCTTGTCGACGCAGTACTGCGTGAACGACATGTCGACCGTGTCCGGCAGCCCGCTGACGGGGTCGAGCTTGAACTGCTTCACCGTCATCGTGCCGTTGGTGTCGCATCCGTACCCATCGACGGTTGTGACGATCGAGTACTTCCCACTGATCGTCGTCTTCGTCGTACCGAGGGGAAACACCTTGCCGTACGGGCCTTCGAGGCGGACGCTGACGATGCCGCCGCTGCCGTCGAGGTCATCCGCCTTGAACCACCAAGCGAGTGCGCTGTACGAGATCGACATCGCCGTTGAGCCGGAGGTTGCCTTCGTCGTCTTGCCCTTGTTGACCATGTCCTTCCCGGAGGAGGTGATCATCGTCTTCCCGAGGAACGCCGAACCGGTCAACGCCACCGTCTGCGTTGCTCCGCCGACCGGCACGTTCACCACAGCGGTGGCTGGACCGGCGGTCCTCGGTCGGAAGTTGATGTTGAACGTGCAGGTCGCGTCGGCTGCGAGGGTGGCTTCGCAGGTGCTGTTGCTGACCGAGAACGACCTCGCGTTCACCCCCGTGACAGCCGGCTTCCCCATCGTGATCGGTGCTGTGCCGGTGTTGTGCACAGTCTCGACCTGGGTTGTCTTCGGCAACCCGATGAACGTCTTCGTGAACACGACGTTCCGTGCGCCCAGGATCACAGAGCCGGCAGCGTCCTCGCCGAACCGGAATTCGCCGATGCCCGGGACGACCGCGTCGAACCTGGTGATCTGACCGTTCGTCGGGTCGGACGCGAGGTCGAGGATCGAGAACTCGCCGTAGATGTACGTTCCGTCGATCTCGAGCGTCGGCTGCTTCTCGCTGTGCGGGTGGTTGCCGTCGAGCCAGTAGACCCCCGTCGTCAGTGGCTTCCCTTCTGGAGGGCTCAGCGTGAACGAACCGCGACCCGTGCCGGTCGTGCGAGCGTTGATACCTCGAGTGGTGTCGGCGTCGGTCAGGACGACGCTGTCCCCGTCAGCGAACTCGGGTTCGCCCTTCGTCTGATACCACGGGGACAAGATCTGCAAGACGCCCCCGCTCGCCGTGGCAGCGTTCGCCTCCGACGTGCCGACGGTGGTGAAGAGTCCTGCGGTGAGAAGTGCAACAGCACCGATGGCTGCTGAGCGGGCGATGCGCCGCATTGCGTAGTCCGTTCTGTCCCGGGGCACGCTCCCGGGGAGAGCGGCAAATGAACATTACTCCGCACTCAGGCAGGTACGCGCCGTGAGGCGACGGCATACCCCTCCCCCTACCGCCAGCTTCCCGCCGCACTGCTCGACCTGCACTTGTGCGCGCTGCTTCGACGTTCAACCGGGCGGTTCGGTATCGAGTTGAGCGCGGGGCCGGTGGTCGGCCCCATCGCCTTCTTCTTCTGCCGTGAGGTACGCGGTGATGTCGAGGGGGTGAGTCCGCGCCGCCGGACCTTTTGCCACAGTTCGACGCTGGCACGTCCTCGTCCGGAACGGTCGTCCCTCGCGGACAGGGCACCTCGCGCCCCTGCTCCACGCAGCCGAGCGTCCGGTAGCCGATCGGCTACCGGACGTTAGCGAGCGGCACCAGCGATCAATGCGATCGCTTCGTCCTGGTCAATGCGATCCCGGCGAAGATGGCGCCGATGACGGCGAGAGCGGCGCTGGTAATGACCCACGGGCTGAGGAAGCTATCGCCGTTGAGAACGCGAGACGTGATCGTGAGTACTTGAGACAGAACGAGCAAGGACCCGACGAGAATCGTGGTGCCACGAGACCACGATGGCTTCTCGTCAGGTTCTTCACTCACGGCCCCATCATGCACCGTGCCGGGGGAGTGGCGAGACTCGATTGAAGATGGCTCAGCGGCGAGCGATCCGGGTGATCCGGGTGATCCGGATGAAGTAGTACGTGAGCAGGAACATTAGGGCGCCCAGCGCGACAAGTAGGTAGCCGATGGCGTCTCCGGATCGAACTTGCGCGATGCCCGAGATTACTGCTGCCGCCCAACGAGCGGCGCGCACACTGCAAGGACTCGAACGAGCGCCAAACCTATTGGAGCAGGTGCTTTCACTTGGGCCAGGCCTGAAGCATGCCGCAGATCGTGTCCCGCTAGCCGATCCTCTACTGGCCGCGCTTCGCCTTCCGAAGTGCGAAGCGCCACAACCCGATGCCCGCTCCGAGCCAAAAGATGCCAAGCGCTGTGTTCAGGACCGCTAGCACCACGTCAAGGTCTGGGCGGATGAAGCGGACAATCGACGTCGTGATGAACACCAGTCCGAAGGCGAGAGCGATCGACCCCAACACCTTCGCGCTCATCACGTCCACCGAGCCAACCTAACGCTGGTGGCGTCTCGATGACCGATCGGCTGACGAGACCCGAGCTAGGGCGCTGCGGCGATATTCTCGACGTGAACCCGCCCAAGGCGCATCTACCCGGTAAGGATGCGTCCTGCCCGCAGCATGGCGAGGGTGGCTGCCCGTTCGAGCCGGGCCGGGTCCGTAGGCCTCACTTCGCTGCGGGCGATGTCGGAGGTCATCAACGAGAACGTCCGATCGGCCATCGACTCACGGACACTTTCAATCTGGCGGCGCTGCGTCTCCTGAAGTCTCGTCGTCTCTCGAACCGAGCGGCGAGCACTGGTGTCCGTAGATGTGAGCACGCATCGACGGAGGTTCCCGACGGAACTCGTCCTGGCCCTCACAAGGATCGGACTCGGTGTTACCGGCGCGCTGAGTCCCAGCGGCGGTGTGGCCGGCCTTCTCTGGCCGCTCGGTGGCGCGCTCGTTTTCCTCGGTATGTACTTCGGCATCCTTGCCTCGTTCGTCGGGGTTCTCGAACGCCGAGCCCGAGCTGCCGAGCGTGCCGACCCTGCATCCCTGCAGCTCCTGGGTTTCCTGACGACATCAGGGCGCGTCGCTTTCGGTCTGCCGTCATCGAACCTCGTCGTGCGCCCGAAGCGATCTCGCGGGAACTGTAGCGTGACGGGTACCGCCAGCTGGCAGCTGACCTGACGCGAACGGAAGTAACATGCGGCAATTGATCGTTCACTACGACGCAATTATGAACCCGGGTGGAGGAATGTCGTTCGGCGTCTGGATCGTCATTGTGATCGCGCTGGTTGCAGTGGGTGGCGCTCTCGCAATCTTCCGTGGTCGTCGCAAATGAATATCTGCGCGACTACAGGTTTGGCAGTCGCATGAAAACCTTGCTCATAGTGACGTTTGCCGCGGGCGCAGTGCCGTTCGCGGCTGGTGTCATCTATTGCGGGATCAACTTCCGACCGGGTCGGGGATTCCCACCGCGGAAGTGGCCGATTGCCGTGATGGTCGTAGGGTTCTTACTCGCCGCCGCCGCGGTCCTGACCGGAATCGCAACAAGCGGGTCGGGCGTTGCGTAGTAGTCGAAGTACGACGGTGTCCGTTGAGGAGTGCTCGGCAGCGAAGCCTGGCGCAGCGTCGCTCTTCAACTGAGCCCCGCGAGCGCAGAACTTCAGCGCCGGGACCGGAACGGAGCCCTCGCACCGAGCCCGAGTCGTGGATTCTCTAGGATCGACCCATGTCCACGACCATGCCCGGCTTCGGGACGGAGCGCATCACGCAGCTCGGTCTGCGCGACCGCGTCTACGACCGGGTGCTCGAGGTCCTGATGGGCCACGATGTCGAACCGGGCATGCGGCTGTCGATCGACGGCCTCGCCCGCTCCCTCGGAGTTTCGCCGACCCCGGTGCGCGAAGCCCTGGTGCAACTCGAACGCACCGGCCTCGTCACCCGTGAAGCGAACAAGGGCTACCGGGTCTCCCCGCCCCTGGCCGGCGACCAGCTCGAGGCCCTGTTCGACGCCCGGCTGATCGTCGAGAGCGGCGCCGTCTCAAGGGCAAGTCAGGACCCCTCTCCGAACACGATCGGCAAGTGGCACAGGCGCTCCTGGGCGATCTGCAGAACGCGATGGGAGGCTAAGCCTTGACGCCGACCGAATGGGGCGAACAGTTCGTGGTCAAGCGCCCTGAATACAAGCAACTGCTCGACGACCCGGTCAATTGGGATGACAACCAGAATCTAATGGAGCACTTGTTCCTAGGCGACGTTGCTATCCAGCTCTCCGCCGCATACCGGCTCGATCCCACAGATGCACGCATTCAGATGACGCTTGACGATTTAGATATCGATTATGCCCGCAGCGAGGAATGGTTGCAGAATGCGATAGCTGTATCATTCGTCGAAAGTCTCGGTCGGCGATCCCCTATCGTCGAGATCCTCGGGCCGGAACTGCGCCAAGTTGCTCGGGAGATGTTGCACGTGAAGTAGGCGTCTGATAGTGCGATTCCGTCGTTCAGCTGCGTTTTTCCCTCATGTTTTCCTGAGGCCTTAGCTGATGACCAGTTGACACAAGAGCGCCCTATCGGCGCGCGGGGCGCGGCAATCGAGCAAGCCAATCGGCGACATGAGCGCGTGGTCGAGGCGACGTCAAGGCGGGTGACGGCCGTGATGGTGCAGCGTGGGCCGGGGGCCTCCCACCGAGCCCGAGTCGTGGATTCTCTAGGATCGACCCATGTCCACGACCATGCCCGGCTTCGGGACGGAGCGCATCACGCAGCTCGGCCTGCGCGACCGCGTCTACGACCGGGTGCTCGAGGTCCTGATGGGCCACGACGTCGAACCGGGCATGCGGCTGTCGATCGACGGCCTGGCCCGCTCCCTTGGGGTCTCGCCGACCCCGGTGCGCGAAGCCCTGGTGCAACTCGAACGCACCGGCCTCGTCACCCGTGAAGCGAACAAGGGCTACCGGGTCTCCCCGCCCCTGGCCGGCGACCAGCTCGAGGCCCTGTTCGACGCCCGGCTCATCGTCGAGAGCGGCGCCGTCGAGCTCGCGGCCCGCGGCGACGTCGACGGCCTGCGCGAGCGACTCGCGGCAGCGCTCGACGAGCAGGCTGCGGTGGCCGCCGAGGTCGCGTCCGTCGGGGCAGCGCAGGCGCCGGAGGAGCTGATGGCCCGCTTCTTCCGCAGCGACTGGCAGTTCCACCAGCTGATCTTCGACGCGACACGGAATCCGTTCCTCGAGGAGATGTCCGAGATCATCACGACGCGCGTGCACCGCATGCGGCAGATCGTCGAGGGTGGCGGGGACGACACGGATCGTGCGGTCCAGGAACACCGGGCCATCCTGGAGGCGCTGGCTGCGGACCCGACGTCGGCCGTCGCCGCGATGCGGCTCCACATCGACGCCGTCCGGTTGCGTTCGCGCGCGGACGCGTCCCACACGAGCTGAGGCGGAGGGGTTGCGTTCCGGCGTCGTGCGAGTATCTTTCCTATAGGAAAGAGGTTCAATGCTGAACCACCACGACATGCAAGGGAGCATTCCGTGACCACTCCACAGGACTGGGTCGACCAGGATTGGGACCCCACCACCTGGACGTCGAAGACCTGGCCGATCGCTGCCTGCCTGCACGGCTTCGCGCAGGTCACCCGTGACGGGACGGCCTTCCACGACGCCCCCGCCGAGGTGTGGGACGAGGTGTTCGCGCAGATCGAGGCCGTCGGCTTCTCGCTCGCCGAACTCGCCGACAGCCACATCCGGCCCGCTGACCTCGAAGCCTCGCGCCGCGACGAGCTGTTCGCCGTCGCGAAGGCGCACGGCATCGGCATCCCGTCCGTGCACCTGCAGCGCAAGAGCGTCATCCAGCCCGGGCACGAGGACGAGAACCTCGCGTACGCCCACCGCACGATCGACGCGGCGGCCGAGTGGGGCATGCAGGTCTTCTCGACCGGGCTGCACCAGCCGTTCACCGACGCTCAGAAGCGGGCGCTGTGGTTCTGGACGGCGCCGGGCCCGAAGGACCCCGACGACCCCGAGGTCTGGAAGGCCGCGGTCAAGCGACTGCGGGAGCTCGGCGAACACGCTGCGAGCGTCGGGCTGCCGATGGCGCTCGAGCTGTACGAGGACACGTACCTCGGCACCGCCGACAGCGCCGTTCGCCTGGTCGAGGAGATCGGGCTCGACAACGTCGGGCTGAACGCGGACGTCGCGAACCTCATCCGCCTGCACCGTCCCGTCGAGGACTGGCGGGAGCTCTTCGCGAAGACCATGCCGCACACGAACTACCTGCACGTGAAGAACTACACGCGTGACGAGGCCGGCGACGGCAGCTGGGCGACGAGTGCGCCGAGCACCATGGAGACGGGCCTCATCAACTACCGCCAGGTCCTGCGCGACGCCGTCGCCGACGGGTTCCGCGGGATCGTCATGACCGAGCAGTACGGCGGGGACAGCCTCGGCGTCTGCGCCACCAACCAGCAGTACATCCGATCCGTCCTCGCGACGACGAAGCTCGACGCGACGGCGACCCCGACTGCAGCAACCAGCACCGAAGGAGCAATCCGATGAGCACCCTCGACATCGCCGTCGTCGGGTCCGGCTACATGGGCGGCGGGATCGCCCAGGTCCTCGCCCTCGCCGGCCACACCGTCCGGATCGCCGACGTCTCGGCCGAGATCGCCCAGCAGAACCTGGAGCGGCTGCTCACCGAGACCGCACAGTTCGTCGCCGACGGGCTGTTCCCCGAGGACGCCGTCGAACGGGTCCGCGCACACCTGAGTGCCGCCGAGTCGATCGAGGCCGCCGTCGCCGACGCGGACTTCATCGAGGAGGCCGTGCCCGAGAAGCTCGAGATCAAGCACGCGACGCTGCGCCGCATCAGCGAGGCCGCCCGCCCCGACGCCGTGATCGGCTCGAACACCTCGACGATCCTGATCGAGTCGCTGGCCGAGGCGGTCGTGGGCCCGGAGCGGTTCCTCGGCGTGCACTTCTCGAACCCGGCACCGTTCATCCCCGGCGTCGAGCTCATCCCGCACCCGACCACGAACGAGCACGCGATCGAGGTCGGCGAGACCGTCGTCGCCGCGACCGGCAAGCAGTCGGCGCGGGTGAAGGACTCCACGGGGTTCGTCCTGAACCGCCTGCAGTACGCGCTGTTCGAGGAGGCCACGAAGATCGCCGACGAGGGCATCGCGAGCCCCGACGACATCGACACCATCGTGCGGACCACGTTCGGGTTCCGCCTGCCGTTCTTCGGCCCGTTCGCGATCGCCGACATGGCCGGGCTCGACGTCTACGCGTTCTGCTTCGAGTCGCTGCAGACCCGCTGGCCCGAGCGCTTCGCCACCCCGCCGTCGCTGCAGCAGCACGTCGACGCCGGTGAGCTCGGCACGAAGTCCGGCGCCGGGTACCTCGAGGTGCCGGCCGACCGCACGCCGGAACTCGTCGCCTACCGGAACAAGGCGTACGTCGCGATGCAGAAGCTCCTCGACGAGCTCGGCCCGGCACCGATCCACTGAGGCGGGAGGGACACCATGAGCGACCAGAACCAGTCAGCCGGCCAGCACCCGGACCGCACCGTCGTCCTCACCGGGGCCGCCTCACCGCGGGGCATCGGCCGCGCCACCGCCCACCACCTGGCCGAGGCCGGGTGGGACGTCGGGGTCATCGACCTCGACCAGACGGCGAGCGAGCAGGTCGCCGCCGAGATCCGCGAACAGCACGGTGTGCGGGCCGTCGGTGTCGGTGCGGACGTCGCCGACGAGTCCGCCGTCCGTGCGGCCTTCGACACGATCGAGGCCGAACTCCGGCCGATCAGCGCACTCGTGAACCTGGCCGGGGTCTCCTCCGCGCACGCCTACCTCGACCTGCCCGAGGGGGAGTGGCACCGGGTGCTGTCGATCAACCTCGACGGCGTGCACTTCGCCAGCCTGCGGGCGGCGGAGACGATGGTGCGGTCCGGCTACGGGCGCATCGTGAACCTGTCGTCCGTCTCCGCCCAGCGCGGCGGCGGCACCTTCAGCAAGACCCCGTACACGGTGGCGAAGGCCGGTGTGATCGGCCTCACCCGTGGTCTGGCACGCGAGCTCGGCCCACGCGGCGTCACGGTCAACGCGATCGCCCCCGGTCCGATCGACACCGACATCATGGGCGGCACCCTGTCCGAGGAGCGGAAGGCCGAGATGGCCGCCGACGGCGTGCTGCCGCGCATCGGCACCCCGCGGGACATCGCCGCGGCCGTCGCGTACCTGATCAGCGAGGACGCCGGGTTCGTCACGGGCCAGACGCTCAACGTCGACGGCGGCCTGTACATGCACTAGGGCCAGCCGCCCACGGAACGCGCGCCGACCGGGCGACGCGATCCGTGCCTCCCGTCCGGACGACCGAACCGACCGCCGGACGCCAGAACGACCGCACCGTGCTCGCAAAGGAGCGAACCCGTGTCACTACCCCCTGCCCCCGCGCTCGGGTCGACGAACGACCCCGGCCTGAAGTCCGCCATCGGCAAGGCGACGAAGCACCTCATGCCGATGCTCGTCATCCTGTACTTCGTCGCGTTCCTCGACCGCACGAACGTCGGCTTCGCCGAAGAGGCCCTCCGCGTCGACCGCGGTATCTCCGACGCCGCCTTCGCCCTGGGCGCCGGCATCTTCTTCATCGGCTACGCGATCTTCGAGATCCCGTCGAACCTGCTGCTCAAGCGGTTCGGTGCGCGCTTCTGGCTCGCCCGCATCGCCGTCACGTGGGGCATCGTCGCCGCACTGTTCGCCTTCACGACGAACGACACGATGTTCATCGTCCTGCGGTTCATCCTCGGAGTGACAGAAGCGGGGCTGTTCCCGGGCGTGATCATGTACCTGTCCGAGTGGTTCCCGAACAAGGTGCGCGTGCGCATGTTCGCGATCTTCTACCTGGCGCAGCCGTTCTCGCAGATGATCGGCGCCCCGCTGTCCGGCGGCCTCATCAGCGTCGGTGACCAGGTCACGCCGTTCCACGGCTGGCAGGTCATGTTCGCCGGCGAGGGGATCCTCGCGGTGCTGGCGGGCATCGCGGCCCTGGTGTTCCTGACGAACAGTCCGCAGCAGGCGAAGTGGCTCGAACCGGGCGAGAAGGCGTCGCTCACCGCGGCCATGGAGCGCGAGGACACCGCCCGCAGCGAGGACGGCCCGAAGGGCATCTGGCGCGCGATGGCCAGCGGGCGCGTCTGGTACTTCACGATCATCTACTTCTGCCTGCAGGTCGCGGTGTACGGCACGACGTTCTACCTGCCGCAGCAGGTGTCCTCGCTGCTCGGACAGGACGTCGGTTGGCAGGTCGGTCTGGTGTCCGCGATCCCGTGGCTCGTCGGGCTCGTCGCCTGCTACCTGATCGGCTCGCGTGCGGACTCCGTCGGACGTCGTCGTCGCTGGGGCACCCTGTTCTACGTCACGACCGGTCTGTCGATCCTCGGGTCCGCGTGGGCGGGTGCGAACGGGCAGCCCGTGCTCGGCATCCTGTTCATCACCCTGGCCGTCGCGAGCTTCCTGGCCGTCGGCCCGATCACCTGGGCGTACCCGACGGCGTTCCTGACCGGTGCCGCAGCCGCAGCGGGCATCGGCCTGATCAACTCGCTCGGCAACCTCGGCGGGTTCGTCGCCCCGATCATGCGCACCGCGATCAACGAGGTGGTGCCCACCGACAGCGGTGCGTTCGGCATCGTCTCGCTCGGCGTCCTGGCGTTCGTCGCCGCGGTGATGATCTTCTGCACCAAGTTCTTCCGCGGGGCCAAGGCCGACGAACTGCTCGACACCTCGCACGTCCGCACCACCGACCCGAAGGGCAGCAAGCGATGACCAGACTGTTCAACGACCCGGCGGACTTCGCCGACGAGGCGACCGACGGCTTCGTCGCCGCGAACGAGCGGTGGGTGCGGAAGGTGCACGGCGGGGTCGCCCGCTCCACCACGAGTCCCGACGGCACGGTCGCCGTCGTGATCGGTGGCGGCTCGGGGCACTACCCCGCGTTCGGCGGACTGGTCGGACACGGACTGGCCGCCGGTGCCGCGATGGGCAACCTGTTCGCCAGCCCCAGCGCCCAGCAGGTCACCGGGGTCGCGAAGGCCGCGGAGCACGGTGGCGGGGTGCTGCTCAGCTACGGCAACTACGCCGGTGACGTCCTGAACTTCGACGCCGCGGCGCGCACGCTCGAGGCCGACGGCATCCCGGTCCGGACGGTCCGCGTCACCGACGACGTGACGAGCGCTCCGGCCGACGACCGCGCGAAGCGCCGCGGCATCGCGGGTGACCTCTGCGTCTTCAAGGTGGCCGGCGCCGCCGCAGAGCGCGGGGACGACCTCGACACGGTCACCGCCGTCGCCGAACGGGCGAACGACCGGACGCGCAGCTTCGGCGTCGCGTTCTCCGGGTGCTCGCTGCCCGGCGCCGAGGAACCCCTGTTCACGGTCCCCGAGGGCCGGATGGCGGTCGGCATGGGCATCCACGGCGAGCGGGGCATCGACGAGACGGACGTGCCCACCGCGGACGGGCTGGCCGAGCTGCTGGTGTCCCGTCTGCTCGACGAACTGCCCGACGGCGTGGCACTCGAGGGCCAGCGGGTGGTCCCGATCCTGAACGGCCTGGGCTCGGTCAAGTACGAGGAGCTCTTCGTCGTCTACCGCTCGGTGCAGCGCCGACTGGCGGACGCCGGGGTCGTCATCGTGGAGCCCGAGGTCGGCGAACTCGTCACGAGCTTCGACATGGCCGGGGTCTCCCTGACGCTGTTCTGGCTCGACGACGAGCTCGAGGAACTCTGGGCAGCACCCGCGGACACACCCGCCTACCGCAAGGGCGGTGCGGTCGCCGAACAGCGAGTCGACCCGTCCACCGTGGCGGCGGACGCCGAGGGCGTCGGCATCGGCCCGGCGACCGACGAGTCCCGCGCGGTCGCCGAGCAGGTCGCCGCCGGGTTCGCCGCGATCCGCGCCGTCCTCGACGAGCACGCCGACGAACTCGGGCGCATCGACGCCGTGGCCGGTGACGGCGACCACGGCATCGGGATGCAGCGCGGATCGCACGCCGCCGACGTCGCAGCCGCCGACGCGGTCACCCGCGGTGCCGGTGCCGGCACCGTCCTGCTGGTCGCCGCGGACGCCTGGTCCGACAAGGCCGGCGGCACGTCTGGTGCGATCTGGGGTGCCGCCCTGGAGGCACTGGGTCGCGTGGTCGGGGACGACTCGCGTCCGTCGGGTGCCACCGTCGCGCAGGGGGTCCGCGCGGCCACCGAGGCCGTGCTCGCGTTCGGCGCCACCGTCGGTGACAAGACGATGGTGGACGCCCTGGTGCCGTTCGACGAGGTGCTCCGCACCCGGCTCGACGCCGGTGCGGCGCTCGCCGAGGCCTGGGGTGACGCCGTCCGTGCCGCCCGCGAAGCGGCCGACGCCACGGAGTCCCTGGTGCC
Organism: Curtobacterium sp. MCLR17_040; assembly: GCF_003234735.1. Classification (NCBI taxonomy): domain Bacteria; kingdom Bacillati; phylum Actinomycetota; class Actinomycetes; order Micrococcales; family Microbacteriaceae; genus Curtobacterium; species Curtobacterium sp. MCLR17_040. The sequence goes on along the minus strand of NZ_QKTE01000002.1, from coordinate 34,001 downwards.
GAAGATGGGCCGGGCGCGGACGCACGCCGACCAGGCCGTCGGCACCGCGGACCCCGGCGCGCTGTCCTTCGCCCTCGTCGTGGAGACGGTCGCGCCGTGATCACCGTCGGGGTGTCGCTGAAGACGTACTTCTCGCACGCCCGGACGCTGTCGTGGGCGGCCGAGGTCGCGGACATCGCCCGGCGACACCCCGCGGTGCGCTCGGGTGCGGCGTCGCTCTTCGTGGCGCCGACGTTCCCGGCGCTCGTGCCCGTCCGCGACCTGCTCTCCGGGTCGGGAGTGCTCCTCGCCGCGCAGGACCTGTCGTGGGCCGACGCGGGTGCGTTCACCGGCGAGGTCTCCGGCGCCGAACTGCGGGAGATCGGTGTCGACCTGGTCGAGATCGGGCACGCCGAACGGCGCTCCCTGTTCCACGAGGACGACGCGACGATCGCGGGGAAGGTGCACGCGGCCTTCCGGAACCACCTGCGTCCGCTGGTCTGCGTCGGGGAGCCGGACCGGGCCTCCGATCCGACGGAAGCGGTGGCGGCGGTGACCGCGCAGCTCGACCGGGCCGTCTCGACCGCCGTCGCGGACGGTCTCGCCGGACCCCTGACCGTCGCCTACGAACCGGTGTGGGCGATCGGCGCACCGGCACCCGCGCCGGACGACCACATCGTGGCGGTGCTCGCCGGGATCGAGCAGCGCCTCGCCACCCGGCCCGAGCTGCGCGGCAGCACCGTCCTCTACGGGGGCAGCGCCGGACCGGGTCTGCTCACCCGGGGGCAGGGGCGGATCGGCGGGCTGTTCCTCGGTCGGTTCGCGCACGACCCCGCAGCGGTCGAGGCGATCCTCGACGAGGTCGCGGCGCTCAGCTGAGCTGGTCGCGCACCGGCCGTGGGGCGCGACCGAGCAGTTCGCCGAGCAGCGGATCGGTGCCGGCGAACAGGCCCCGCTCGGCGGCCTGGTACATGCCGAGCAGGAACCCGACCATGTGCGGGTCCTGCCCCGCGGCCAGCGCACGGGCACGCCACTCGTCCTCGCCCAGGGCCTCGAACCCGATCGTCCGACCGGACACCTCGGACGCCTGCCGAGCCAGGTCGGCGAAGGTCGGCGCGTCCGGAGCGGTGAGCGTCACCGGCCCGTCGAACGGCTGATCGGCGAGCAGGATCGCGGCGGCTGCCTCGGCGGCGTCCCCGCGGGCGGTCCACGACACCGGGCCGTCGACGGGGACGGACACCGTGCCGGTCTCCTGCCACGGTCCCGTCATCCAGGCGGCGCTGTGCGCGTAGAAGCCGTTCCGCAGGCTCGTCCACGGTAGCCCGGAGTCGCGGAGCAGGTCCTCGGTGGCGGCGTGGTGCGCTGCGGGCACGAAGGGCGAACCGTGCGCGGCGCCCTGGTGGCTCGTGTACAGGACCCGGCCGACGCCGGCGTCGACGGCTGCGTCGACCGCGGCGCGGTGCAGCGCGACGGCGTCGGCGGCCGGGTCGCTCGACGAGACGAGCAGGAGCTGATCGGCGCCCGCGAAGGCTGCCGGCAGGGTCTCCGGTTCGGCGTAGTCGCCGCGGCGGACCTCGACGCCGCGGTCGGCGAACCGCTGTGCTCGGGCCGGATCACGGGCCACCACCGCCAGGTCGGACGGCGCGAGGTGCTCGAGCAGGTGGTCGGCGGTCGCGCCGTTGAGGGCTCCGGTGGCCCCGGTGATGACGATCATGACTTCTCCGTATCGGTGGAAACAGCACGTCGGTAGCGCTGGTAACACAGTGATAGCACAGATCCGTTATCGTTGTTCCGTGATCGAGCAGGGAAGCCAGCGCGACGAGACGCGTGCGCGCATCGTCGAGGTCGCCGGCACCATGCTGCGCGAACGCGGTGCCGCGGCGGTGACCACGCGGGCGGTCGCGGACGGCGCAGGCGTCCAGGCACCGACCATCTACCGGTTGTTCGGCGACAAGGACGGTCTGCTCGAAGCGGTCGCCGAGCACGCGATGGCGACGTTCTCGGCGATGAAGGCCGACGCCGTCCGGGCTGCTCGTGACGAGGCGACCGACCCCGTCGAGGACCTGCGCACCGGGTGGTCGATGACGATCGGCTTCGGGCTGGCGAACCCCGACCTGTTCGTACTGTTGAGCGACCCGGAGCGTGGCCGTCGGTCGGCAGCCGCCCGCGCCGGTACCGCGCTGCTCGCCGAACGCATCCGCCGGGTGGCCGAGGCCGGACGACTGGCCGTGCCGGAACACCGCGCGGTCGAGCTCGTGCACGCGGCCGGCACCGGTGCGGTGCTCGCGATCCTGGCCGCTCCGGCGGACGAGCGGGACCCGTCACTCGCCGATGACGTCCTCGACGCGGTGCTCGGGCGGATCCTCGTGCCGAGCGGGACGACGACGGACGACGGCGGCGCGGCCGCGGGTGGTCGCGGTCGGGGGCGTGACGCCGTGACGAGCGCCGCGATCACGCTCCGTGCCGCAGCGCCCCGGCTCGATCGACTGTCGGCAGCCGAGCGGACGATGCTCGCGGAGTGGCTCGACCGGATCGCCGCGGACTAGTCCTCGCGGGTGCCCGCCAGCCCGTGGTCGTGTGCGTAGACGACGAGCTGCACCCGGTCGCGCAGCGACAACTTGCCCAGGATGCTCGAGATCTGGGTCTTCACCGTCGACTCGGTGACGTACTCCCTGGTGGCGATCTCGGCGTTCGAGAGCCCACGGGACGCCCACCCGAACACGACGCGCTCCCGCTCGGTCAGGGTCGCGAACTCCGGCGGCTGCGGTGCGGGGGCCCGCGCCACGTCGGTGCCGAACAGCTGCGCGAGGTCGTTCGGTGCGATGACCGAGCTGCCCTCGTGCACGGCCCGCACCGCGGCGAACAGGAACGGCGGCGTGGTGTCCTTGAGCAGGAACCCGCTGGCGCCGAGCCGGATCGCGGTCGCCGCCGCCGGGTCGAGACCGAAGGTGGTGAGCACGACGACGCGCGGCAGCGGACCCGCGACGGTGCCGGAGTAGAGCTGCCGGACGGTCTCCACGCCGTCCATTCCGGCCATCCGCATGTCGAGCAGCACCACGTCGGGGCGCACCTCGGGGATGAGCGCGAGCGCTTCGGCCCCGTCGGAGGCCTCGCCGACCACACGCATGTCCTCCTGGGCGTCGAGCACCACCCGGAGCCCGGCGCGGAACAGCGCCTGGTCGTCGGTGAGCAGGATCCTGATCGGCTCGGTCATCGGACGGGTCCCCCTTGGACGTCGAACGGGATGCGGGCGCGTGCCGTGAACACGTCGTCCAGCACGGCGGCGTCGAACGACCCACCGAGGGCGCCGAGGCGCGAGTCCATGCCGTCGATCCCGCGGCCGGAGCCAGCGGTGGTGCCGTCTCCGGCGACGTTCTCGACCTCGAGCACCAGGTCGGCGTTCCGCCAGGTCTCCCGCACGACGACCGGGTTGCCGGGGGCGCCGTGGCGCAGGGCGTTCGTGAGCATCTCCTGCAGCACGCGGCGGGCGGCCGTGCCGGTGTCCGGGCGCAGGGCCAGCGGGACCCCGCGCACCGTGCGGTCGACGTCGACCCCGGCGTCGCGGATGCCCTGCACGATCTCCTCGAGCGAGCCCGGGCCGGTCGCCTCGGCGGAGCCGTCGATGTGCCCGAGGACCTGTCGGACCTCGACCAGGGAGCTGCGGGCGGTGCTCGCGATGGTGGCGCTGACCGCTCGGATGCGCGCCTCGTCGTCGAGGAACGGCACCGAGTCGGCCTGCGCGATGATGACCGCGAGCGAGTGGCCGACGACGTCGTGCACGTCGCGGGCGATGTCCGCGCGGATGCGTTCGGACTCGGCGACGTCGATCGCGCGGGTGGCGGTGGCCTCGGCCTCGGTGGCGACGGCCTCGGCACGCGATGCTGCGGCCTCGGCGTCGGCACGGCGCTCCGACTCGCGGTCGCGGGAGCGGAAGGCCCGGACGGCGACCCCGCCCGCCCAGACCCCGAGCAGCGCGGTCACCGGGGCGGCCATCGCCAGGAACGCCTGGTCGCGCGGGCCGTTGATGAGCACGAGGAACCGGAAGCCGGTCGACGCCAGGTAGACCGTGGCCCCCGCCCCGGCGACGACCGCGAGCACGCCGGAGACGACGACCTCGGTGCGGGTGCCCACGACCGCGGCGGTGCCGATCACGACGAAGAGCGCGAGGTCCACCAGCGACGGACGCTCGCCGCCACCAACCTGGATCACCCCGAGGACGACGACCATCGCCATCGCGGCGGACGGGGAGATGCGACGCAGGGCGATCGCCACCGAGGCCGACAGGACCGCGGCGAGGCTCGCGTGCTCGAGCTCGAGGTCGATGGGCAGCAGGAAGACGAACGCCGCCAGGACCGCCCAGGCCACGTCGATGACGATCGACCGGGTGGCGAGCGGCCGGAGGAACCTGCCGCGTTCGGTCACGAGAGCGATCCTCCCATGCCGTACCGGCGTCACGCGGGCGGGGCCATGGCCATCAGTGCGATGACGGTGGCGACCACGATCGCCGCGCAGAGCAGCAGGGTGGCGATCGTGTGCTTGGTCGAGGTCTGCATGCTCCCAGCCTGCGCAACCGGACGGCCGAGGGCATCGGGCGGTCGACCGAAGGGCCTCGTCCTGCCGGGTGAAGCCGACGGTTGACCCGGATCCGTGGAACGGCGCATCCGGGACACCCTCTGCGTGATCCGGCCACCTTGGACGGCCGCTCAGTGCCCCCGGCGAACCATCGGCCGTGCAATTGCTCGATCGAGACGAAGGAGCACGATTTGTACTTCCACAAGCAGGAACTCCAGTTCACGGCAACGCCCGACAAGCCCGACGCGATCTACGCCCGCAAGCTGCAGGAGGTGCTCGGTGGCCAGTACGGAGAGATCTCCGTCGCGCTGCAGTACCAGTTCCAGGCGTGGAACATGCACATCCCCGGCAAGTACCGCGACATGGTGTTCGGCATCGGCGCCGAGGAGATGGGCCACGTCGAGATGCTCGCGACGATGATCGCGCAGCTGCTCGAGAAGTCCCCGCTCGGCATCACCGAGGACGCGCTGCAGGACGACCCCACGGTCGCCGCGATCGTCGGCGGCACCGACGTCCAGCACGCGATCGTCGCCGGTGCGGGTGCCCGCCCGGTGGACAGCAACGGCAACCCCTGGCAGGGCTCGTACATCACCGCCAGCGGCAACCTGCTCGCCGACTTCACGGCGAACGAGAACGCCGAGATGCAGGGTCGTGTGCAGGCCGCCCGGCTCTACCACATGACCGACGACCACGGCGTGCGGGACCTGCTGTCCTTCCTCATCGCCCGCGACACCATGCACCAGAACATGTGGGCGACCGCTGCCGCCGAGCTGCGCGAGAAGGGCGTCGAGGGCTTCCCCGTCCCGAGCAACTTCCCGCAGTCGAAGGAGAACCAGGAGGTCAACTACCAGTACCTCAACTTCTCCGACGGTGCCGAGGCGAAGAACGGCCCGTGGGCGAGCGGCCCCTCGTTCGACGGCAAGGGCGAGTACTCGTACCACGACGGCCCGACCACCTCGGTCCCGATGCCCCCGCCCACGCACCCCGACGTCCGGCTCTACGGCACCACCGAGCTGCCGAACGTCGTCGAGAAGACGGCCGGCCTGGTGCAGGACAAGCTGAACAAGGAGTAGTCCCGACGGTCGCCCACGCGACCGACGGAACGACAGGAGGCCCGGCGCACGACGTGCACCGGGCCTCCTGTCCGTCAGGTGGTCACCGCACCGACGGGGCGGACCCGCCCACGGTCATCAGCGCCCCCGTCTCGGGTTCTTCGTCGCGTGGTGCCTCGAAGATGCCCGAGTAGGCGCGCACCGCGCTCCACCCCGCGATCAGCAGGGCCGTGCCGAGGACCGCCGCGACCCAGGGGGCCAGGAGCGACTGCTCGAACAGCCGGGGCGCGGCGACCCAGGTCAGGAACGTGCCGGTCAGGCTGCCGGTGGCCCCGAGGAGCAGGGCGGTGCGCCGGTCCAGGCTCGTCAGCGCGAGCGCCGCGGTGACGACGAGGACCGCGACCACCGCGTTCAGCAGGACGGACGTCATCGCTCAGCTCCTCACTCGGCGGCGCCGGAACCGGCGGCGCCGGAGCCGACCGCGAGATGCTCGGACGCGCCACCGACGGTGACGGCGATCTTGCGCGGCTTCGCGGACTCCTTGACGGGGATCGTGACGCTCAGCACGCCGTTGTCGTACCCGGCGGTGATGCGCTCGGCGTCCAGACCGTCGCCGAGCGTCAGCTGCCGGACGAACGTGCCCGGCTGGCGCTCACGGGTGAGCCACTGCGAGCCCTCGGGTGCGCCCAGGGTGCGCTCGGCGCGGATGGTCAGGACGGAACCGTCCACGTCGATGTCGACCGAGCCCGGGTCGATGCCGGGCAGGTCGACGTCGAGGACGTAGTGGTCCCCGGTGCGGTACAGGTCCATCGGCATCGAGCGCGGTCCGGCGGCGGTGCCGAGGAGCGAACCCGCGAGTCGGTCGAGCTCGCGGAACGGATCGAAGTTCATCGTCATCGAAATCAACTCCTTCGTGGTTCTCGTTGAGTCCCCTCGACTCAACTGCCACCGTTTTAGCACTCGACCCTGGTGAGTGCCAAAAGATCGCTCGGAGGACGCCGAGAACTCAGCCGAGCAGGGGCTCGAGCCGCGCGACCGCTGTCCGCAGGTGCACCAGGGCCTGGCCAGGGGACTCCACCCGGGCCGCGGGCGCGGACAACGTCAGCCCCGCCACGAGCTCACCGCGCTCGCCGCGGACGGGCAGTGCCAGGCACCCGAAGCCCCGCACGAAGGCACCGACCTGCGACGCCGAGGCACCGCCGGCTGCGTGCAGCCGGCCCATCGCGCTCGACCCGGGTGCCGATCGCAGGGCGGTCGCGTCGAGGAGCGGAAAGTCCGGGTCGACGTCGACGTCGCAGATCCCGTCGGCGTCGTACCGGGCCAGGTGCACCCCGGCGCGGACCGCCGAGCGCACGTCGGACAGCACGGACCGGACGGCGCGGGGGAGTGGTGGGACCGACGGGGCAGCGGCCGGGGCGACGCCGGCGAGCTCCGAGACCTTGTGCCCCAGTGCGAAGCCGCGCAGGTCCGGCAGCCGCACCAGGTACTCGTCCTCCACGAGCAGCGTGATGAGCCGGTAGGTGGTCGCCCGCGGCATCCCGAGCGCGTCCGAGATCTGCTGGGCGGTGACGCCGGGCCCGGCGTGCGCGACCGCCTCGAGCACCGCGAGGGCGTTCTGGATCGCCTTCGGCTGCCGCGCGCGGAGACCGGGTTCGCTCACCGCACCTCCGTCCCGTGGCCGGGTCCGGCGGACGACCGGGAGGCGCCCAGCAGGTCCGCCTCGACCGGCACGTCGTACACCGCCCGGCTCCGACCCCGTCGCCAGGGTCGCCGACGGGTCGCCACCAGGAACGCGACGACGACCGCGGTGACCGCCCCGACGGCGAGGACGACGGCCGGCCACCGGGGCGATGCGGCCTCGACCCCGGCGTAGGTGAGCAGCACGGCGGTGAGCAGGACGCCGGTCGTCACCGCGGTGGTCGCCACCCCGGTCGTCAGCTCGCCGATGCGGCGCAGGAACACCGGGGCCGCGAAGCACGTCATCGCGTACGCCGTCAGGTATCCGAGTGCCGCGACGACCAGTTCGGCCTCCATCAGGGACCAGGTCGGGATGCCGGTGAGGAGCCCGAGGACGGGCAGCGCGGTCAGCACCGAGCACGCCAGCACGCCCGCGACGAAGGGTGTCCGGAACCGGGGCGACGCCCGCCCGAGCGCTGCGGGCAGCACCCCTTCACGGCCCATCGCGAACAGCACCCGGACGAGCGCCGTCGTCGAGGCGATCGCGCACGCGGCGAACGAGGCGGCGATCCCGAGGTCGAGCGCCCACCCGACCCACTGCATGCCGAAGGCCGTGGCGAGCTCGTTGACCGGCGACGCGCTCGTGGCGAGGTCGGCGCCGATCGCGGCGAACCCGGTCTGCTGGGCGGCAGCGCTCACGACGTAGAGCACGCCCGCGACCAGGACGGTCCACGAGATCGCGCGGGGGATCGCCTGGAACGGACGCCGGGCCTCCACGCCGAGCACCGACGCGCTCTCGAACCCGACGAAGGCGGTGACCGCGAGCGCCGTGCCCACCGCGAAGGGCGCCGGTGCGGTCGGGCCGAGTGCGAGGGCGGACGTGTCGACGGGCTGCAGCCGTGCGACCAGGGCGACGATCAGCACGACGATGACGGCGACAGACAGGGTCTCTACGAGCAGGGTGAGGCGCGTCGACAACCGGACCCCGAGGGCGATGACGGCGAACACCGCTGCACCCATGGCGGTGATCACCACGACCGTGACCAGGGAGCCGGTGCCGGCCGTCGGGACGAACCGGGACAGCAGGTAGTCGAGGTAGTAGCCGCTGCCGGTGAGCGAGAACATGGCGATGAACCCGTAGCCGAGCAGCAGTGCGGCGCCCGCGACCACACCGGCCGCCGGCCCCAGGCCGAGCGAGACGTAGGTGTAGAGCGAGCCGGTGCCCGCCACGCGTCGGACGAACTGGTTCACGGTGCGTCCGACCAGGAACGACAGCGCCATCGCGGCGAGCAGGGACCACGTCGCGCCCTGCCCGGCGACGGTCGCGACGAGCACCGGGATCGTCGTGGCCGCCGCCGACGGTGCGACCGCGGACACCGACTGCGCCAGCACGTCGACCGGGCCGATGCTCCGCCGGGACAGCCCGTCGACGGGGGAGCGCGTGCCGATGCCCGGCACCCGTGGCGGGTCGGCGATGGCACGGTCGAGCGCGGTCATGCGGCAACGGTACGGGGGCTGCGTTGCCCCGGTGTCTCGGTCGTGTTTCGCGGTGGTCTCGGGCAAATGAGACGCCTCGCCCGGGCCGTCCCATTCGGGTGCGTGCGGGTTTCACACCCGTGGAACGGGGGCGCAACGGCAGCGCGGGACCGTGGTCCCACCCCGACCCAGTCACCCGAACCGGAAGGCCACGATGTCCAGCATCACGAAGGACCCCGCGTCACTCGGAGCCGTACCCGCACCCCAGCGGACGATGCGCGGCTCGCTCGGCGTCACCGCGATCGTGTTCATGGTCGTCGCGGCCGCCGCCCCGCTCACCGTCGTCGGCGGTGCCGCCCCGCTCGGCATGCTGCTCGGCAACGGCGTCGGGTTCCCGTCGCTCTACGCCGCGTCCGCCGTGATCCTGCTGCTGTTCTCGGTGGGGCTGGCGGCGATGACCCGGCACCTGCCACGACCCGGCGCCTTCTTCACGTTCGTGGGCCACGGGCTCGGTCGTCCGGCCGGTGCGGGAGCGGCCACCCTGGCGCTGCTGACCTACACGACGATCCAGGTCAGCGTGCACGGCTACATCGGGTACCTGCTCGGGGTGACCGTCACGGGCCTCGGTGGACCGGACATCCCCTGGTACGTGTGGTCCCTGGTCGTCGTGGCGCTCGTCGGGGTGCTGGGTTACCGGCACATCGACCTGTCGAGCAAGGTCCTCGGCGTCCTGCTCGTCGGCGAGGTCGGGATCGTGCTCGTCCTGGTCGCCGCGATCGTGTTCCGGGGCGGTGCCGACGGGCTCTCGCTCGCGCCGTTCGAACCGACCCACGTCATGTCCGGCTCGCCCGGCGTCGGCCTCATGTTCGCCATCGCGGCGTTCATCGGGTTCGAGGCCACCGCGATCTTCCGCGACGAGGCGAAGGACCCGGAGCGCACGATCCCGCGGGCCACCTACACCGCCGTCATCGGCATCGGGGTGTTCTACACGCTGGCGTCGTGGGGACTCGTGATGGCCTGGGGTCCGGACGGTGTGCTCGCCGAGGCCGCGAAGGACCCGGGCGCGCTCATCCTCACCACGGCGGCGCGGTACATCGGCACCGCGGGCGAGGCCGTCATGAACGTGCTGCTGCTCACGAGCATGTTCGCCTGCGTCCTGTCCTTCCACAACGTCATCACCCGGTACCAGCACTCGATGGCGAACGCCTCGCTCCTGCCCGGTCGTCTCGGCACGGTGCACCGCAAGCACGAGTCACCGCACACCTCGAGCGTCGTGCAGACCGTCACCGCCGCCGTGCTCATGGTCCTGTTCGCCGTCCTCGGCCTCGACCCGGTCCTGCAGGTCTTCAGCTGGTTCGCCGGCGTCGCCACCCTGGGCGTGGCGATCCTGATGGCCGCGACGAGCCTCGCCGTCATCGTGTACTTCCGCCGGAACCGCGCCGACCGCCGCATCTGGAACACCGTCATCGCCCCGGTCCTGGGGTTCGTCGGGCTCGTCGCCTCGGCCGTCCTGATCTGGGCGAACTTCCCGACGCTCGTCGGCGACGTCGACGGTTCCGGAGCGAGCGTCTTCGGTGTCGTCAGCACCGTGCTCACCGGCCTCGTCGTGGTCGTGCCCGCCGTCGGCGTGCTGCAGGCCGTGGTGCTGCGCCGGCGCGACCGCCGCCGCTACGACCAGATGCTCGACCGTCTCGCCAGTGACGGCTGACCGATCCACCCGACCCGCGCCTCCAGACCGAACCGAAGGAACCACCAGCATGACCCTCACCGATCCCGTCACCGCCACCACCCACCCGCTCGCGAACCTGAGCCCCGACGAGTTCACCGCCGTCCGCGACGTCGTCACGGCGCAGCCGGACTGGACCGACACCACGCGCTTCGTCTACGTCGGCCTCGAGGAGCCGCACAAGCAGCAGGTCCTGGCCTGGCAGGCCGGCGACGGTCCCCTGCCGGACCGCCGCGCCCGCGTGATGCTCCTCGACATGGCGACCGGACGCTCCACCGACGGCGTCGTCTCGATCACCGACCGGATCGTCCTGTCCACCGACGTGCTCGACGGGTCCCGTGGACAGCTGCCCGTCCTCATCGAGGAGTTCGACGCCGTCGGCGAGATCGCGAACGCGGACGAGCGCTGGGTCGCCGCCCTGGCGAAGCGCGGCCTGACGCCGGACGAGGTGAAGTGCGTCCCGCTGTCGGCCGGGTACTACGACTACCCCGAGGAGGAGGGGCGCCGGATCCTCCGCGTGCTCGCCTTCCGCCAGGACCACCCCGCCGACCACGTCTGGGCGCACCCCGTGGACGGCCTGTCCGTGTACGTCGACGCCGCCAACCGCGCGGTGACCCGCATCGTGGACGTCGCGGAGATGCCCGTGCCCGCCACGTCCGGCAACTTCGACGACCCGGCGGTGCAGGGCGAACCGCTCGACCTCAAGCCGATCGTCATCACGCAGCCCGAGGGGCCGTCGTTCTCGGTCGACGGCGAGTTCGTCGAGTGGGCGAACTGGCGGTTCCAGGTCGGGTTCGACGCCCGCGAGGGGCTCGTGCTCCGGCAGCTGTCGTGGCAGGACGGTGCGCGGCTGCGGCCGATCGTCTACCGGGCCTCGATCGACGAGATGCTCGTGCCCTACGGCGACCCGTCACCGGTGCGGTTCTGGCAGAACTACTTCGACACCGGCGAGTACCTGTTCGGACGCTTCACCAACTCGCTCGAGCTCGGCTGCGACTGCGTCGGCGAGATCAAGTACTTCGACGCCGTCCTGGCCGACGAGCTCGGCAACCCGCAGACCATCCGCAACGGCATCTGCATGCACGAGGAGGACTTCGGCACGCTGTGGAAGCACGGGGACATCTACACCGGGTCGCAGGAGGTCCGGCGCTCCCGTCGGCTGGTGATCTCGTTCTTCACCACCGTCGGCAACTACGACTACGGGTTCTACTGGTACCTGTACCTCGACGGCACGATCGAGTGCGAGGCGAAGCTCACCGGCGTCCTCTTCACCTCGTCGTACCCGGGTCGGACGGAGTCCGGTGCGGACTACCCGTACGCCTCCGAGGTCGCGCCCGGCCTCGGTGCCCCGTACCACCAGCACCTGTTCTCGGCGCGGCTGGACATGATGGTCGACGGGCTGTCGAACGCGGTGGACGAGGTCGACGCCGTCCGGGTCCCCGTCGGCCCGGGCAACGAGCACGGCAACGCGTTCACGAAGTCGGTCACCCGGCTGTCGTCCGAGTCGTCCTCCGGCCGTCTCGCCGACGCGTCGAAGGCCCGGACGTGGTTCATCTCGAACACCGAGGAGCGCAACCACCTCGACCGCCCGACCGGGTACGTGCTGTACCCGCAGGACGCCCCGGTGCTGCTCGCGGACGACTCGTCGTCGGTGGCCGCACGCGCCGAGTTCGCACGGAAGCACCTCTACGTGACGCAGTACGATCCGGCCGAGCGCTTCGCCGCCGGTGACTTCGTGCACCAGAACCCCGGCGGGGACGGTGTCGCCCGGTACGTGCAGGGTGACCGTCCGCTCGACGGCGAGGACATCGTGCTGTGGCACACCTTCGGCCCCACGCACTTCCCCCGGCCCGAGGACTGGCCCGTCATGCCCGTCGACTACGCCAAGTTCACGCTCAAGCCGTACGGGTTCTTCCCGCGGAACCCGGCCCTGAACGTGCCGGCGTCGATCGGGGCGGCGGCCGGGTCGCACTGCTCGCACCACGTCTCCGGCGCCGTCGAGGCCGCACACGACGCAGCCGAGCACCAGCACGACCACGGGCACGACCACGGGGACGGGCACTGACGTGACCGACCTGCTCGGGCTCGCGGCCATCGTGCCGGCGTCGGCCGGGGCCTGCTGCACGGTCGGGGCATGGCGCCCCGGCCGTGCGGTCGACGTGGTCGCCGCGGTCGCGATGGTGGCGGCGATGGTCGACGGGGCGTTCGGACCCCGGGTCCTGCCGGGTGTCCTGTGGTTCCTGGTGCTGGCGTTCCTCGCCGTGGTGGTCGCCGGGGTGCACCGGTTGCAGTCCACGTCCGCCTGGAGGCGCGGGTCGGCTCAGCCGCCGGGCGCGGCCTCCGCACACGGCCGGTACGGGCGACTGCACGCCGCCCTGGGCCTGCTCGTGATGGGCGCGATGGGTGTCGGCATGGCGCACGACGCCGGCGCCGCGGGGATGCACCAGCACCTCGGGGTGGTCGCGGTGACGTGGCAGGTGGTGCTCGGCGGGTTGACCCTCGGGTACCTGGTGCTCACCGTCCACATGCTCCGTGACGGCGTCCGGCGACGTTCGCGTCCGCTGCCGCTGGTCGAGACCCTGGCGATGGGGGTCGCGGTCGCGGTGATGTCCGCGGCGATGGTCTGAAGCGCGTGCCGCGTGCCGCCGAACCGTTCGGCGCGCAAAACGTACACAGCGCGAATGGTTCGTTGAACTGACCGTTCACTTTGTGAAAGAGTTCAGCCGTCCGCAGGGGACACACGGCAAGCAAGAAGGGCGGGACACGACATGCACAGCACGTACTCCGGGATGCCTCGGACGGCACGGATCGGTGGCAGCCACACCCGCGTCGGTCTCACCGACCCGGCGATCATCGACGCCTACGTCGAGCGTCGCATCCAGGACCCCTCGCTGCTCGCCGGTCGTTCCGAACCGTCCTACGCGGACTTCTTCAGCACGCCTGCCGTTTAGCAAGGAGCGCATGACCCCATGCCGTTGACCGTCGTCCGTCGAGAGCACGTCCACCTCTACGCCCGCGAACCCGAGTCCGGGGTCGCGAAGACCGCCGTCGACGCGCTGCTCCGCCTGCAGCACGCCGAGGACCAGCAGATCGAGTCCGCCCGCATCGAGAGCGGCCTGTCGAAGAACGAGTTCCTCGCCGTCCGGTACATGCTCCAGGCACACCGGGACGGCCGCACCATGGGCCCGAAGGACCTCGCCGTGATGCTCGCCGTCTCGAACGCCTCGGTCACCAAGATCGTCGACGGGCTCGTGCAGAAGGGCCTGCTGTCGCGTACGGCGCACCCCACCGACCGTCGTGCGCAGGTGCTCGCCCCGACCGACCAGGCCGCCGAGAAGATCGACGCCTCGTACGCGCGCTTCCACGCGGCCGTCGTCGAGGTGCTCGAGCAACTCCCCGACGCGGACAACGCCGTCCTCGCCGACTCGCTCACGAAGATCGTCGACGCGCTCGCCGCGGGCACGCCCGCGCCGGTCGACGAGTACACGGTCGACGACCAGGACTGACGCGAGCGCGCCCGGCTGACGCGACCCGGCGGGTGCGACGCGACCCCGATACGGACTGGAGGCCCGTGGTGCGCCCGCCACGGGCCTCCAGTCCGGACGGTGGCGAGAAAACCTTCCAGCGGTAAGTTGGGTGCATGACCCACCCCGCGGACGACGCCGACGCGGCCCAGCCGCGCCGCGGCGGGTACCGCAAGGGCGCCGAGCGGCGCACGCAGATCCTCGACGAGATGATCCGCATGGTCGCCGAGCAGGGGGTCGACGCATCGTCGCTCCGCTCGGTGGCCGAGGCCCTCGGGATCACGCACGCGGCACTGCGCCACTACTTCCCGAGCCGTGACGAACTGCTGCTCGCCGTCTACCGGGAGCACGAGGTCCGCGAGCAGGGCGCGCCCGACCGGATGAAGTCGGCGATCGGCGACATGCGCGAGAGCGCGTCGCGCAACCGGGCCGTGCCGGGGCTGGTGCAGCTGTACACGACCCTCGCGGCCGACGCCGTGCAGGAGGGCCACCCGGCCACGCGCGACTTCATGCGCGAACGCTTCGCCCGGCTGCGTGCTGAACTCGCCGAACTGATCGAGGCGGACCAGGCGAGCGGCCGGATCCGCGCCGACCTGGACCCGGTCGACCTGGCGAGCCTGAGCATCGCGGCATCCGACGGGCTGCAGGTCCAGTGGCTGCTCGACCCCGACGCCGTCGACGGCGAGCGGGTGCTGCGGCTGCTCGAGCAGCTCGTCCCGCCGGTGCGCTGAGCGGCCAGGGGTACGCCCAGACCGCCGGTGGCACAGCGACCGGCCGGTAGAAGGGCAGCATGACCACTTCCACGCGCACCCCGCTCGGCGTCACGCTCGTCGACGGGGGCGCCAACGTCGCCCTGTTCTCGAGCACCGCCGAGCGGGTCGAGTTCTGCACCTTCGACGACGACGGCACCGAGCACCGCACCGAGCTCCGCAACCGCACCGGCTACACCTTCCACGACGTCGTCCCCGGCGTGACCGTCGGCACCCGCTACGGCTTCCGCGTGCACGGCGCGTGGGACCCGGCGAACGGCCTTCGCCACAACGGCGCGAAGCTCCTGCTCGACCCCTACGCCACCGCGATCGACGGCGAGTACGAGTGGGGCCAGGCGCTCTTCGGTCACGACATGAACGAGCCCGAGCAGATCGACGAGACCGACTCGGCCAGCGCGATGCCCAAGTCCGTCGTCGCCGACCGGTCCTTCGACTGGGACGGTGACACCCTGCTGCGGACCCCGCTCGCCGACACCGTCGTGTACGAGGTGCACGTCAAGGGCTTCACGAAGCAGCACCCGGACGTCCCCGAGGAGATCCGCGGCACCTACGCCGGCATGGCCCACCCGGCGGCGATCAAGCACCTCACCGACCTCGGCGTCACCGCGGTGGAGCTGCTGCCGACGCACCAGTTCGTGCAGGACTCGACGCTCCTCGACAAGGGCCTCCGCAACTACTGGGGCTACAACAGCATCGGCTTCTTCGCGCCGCACGACGAGTACTCGTCCTCCGGCACCGCCGGGCAGCAGGTCACCGAGTTCAAGGCGATGGTGAAGGCCCTGCACGCCGCGGGGCTCGAGGTCATCATGGACGTCGTCTACAACCACACCGCCGAGGGCAACCACATGGGCCCGACGCTGTCGTTCAAGGGGATCGACAACCAGTCGTACTACCGGCTGGTCGAGGGTGACGAGGCGAACTACTTCGACACCACCGGCACCGGCAACAGCCTGAACGTCGGGCACCCGGCGGCCCTCGGACTCATCATGGACTCGCTCCGCTACTGGGTCGAGGAGATGCACGTCGACGGCTTCCGGTTCGACCTGGCCACGACGCTCACCCGCCAGGACGGCGAGGCCGAGAAGCACTCCGCGTTCCTCGACATCATCCACCAGGACCCCGTGCTGCGCGAGGTCAAGATGATCGCCGAGCCGTGGGACACCGCCGGCTACCAGGTCGGCGGGTTCCCGGCCGACTGGTCCGAGTGGAACGGCAAGTACCGCGACGACCTGCGGGCCTTCTGGCGCGGCGACGAGGGCGCGCTCGGCGACGCCGTGCAGCGGGTCCTCGGCAGCCCGGACGTCTACGAGGGCTCGCGGCGTTCCCCGCTGTGCTCGATCGACTTCGTGACCGCCCACGACGGTTTCACCCTGGCCGACCTGACGATGTACGCCGACAAGCACAACGAGGCGAACGGCGAGGACAACAACGACGGCGAGAGCGACAACACCTCGTTCAACGGCGGCATCGAGGGCCCGACCGACGACGGTGCGGTGAACGACTACCGCGACCGGCAGCGCCGCAACTTCCTCGGCACCCTGCTGCTCTCCGCCGGCGTACCGATGATCCTGGGTGGCGACGAGCTCGCCCGGTCACAGGGCGGCAACAACAACGCGTACTGCCAGGACGACGAGATCTCGTGGTTCGACTGGGCCGCCGCCGACCAGGACCTGCTCGCCTTCACGACGGCGGCCATCGCGTTCCGTCGGCAGCACCAGGCCCTGCGTCCGGAGTGGTTCCGAACCGCGCCGGGTCACTCGGAGTCGACGGTGACCGTGCTCCGTGCCGACGCCGCCGGGTTCGAGGACGGCGACTGGGCGGACGGCGGCAACCGGGCCGTGACGCTCGTGCTCCACCAGGGCGACGACACCGTGGCCGTGCTGCTGAACGCGTCGGACACCACGGTGGAGTTCACGCTGCCGGAGCGTCCGGGTGGGGGCAGCTGGTCCCTCGGGCTGTCGAGCGACCCCGACCAGGCCGTGGTGGGCGACGCGGCGACCCTGCTCGTGCGCGACGCGTCCTTCACCGCGCTGGTCTGAGGCGCGCGGGCTCGCGCGGGGGCGTCGTTCGCGTCGCTCGTGTCGTGGTCTTCGCTTGGTGAGCAGCAATGGTCGGGTCCCCGTTCGGGACCCGACCATTGCTGCTCACGAAGTGGTGCGCGTGGCGCTCCTGGGCGCTCCTAGGCGTTCGCGCCCGCGGTCAGCACGGCTGCCGCGGGGTCGAAGTCCTCGGGGAGCGGCGGGACAGCGTCCACGCTCGACGTGATGTCGACGGCGGAACCCGACTCGGCCGCGTCACGGATGCCGAGCAGCACGTCGAGCACGTGCAGCGCGACGGCGCCGGAGGCACGCTCGGGGCGGTCCTCGGCGATGGCGCGAGCGAGCTCGACGACACCGGTGCCACGGCCCCAGGTGGAGCCGACGGCCTCGAGCGTCTCGGGCTCGTCCTGCCCGTAGCGCCAGAGCTGCGACGAGCCCTCGAACGTGTTCGGGTCCGGCAGCGAGATCGTGCCGAGCGTGCCGTTGATCTCGACGAAGCCCATGCGGGGCAGGGCGTGCTGGAACGAGAACGTCGACTGGGCGGACTGCCCGCCGGCGAACTCGATCAGGGCCGCGTGGTGCGTCGGGACCTCGACCGGGAACGTCTCGCCGGCGCGGGGGCCGGACGCGATCGTGCGACGGTCGAGCGACTTCGACGAGACGGCCTGCACGCGCGAGGCGGTGCCGAACGCGTGCACCAGGGTCGTCACGTAGTACGGGCCCATGTCGAACAGGGGGCCGGCACCGGTGGCGAACAGGAAGTCCGGGTTCGGGTGCCACGCCTCGGGTCCGGGGACGTGGAACAGCGTCGTCGCGGACAGCGGCTCGCCGATGTCACCGCGGGCGATGGCCCGGAGCGCCGTCTGGATGCCCGCGCCGAGCACGGTGTCCGGAGCGGTCGCGACGCGCAGGCCCTTGGCCTTCGCCGACTCGAGCACCGCGGCGGCCGACGCGTGGTCGGTCGCGATCGGCTTCTCGCTCCAGACGTGCTTGCCGGCGTCGATGATCTGCTGGTCGACCTCGGCGTGCGCGGCCGGGATCGTCAGGTTGATCACGATCGAGATGTCGTCGCGGGCGAGGAGTTCCTCGACCGATCCCGACGAGGCGACGCCGTACGCAGCCGCCTGCTCAGCGGCACGCTCGAGCAGCACGTCGGCGACGAAGCGGACCTCGACGTCGGCGAACTTGGTCAGGTTCTCGAGGTACTGGGTGGAGATGTTGCCGGCACCGATGATGCCGATCCCGACACGGCTCACTTGTCGTTGTCCTTGAGCCAGGTGAGGGACTCGGTGATGCCCTCGAAGACGTCGCCCTTGTACGCGTCGAACTCGACCACGCGGATCGCCTGCGGTGCGGCGGCGAGGATCGCGGTCACGTCGACGTCGCCCTGACCGGCCGGCGTCTGGTTCTCGAAGGCGCGCTGCAGTGCCTCGGGCACGATGAGGGCGCTCTCGGACGAGGGCAGCGCGGTGCGGATGTCACCGTCGACCTTGCCGTCCTTGACGTGGATCGCGACGACGCGGTCGCCCAGGCCCTTGAGCACGGCGGGGGCGTCGGCGCCACCGACGGTCGCCCAGAAGGTGTCGACCTCGAGGACGGTCTCCGGCGACAGCTGCGACACGAACAGGTCGTAGACGGTGCGGCCGTCGACCTTGTTCGTGAACTCCCACTGGTGGTTGTGGTACCCGAACTGCAGGCCCCGGCCGGCGGCCTCGGCGGTCAGCTCGTTGACGCGCTCGGCGATCTTCGCGACGTCGTCGGCGGTCTGCCAGCGGTCGGTCGGGATGAACGGGTCGATGACGGTGCGGATGCCGAGGCGCTCGGCGGCGTCCCAGATCGGCGCGGTGTCCTCGGCGTCGATCACGGCGACGTGGCCGGACGGAGCCTTGAGGCCGGTGGCCGCGAACGCACGCTCGAGGTCGGTGGCGCGCTCGACGAACGCGTAGGGCTCGACGTTCTCGTACCCGATCTCGGCGACACGGGCGATGGCCTTGTCGAGGTCTTCGGCGATGGCGTCGCGCAGCGAGTACAGCTGCACAGAAGTGGTGGGCATTGCAGAGGCTCCTTCGATCCTGTCTGGGTGTCGCGGCCCGTCGAGGAGCGATGCTCCGCGGCGAGATCGATGACGACGCTACCCCAAAAACCACCCGGTGTGTAGTTTTTGCTGCCCCGTGTGACGACCCCGGTGTTGCAGACAACACGTGTCGATGTATGCTCGCGTCGGAAAAACCTTGTCAGGCAAGGTTTTCATCGACTCAAGGAGGCGTCATGAGCACACCCGAACCCGGCAGCCCGGCACTGCTCAACCCGGAAGAGGGCATCACCCAGCCCGTCAGCACGGTCAAGGTGGGCATCGGCTACCAGATCGCCCTGTTCCTCGGGCAGTTCGGCCTCTTCGTCGCGCTCATGGCGCCCGTCTACGTGAGCATGCAGCTCAAGGCGCAGGCCCTGGTCGGCGACGACGCCGCGAACGTCATCGGCTCGGTGCTGCCGATCGGCGCGTTCGGTGCGCTCATCATGAACCCCCTCGCGGGTGCCCTGTCCGACCGCACCCGCACGCGCTGGGGTCGTCGTCGCCCCTGGCTGCTCAGCGGTGTCGTCGTCTTCGCGATCGCCCTCGCCTGGATTGCCTACTCGCCCGACGTCCTCAACCTGACGCTGGCCTGGCTGCTCGCCCAGCTCGCCGCGAACGCCACGCTCGCCACCCTCCTCGCGAGCTTCGCCGACAACGTGCCGCAGCTGCAGCGCGGCCGGTCCTCGAGCATCATCGCGCTCGCGCAGAACATCGCCGTGCTCGCCGGCACCTACCTGTCGGTCTTCTTCGTCGCGAACCTGCCCGTGCTGTTCATCGCGCCCGGCATCCTGGCGATCATCCTGGTCGCCGTGTACGCCGTCGTCGCGCGGGACGACCTGCCCACGTACAAGCTCAAGAAGTTCACGTTCCTGAACCTCATCGCGTCGTTCTGGACGAACCCGGTCAAGAACCCGGACTTCGCGTTCGCGTGGTGGTCGCGCTTCCTCATCATCTTCGCGACCTTCATGTTCACGACGTACCGCCTGCTCTACATGGAGCAGCACCTCGGCATCGAGAGCGCGAAGGAGGCCACGGCCGCCGTCGCCTTCGGTGTGCTGCTCTACACGATCGCGCTGCTGGTCAGTGCGGCGCTGTCCGGCTGGGCCTCGGACAAGCTCGGTCGCCGCAAGGTGTTCGTCGGTGGCTCCACGGCGATGTTCGCCGTCGGACTCATCGTGCTGGCGCACGCCGACACCGTCAACGGCTTCTACGTCGCCGAGGTCATCATGGGCTTCGCCTACGGCATCTACTCCGCGATCGACACCGCACTCGTCGTCGACGTCCTGCCGAACGCGGACCGTCCCGGCAAGGACCTCGGCGTCATCAACATCGCCAACGCGCTGCCGCAGTCGCTCGCCCCGGCCGTCGCCCTGTTCTTCCTGAAGATCGGGTCCGGGGACGCCGCCGACAACTACACGCTCATGTGCTGGGCCGCCGGCGCGATCGCCATCATCGGCGCACTCGTCGTGATCCCCATCAAGCGGGTGCGGTAGCGCCCGTCGCGCAACGCAACAAACAGACGGTCGGGAGGCCCGTGGCGACGCCGCCACGGGCCTCCCGTCCGTCGCAGCAACCGACCCACCGGGCCGGGCCGGCGTCAGGGGGCGCCGGGGGAGGGCAGCTCCTGCCGGAGCGCCTCGGCGAGGCGGGAGGCGAACCGGCGGACCGCCGTCGCCTCGTCGACGCTCAGCGCGTCGATGGTCTCGATGAGCGGAGCGTGGATGTGCCGGTAGGCACGTGCGAGGTCCTGCTCGGCGGAGCCGGTCGCCGTGATGATGATGCCGCGGCGGTCCTCGGGGTTCGCCCGCCGTTCCGCCCGCCCGTCACGCACCAGGCGGTCGATGAGCTTCGTGATCCCCGCGGTGGAGAGCCGCAACACCCGCGCGAGTTGCGTCGGGTTCACCAGCCGTCCGTCCCGGTCCGCGAGCACGAGGTGCCGCAGCGCGAGTGCGTCGACGGGCAGCATCCCCAGCGTGCGGAGCGCCTGCTCGTCGGCCTCGTGGACGCTGTCGCTGAGCGCCTGCAGGCTGGCTATGGCAGCGGCGCCCTCCGTGGTGCGCGGCTGCCGCTCGAACACATCGGATCCGCGCTGCGGGTGGTCCTCGTCGTGCATCCTTACCCCGTCCGGTCCTGGCGTTCTGTGGACAAACGCCATGCTCCACCCCCTTCCTGAGAACCCAAACTGGGCGAGTAATCAGCCGAGCGAGACAAATCTCTCCACACGGCGCCACCGAAGCCCGGTGGCGGAGATCAGAAGGAGTGACCATGTCGAACACTGCAGGACGTCCCGCACGGAACGACTCGGTCGTGCGTGCCACCTGGAACGAGACCAAGTCCGCGCTCAAGACCACGGAGTTCTACGCCTGGTTGGTCGTGTCCATCGCGATCCTCGTCGCGTCGGCCGTCGTGGACAACGCGGACGAGGGCCACACCGGCTTCGGCGCCGACCAGGCCTGGCTGTACGTCGCGATCGTGACGGCCGCCTACGTCGTCAGCCGCGGCATCGCGAAGTCCGGCGTGCGCAAGCCCGACTGGAACGACGACGACCGACGCGACGTCAACGGTCGTTCGAACTGACGCCGAGCACCACGTGCACCCGGTTCCCCGAGCCGGAGCGAGGCCGTCCCGATCACATCGGGACGGCCTCCGTCACGTCCGCTCGTGTCGTCGCCGCACCGATACCGTGAACCCCATGCTCGACGCCACGCCTGCCCCGTTCGACACCCCCGCCGGCCGCATCGTCGGGACGGTCGACGGCGACGTGGTGCGGGTGCTCGGGATCCCGTACGCGCAGGCCGAACGGTTCGCGCCGCCGCAGCCGATGCCACCGTTCGCGGGCGAGCTGCACGCGTCGACCCCGTCGCCGGTCGCACCGCAGCCGCACGAGGAGTTCGTCGACCTGCTGCTCAACCCGATCCAGGGCATCGAGGTCGACGAGCACTGCCAGCGACTCTCGATCACGCTGCCCGCCGACGTGCGGCCGGACGAGCAGCTGCCCGTGATGGTCTGGATCCACGGCGGCTCCTACGTCATCGGCGGCGGCGACCTGCCGATCTACGACGCCCGCGACCTGGTGACCGAGCAGCGCGTGATCGTGGTGTCGGTCACGTTCCGGCTCGGCGTGCTCGGGTTCCTCGGTGACGGCGAGACGATCCCGGCCAACCTCGGGCTCCTCGACCTGGTCGAGTCGCTGCGCTGGGTGCGGGCGAACATCGCTGCGTTCGGCGGCGACCCCGACCTGGTCACCGTCTTCGGGCAGTCGGCCGGCGGGGACGCGGCTGCGCACCTGATGATCAGTGCCGGCGCCGAAGGGCTCTTCCGCCGCGCGATCATCCAGAGCGCTCCGCTCGGCCTGTCCCGGCGTCGGGCACGGATGAACCGCGCGATGGTCCGGGCGGTCGGCACCGTGCACGCCGACACCCCGCTCGAAGACCTGCTCGACCGGCAGGCACTCGGAACCCGTGCCGCCGCGCCGTACGGGCTCGCGGCCGGCATGCCCTTCGGCACCCAGTACGGCTTCGCGCCGCTGCCCGCCGAGCGTGACCTCGACGCCGCGTGGAGCCGGGTCGCCCCCGACGTCAACGTGCTGATCGGGTCCGGTTCGGACGAGGCCGGCATGTACGTGCCGCTCGTGCCCGGCCTGCGTCGGGTCACCCGGTCGCGGGTGCTGCGGTCGGCCCTGCGGTGGTGGGTCGTGCGTCCGCTGTCCGACGTCATCTACGGGCGCGACGCCCGACGGTTCACCGAGCGGCACCGACGCGCCGGCGGCCGGGCGACCTCCTACCGACTGCACCGCGGTGTCACGAGCACCCCGACCGGAGCCGTGCACATGAGCGACCTACCGCTGCTGCTCGGAGGCCGCGAGGCCTGGGCCGGCACCCGGTTCGTCCCCGAACGCGACTGGCCCGAGGTCGAGCGCCGCGGCCGGGCCTTCCGGGCGATCTGGGCCGACTTCGCCCGCACCGGCGAGGTCCGGGCACCCGACGACGAGACACTGACGTTCGACCGCGGCTGACCGGGAGCCGGCGACGGTGGCCGCGCCCCCTGAACTGGCGGTCGCGGGCCGCTGACCGGCCCCGCACAATCGTCAGCATGCCCACGACCGATGTCGACCTCCGCGCACGCATCGTCGCCGGGGCGATCAGTGCCTACCGAGCCGGGGACTTCCACCGTGTCGGGCCCGACGAGGTCGCCGAGCACGCCGGGGTCACGGCCGACGAGTTCCACCGGGCGTACCCGATGTGGGAACTCCTGGTGGTGGCGGTCATGGACAAGTGGAACAACGGAAGCCGGCGCCAGCTCTGGCCGATCGCGGAGCGGGACGGCACGGTCGCTTACCTGCGAGCCCGGCTCGCCGCGGGCGTCGAGGACCCGGCCCTCGTGCGACTCCGGGTCGCCGTGCTCAGTGCCGCCTCGAACCCCGACCACCCCGCCGCCGGGTGGTTCCGCACGCAGTACACGCGGGCGTTCGAGGACGTCACCCTCGCCCTCGTCCGTGACGTCGTCGCCGGCCGGGAACCCCGCGGCGCCTCGCCCCGGCACGCCGCCGAGCAGCTCATGGCGCTGTACGAGGGGCTCCAGCTGCAGTCCGTGATCCGTGACGACGGGGAACCGATCACTGCCTTCGACCGGGCGGTCGCCCGGATGCGCGTGGGCTGGGCAGCGGCACGCGTCGACGCCTGATCCGGGTCGGGCGAGCACATCGGGTCCGGTCCGCACCATGCGGGCCCGGGGCCTTGCGCGGCGAGCGGTCACGACTCCCCGCGCGTGCAGCGTCGCGTGGTCACGTTTCGTCGTTTGGCGGTGCCGCAAGCAACGGTTTGTGACCGCTCGGCGGGCAGCCATCGGGGTGTCCTGACCGCGCGCGCCGGCCGTCCGGCATGGACGTTCCGGCAGCACGCCGGACGGCCGGGAGGCCCGTGGCGGCGGCGACTCGCGCCACCCGGCCCGCGCGGTGGTCGCGACACACCGCACGTGCTGCGTCGCGTGGTCGCGTTCCGTCGTTTGCGGGCGGCGGGGCCGACGGTCTGTGACCGCTCGGCGTGCGGGCCGCGGGGGGTCGTGACCGGTCGGCGGGCTGGAGGAGCGTCCGCACCACCCCGGTCCACGGCCTGGAGGCCCGGCGCGGCTGGCAGACGTCGGTGCACCCACCTGGCATGGTCGGCCCATGGAGTACACGGACTACGACACCCGGCTCGCCGCCTACGGCGTGATCACGGACGGTGACCGCGTGCTCCTGGCGAAGCTGCGTCACCCCGACGCGGGCACGTGGACGTTACCGGGCGGCGGGGTCGAGTTCGACGAGACCGTCGAGCAGGCCGTCGTGCGCGAGATCCGCGAGGAGACCGGGTACGAGGCCCAGGCCGGTGCCCTGCTCGGGGTCCGACACCACATCGTCCCCGCAGAGCGCCGCATCCACGCCAACGGTCGCCCGATGAAGGCCGTGCAGATCGTGTTCCGGGCGACCATCACCGGGGGAGCCCTGCGGCACGAGCTCGACGGCTCGACCGACGAGTCACGGTGGATCCCCGTCGCCGAGCTCCCGCACCACCGCCACGGCCTGCTCGTGCCGATCGCCCTCGGCTGGGCGGGCGCCCTGTCCCGCTGACCGCGTCAACCCGCGTGCAGCACCGCGAACTGCGGTGGGACCGCGGTGGGTTCCGGGGGCTGGACAACCCACCCGAGGTTGCGGAGCGACTGCGCGGTCTCTGCCGGGAACTGCCGAGCGGTTGCCTCGGCTTCTTCACGGCGCCAACGATTCCGGAACCCGTGCACGGCCTCCCGCCACGTCGGCAACGCGTCCACGCCGCACTCGACGATGACGAACTCGACCACGTCGGCGAGGCTCGGCCGGAAGTGCGGGCCGCCGAGCGGGAAGTGCAAGGACGACAACCTCGCCGCATCACGCTGCCCGGATCCGTGGTCGCGGGCTCTGGCCAGCAGCGAACTGAACGCGCCGCGCTCGGCGTGCAGGTGCCAGTGCGACTGCGGAGTGGCGGTCAACGCTTCCTGGAACTCGAAGCGGACCAGTGGCTGTCGTTCGTCGACCAGGAAGAGGGTGAACCGGCTCTCGTTCAGCTCGAGGACCTCGAGATGACTCTTCCATCGGTACCGCATCGACAGTGTGACATTGGCGGTGTGAACGCCGCCGATGTTCAGCCGGACCGGTGGAGTCGTTCCTGACGCAGCGGCAGGCTGCACGACGATCGTTCCATCGGGGACATCCAGCTCGTAGTCGATCTGCACCCCGTGCCCGGGCAGGGAAGAGTCCAGGAGCTCTTGGGCGACGGCTGCGTGATGCTGGCCGGCTCCATCGGACACCTCAGTCATCGCTCACCGAGCAGGAACGAGATGCTGTCCAGCCAGTCCTGTGCGAGGTACTCGTCGATGAACAGGTCGCGCCACTGCTCAGTCGGGGCGAACTCCCGCTCGTCCAGGTTCCACTCTGCGCGGACGCGTTCGCGCTCGGCGAGGAGCCCCTCGCGGGTCCAATGCCGTCCCAGCACCTTCGTCATGGCCGTCCTCTCGTTGGTGAGAGGACGGTAGGACGGTCAGCAGCTCCGACGCGAGCTTTCGGAATACAACATGTTCACTCCTCGATGACGCTGAGGACGTTGCCCGACGGGTCGGTGAACCAGGCGATGAGCGGCCCGCCCTTCCGGTTCACACCCCGGTCGTCGGTCATCCCCTCGTACTGCAGGAACACGACGCCCTTCGCGGTGAGCTCGTCGACCGCGGCGTCGATGTCCGGCACCGGGAAGTTCAGCACCGTGAAGGCCGCCGGTTCGTGACCCGGGCCCTTCGGGTAGACGAGCACCTGGTGTCCACCGCCGAGCTGCAGGAAGAGCATGCCGTGGTCCTCGGTGACCTCGACCCCGAGGACGTCCTGGTAGAACGCCTTCGCCTCGGGCACGTCGCGCACCGAGAACCCGCTGAACGCCTTCGTCGCATCGACCATGCGGCAAGTGAACCACCGCGGCCCGGCGTCGGTGCGCTCTGCGAGGATGAAGCCGTGAGCGACTCCGGCACGACCGTCGACCAGGCCGTCGAGCGCGCCGTCGAACTGGCCCGTTCGAGCCGCCGCACGGTGCTCGGGATCGCCGGAGCACCGGGCGCTGGCAAGTCCACGCTCGCCCGTCGCATCGTCACCGCCGTCGACGACCGCCTGGGTGCCGGCACGGCGGTGCAGGTCCCGATGGACGGCTTCCACCTGTCGAACGCGGCGCTGGACGCCCTCGGCCGGCACGACCGCAAGGGCGCGGCGGACACCTTCGACGCCGACGGGTACGTCGCGCTCGTCCGCCGACTCGTCGCCGCGGACGAGGACGTGGTGTGGGCGCCGGACTTCGACCGTCGCGTGGACGAACCCGTGGCCGGCAGCATCGCGGTGCCCCGCGCCGCCCGCCTCGTGGTGTCCGAGGGCAACTACCTGCTCGACGACACCGCACCGTGGTCGGCGCTGCCGACGCTCTTCACCGAGACCTGGTTCTGCGCCGTCGCCGACGACGTGCGGCTCGACCGTCTGGTCGGACGGCACATGCGGCACGGCCGCGACCACGACGCTGCGCGCGCGTGGGCGGTGGAGGTGGACGGCGTGAACGCCGCGAGGGTCGCGCCCACGGTGATCCGGGCCTCCAGGACGGTGTGGACGTGACCACCGACCGACGCGACCGTCGACGACCACCAGGCGACCCCGACAACGACGTGACCCCGACGACGACCACGCGACACCGACACGAGGAGCGACCATGACCATCGCCATCACCGGAGCGACCGGCAACATCGGGGGCGCCGTGAGCGCGGCGCTCGCCGCGGACGCCGTGCCGTTCCGGATGCTCGTGCGCGACGCCTCGCGTGCGCCGGAGCTTCCGGGCACCGAGGTCGCCGTCGCGACCTTCGCCGACGCGAGCCGGACCGCCCTGCAGGGCGTCGAGGTGCTGCTCATGGTCTCGGCGGCCGAGGCCCAGGACCGCCTCGACCAGCACCGGGCGTTCGTCGCCACGGCGGCCGACGCGGGCGTGCGGCACGTCGTCTACACGTCGTTCCTCGGCGCGGCTCCCGAAGCGACCTTCACGCTCGGACGCGACCACTGGGCGACGGAGCAGGCGATCCGCGAGAGCGGGATGGCGTTCACGTTCCTGCGCGACAGCTTCTACCTGGACTTCGTCGAGGACCTGGTCGGCGAGGACGGCGTGATCCGCGGACCGGCCGGCGACGGCGCCATGGCCGCGGTGGCCCGTGCGGACGTCGCCCGCGTCGCGACCGCGGTGCTGCATGATCCGGACGCGCACCGCGACCAGACCTACGAGCTGACCGGCCCCGAGGCGATCACCCTGGCTCAGGCGGCGGCGATCGTGTCCGAGGTCCGCGGCCGGACGGTCAGCTACCACCCGGAGACCCTCGACGAGGCGTACGCATCACGTGCGCAGTGGAACCCGGAGCCGTGGCAGGCCGACGCCTGGGTGAGCACCTACACGGCCATCGCCGAGGGGGCGCTCGCGCACGTGTCCGGCGACGTCGAACGCATCACCGGGCGTCCGCCGATGTCCCTGCGTGAGGTGCTCGCCACGAGCTGACCCGTGGTGGCGGTGCGCACCGGGTCCGATCGACGGGCCGGGCAGCCCGCAGTGCCACACGGTCCAGGCGATGCCGTCCGCCCGGCGCGGCTGCATCGGCAGGCGTGCGTGCCGGGTGCCGCTGGTGAGTGCTCGGCAGCCCCCGGCCAGTGCGGCGCGCAGGACCGGGTCCGTGCGGGGCGCGTGGGCCTCGACGACGAGGACGCGCAGGCCGTCGGCGATCCTCCGGCGGATCTGGTGCGTCGTGAAGACGGGCACGGTGCCCGAGAACCCGCCGTCCGTCAGCACGGGGAGTCCGGTCGCGTCGATCACGGGTGCGGAGATGTGCCACGTGTCCGTCATGAAGAGCGGTTCGTCGTGCCGGTACCCCTCCAGGCGTCGCGCGGTCGCGACGAGTCGGCTGAGGGCACGCGGGTAGGGCGTCGATCCGCCCCACGGGTCCGGGCGCGACACGTGGAAGACGTCCGGGCTGCCGACCGGGATCGGCCAGCGCGCGGGCCACGGCCCGACCGACGCGTCGACGCCGCTGCCGTCGCGGGTCGCGTCGAGGGCCTGCAGTGAGAACGCGGCGGGTCCGGCGACGAGCGCGAGCCCGGCTGCCAGCGCGATGACCGTCCGGGAGGCCCGGTGCCGGTCCGGCCCGCGCGTCGCCTCCCGGCGGGGTCGCCGCCACACCGCCACCAGCGTCGCGACGACGGCGACCGTCGAGACGGTGATCGCGGGCACGGCGAGCACGCTCGGCATCGCGGTGCCCCGCGCGAGGAACACCACCCAGCCGAGCTGCGTCGCGGCGAGGACGACCGGGAGCGCCCGGAGCCCTCGAGACTGCGCCCGGACGAGTCCGACCGCACCGCGCCACCCGAGGGCTGCGAGCAGGGCCAGCTGCACGCCGATCGCGGCGACGTAGGCGGTGTGCGGCACGGCGGCCACCGAGAGCACGGCCGCCGCGGTGCCGAACCAGACCACCAGGACGGCCAGGGTGGCGGCTCCGGCGCGGGTGTCGAACGCGTGCCCGAACGGGGAGCCGAGGGCACCGGGTCGCTCCGCACGGCGGCGGACGAGCACCACGGCCGCGACCACCACGCCGAACACCGCCGCGGGCAGGAGCCAGGCCACCTGTGACGCCAGGTGCGGTCCGAGCAGCTTGCCGAACCCGGCCGGACCA
The DNA here is from genome assembly GCF_003234735.1 of Curtobacterium sp. MCLR17_040. Lineage (NCBI taxonomy): Bacteria > Bacillati > Actinomycetota > Actinomycetes > Micrococcales > Microbacteriaceae > Curtobacterium > Curtobacterium sp. MCLR17_040. The sequence goes on along the minus strand of NZ_QKTE01000002.1, from coordinate 5,371 downwards.
CCGCGCCAGGTGTGCGGACCGAACGGCACCGTGAACGAGCGGACGGACCCGGGCACCGCGCCGGGCAGGAACCGGTCGATGCCGTTGTACCCGAACACCATCGCGAGCGGACTGTCGTCGGTGGAGCCGTCCGCCCACGGCCGCGAACCCGACGGCGTGAGTGCCAGCGCGGTCACCCACGACACCGACGCCAGGACCGCGACGATCCCGAGCACCCCGGCTCGGACCACCCGGGTGCCGAAGCGGAAGGGACGGCCGTCGTGCCGGGCCGAGGCCAGCAGGGTGCCGAGCAGCAGTGCCGGCAGGACGAACCACGCCTGCACCATCTTCGCCTGGAACCCGACGCCGACGGCCAGGCCCGCGGCGACGAGCGGCCACCACCGCCCGGTCACTGCCGCGTGCTGCCAGCACAGCAGGGCGACGGCCAGCGCGGCGGTGACCATGCCGTCCTCCATCGGGTGCGCGAACATCGACACGAAGACCGGCGTCGACCCGGCTGCTGCGGCGGCGACGAGGCCCGTGCCGACCCCGGCCCAGCGGAGCCCGACCAACGAGCAGGCCCACAGGGTGACGAGTCCCTCGACGACCTGCGGGAACGCGAGCGCGGCGGTGGAGTGCCCGAACAGCCGGATGCTCAGCGCCTGCGGGACGGCGAAGCCGCTGAGCTTGTCGAGCGTCACCGTCGCGGAGGGGTCGAACGCGCCCGAGAACAGCGCCGGCCACGACTCGGACATCGACCGCGCCGACGCCTGGTAGAAGCTGAAGTCCCCGCCACGGCCCAGGTTCCAGGCGAGCAGCACGGTCGTGCCGGCCGCGATCACGAGCAGGGTGAGCCGTGCTGCGAGCGGCTGGTCCCGCCACCGGGCGGGTCGTCGGATGTCCACTCTCCGGACCTTGGCCGTCCGGGATGACGACCGGCCGGGACCGTGCCGCCAGCTGGCCGCGAAGCCGGTCCGCGCGCTGAGGGGTCGTGCGGGTGCGGCCCCCGTCGGTCAGCCCCTCGGGGGTCGAGCCGGAGCGGGGTCTCAGCCGGCGTCCGGGTTCGGGGTCAGGACACCCGTCGCGCGGCGAACGTCCCGACGACACCGAGGGTGAGCACCGCGACGAGCACGACGAGCAGCGGTGCGGTCCAGTTCCCCGTCGCACCGTGCAGGGCACCGGCGACGAGTGGCCCGGCCGACCCGAGCAGGTACCCGCCGCCCTGCACGAACGCGGACATCCGGCGGGCGTCGGCGTCGCTCGAGACGATCCGCACGATGACGATGAAGATCACGGTGATTCCGCCGCCCTGGGCTGCACCGCCGAGCACCGACCACAGCAACCAGAGCTGCGGGGCGAACAGCAGCCCGAGGGGCATCGCCAGCCACAGCGTGCCGACCAGGGCGATGATCGCCGCCGGACGCCACCGGGTCGCGAGCAGCGGGACACCGAGTGCCCCGACGACGGCCAGGATCTGGAACACCGACGAGCTCGCGCCCGACGACGCCTTCGAGAAGCCGATCTCGTCGTGCAGCAGCGTCGGGATCCACGCGGTGAGGGCGTAGTACGAGAACGCCTGACCACCGAACGCCAGCGTCAGGCCCCAGGTGATGAGCCGTCGCGCCGGCCGGATCGGCTCGGCGGCGGCGACCCGTGCGGCCTCCGCGGCACGCGCGGTCCGGATCGACCCGGTGTCGAGCAGCTGGTCGATGGGGCCCGTGACGGGCAGCGGTTCGTCCCGCTCGGACGGCAGCGGGCGTCGCCAGGCGGCGCGAGCACCGACCGTGTAGGTCCAGGCCGCGGCGGCGATGAGTGCGAAGACCGCCCAGATCGCGATGGCGACCGGCCACCCCCACAGGGCGGCCAGGGGAGCGGTGCCGAGCGACGTGATCATCGACCCGACGTTGAGCGCCGACGTGTAGACGCCGGTGACCAGGCCGACACGCTCCGGCGAGGTGTCCCGCCGGATGACCACCGGGATCACCACGTTGCCGATCGTGATGCCGATGCCGATGACCGCGGTGCCGATCAGCAGCGCCGCCGACGAGGGCATCGAGCGCACGACGGTGCCGACGAGCACGATGACGAGTGACAGGGACACCGCGCGCTCGGGGTCGGCCTTCGCGATGACCCAGCTGGCGAACGGCGTCGCGAGAGCGAAGCAAAGCACCGGGATCGTCGTCAGCAGCCCGGCGATCGTCGCGGTCAGGCCGAGGTCGGCGCGGACGTCCCCGATGACCGGGGCGGTCGCGACGATCGGGCCGCGGAAGTTCAGCGCGATCAGGATGATGGCCGCTGGCAGCAGCCAGGCGGCGCCGCGGAGGCCCCGACGTGCGACGTCGCCGCTCATGCGGACGGCGTCGCGGACGGCAGCAGGATCGGCAGCAGGTCGAGCGGGGTGGCGGCACGGGCGATGGTGCCCTCGGCCTCGTCGGGGGAGCCGTAGCCCCACTCGGCGAAGACGACCGGGACGCCGTGCACGGTCGCGCCCTCGACGTCGTGCTTCCGGTCGCCGATCAGCACCGGGCGGCTGGTGTCGAAGCCGTGGGCCTCGAGGCGTCGCAGTGCCTCTTCGACGACGTCGGCCTTGCTCGACCGCACCTCGTCGTCGCTGGCGCCCGTGATGATGTCGATGTCCCCGGTGAGTCCGTAGTGCTCGAGGATGTAGGTCGCCGGGGTCTCCGGCTTGCTCGTCGCCGTCGAGATCGGCAGCCCCGCCTGGTGCAGGGTGCGCAGCACGACGTCGATGTCCGGGAACATCGCGGAGTCGAGCGCCCCGTGCGAGAAGTAGTGCTCGCGGTAGACGGCGAGGGTGCGGTCGGCCAGTTCGTCGTCCATGCCCATCGCGATCCGGAACGTGTCCATGATCGGCGGGCCCACGAACGACATCAGGGTGTCGTGGTCCGGCACCGGGACGCCGACGGTGCGGAAGGTGTGCGTCAGGCTCTCGAGGATGCCCGGCGCGGAGTCGCTGATGGTGCCGTCGAGGTCGAACAGGATGGCGGAGAACGGGCTGGTCATGTCCTGTCCACCCTAGCCGGGCCGTGGCGGCGACCATCCGGGGTCCGTCGGCGGCGGGGCGGGGGTGTGCCGTGCCTCCAGGCCGGACGGTCCGACGCGGGTCAGAACAGGCGGGTGTGGCCGCCCTCGATGCCGCGCATCGCGTCGTAGTCGAGCACGAGGACGCGGATGCCGCGGTCCTCGGCGAGGGTGCGTGCCTGCGGTGCCACCGTCTGCGCCGCCAGCACGCCCTGCACCGGACGCAGGTGCGGGTCGCGGTTCATGAGCTCGAGGTACCGGGTGAGCTGCTCGACCGCGTCGATGTTGGCGTTGCGCTTCATCTCGACCGCGACGCTCGCCCCTGCGTCGTCGCGGGCCAGGATGTCGACCGGCCCGATCGCCGTCATGTACTCGCGGCGGACCAGGGTGTGGCCGTCACCGAGGAGCTCGATCTGCTCGGCCAGGAGCTGCTGCAGGTGCGCCTCGACCCCGTCCTTCACCAGGCCCGGGTCGACGCCCAGGTCGTGGGTCTCGTCGGACAGGACCTCGTACAGGGAGACGATGAGCTTGTCCTGCGTCTTCTTCTGCGTCACCGTCCACACCTGCGTGATGCCGGCGCTCGACTGCTCGTCGTCCGGCTCGGTGATCTCGATCGAGCAGGGCGGGCTCATCCAGTTCAGCGGCTTGTAGCTGCCGCCGTCGGAGTGCACGAGCAGGGAGCCGTCCGCCTTGAGCATGAGCAGGCGGGTCGCGAGCGGCAGGTGGGCTGAGAGCCGGCCCGCGTAGTCGACGGAGCACCGGGCGATGACGAGACGCACCCCGGAAGCCTAACCGGCGTGGTGTGATGAGCCGGACCGGGCGCGCGGCCTGTGCAGCGCGCACGGATTCACATGCCCGTAACGACGTTCTGCACATGTACCGCAATCCGATGCCGTCCTACCGTGGCTGACACCCCGATCGGCCCACGCCGACACCCCTCCCCGAGGAGCCACGATGGCCAGCGAGACAGCAGTGTCAGCACCACGAACCCCCCGTTCCGAGTCGGTCGCCGTCGACGACTACTCGCTCAGCCGAGTCCCGATGTCCGCGCGCTACGGCTGGTTCCAGGTCGCCGTGCAGCGCTTCGGGCAGATCTCGGCCCTGTCCCAGTTCCTGCTCGGTGCGACGCTCGGCTTCGGCATGAGCTTCTGGGACGCCTTCTGGGCGATCACCCTCGGCGCCGTGATCCTGGAGATCGTCTCGGTCCTCGTCGGCGTCATCGGCGTCAAGGAGGGCCTGAACACCTCGGTCATCGCCCGCTGGACCGGGTTCGGCAAGGCCGGCTCGGCGCTGGTCGGGCTGGCGATCGGGCTGAGCCTGATCGGCTGGTTCGGCATCCAGTCGGGCGTCTCGGCGGCCGGCCTCGTCTCGATCCTGCCGATCCTGCCCGCCTGGGCGTGGTCGCTCGTGTTCGGGCTGCTCGTCACCGCGATCGTCCTGCGCGGGTTCCACTCGATGCAGTGGCTGGCGAACGTGACCGTGCCGCTGTTCCTGGTGCTCGTCGGCTGGGCGGTCATCGTCGAGCTGAGCCGGCACTCGATCGCCGAGCTCGCCGCGCGTGCCCCGGCTGGTCCGGAGCTGAGCTTCGTGGCCGGCACCACCCTGGTGGCGGGTGGGTTCATCGTCGGTGCGGTGATCACGCCGGACATGACCCGCTTCAACCGGTCGGTCGGCGACGTCGTGAAGCAGACGCTGCTCGGCGTGACGCTCGGCGAGTACGTCATCGGCCTGGCCGGTGTCCTGCTCGCCCACGCCGTCGGCTCCGCGGACATCACCCGCGTGATCACGTCGAGCGTCGGCTGGGTCGGCATCCTCGTGATCCTGCTCGGCACGTTCAAGATCAACGACTGGAACATCTACAGCTCGAGCCTCGGCGTCACGAACTTCATCGACGCGGTGTTCGGCAAGCAGGTGAACCGCGGGCTCGTGACGCTCGTGATGGGTGTCGTCGGCTCGGTGCTCGCCGCGGTCGGGTTCCTCGGGGCCCTGACACCGTTCCTGTCCGTGCTCGGGGTCGTCTTCCCGCCGATCGCCGGGATCATGGTGGCGGAGTACTTCGTCGTGAAGCGCTGGCGCCGCGAGCTGAGCGACGCCGAGAACATCCCGGCGACCTCGCCCACCTGGGTGCCGGCCACCCTGGTCATCTGGGCGGTCGCCTCGCTCATCGGGTACTTCGTCGCCGTCGGCATCCCGTCGATCAACTCCGTGGTCATCGCCTTCGTGCTCTACGTGGTCGCCGGCAAGGTCGGGCTGATCCGCGGCGTCGGTGTCAGTCGGACCGAGGCCGCGCCGGCCGCCACGTCCGCCCCGGTCGCCGCAGCCCCCGCCGCGCCGGCCACCCCCGCCGCCTGAC